>NZ_CP027727.1:1893835-2209474 GCF_003851685.1 Pseudomonas sp. R5-89-07 | reverse complement strand
TTTGACGGTGGGAGGGGTACTCCGGAAAGTCCCTGGGCATGGGAAACCCGACGAAGCCCGATAGGTCCCTGGACGAGATGAAATGCGCCGAATCGTACATCGGCGTGCCGGCATTGGTGATGTCCCAAATCCCCCCTACATCCGAATGTCGCTCGAATTGGTCATAGGCGATTTTCTTTGCTTTGAGGGCACGTGCGGCACTCAATCCACCCGGCCCGGCGCCAATAATGCAGGCGGTATTTCCTCGGTTGATAATCGCTGCGTCTTGTTCTGATTTCATCGCGCTTTCCCTGGATATTCCGTTCAGTGTTGAACCGAAATCTAAAGGGAAGCCGGTGCTTTCGATGAGCCTTTTGCGGCCATTCAGGGGACCATTGCGGACAGATACGCTTCGCGCTCAGAAAACTAATCCGACACGCCAACGAAAGGAGAGAGTGAGGTGCTAAATTACCGACGGAAGGGGTAACCTCTACCCCTTCCGATGCAGAGTGTTCTATCCATGTTAGAGCCCGCAGCCGCTGCCCAGCATTGGACGCAGCATCCCCAGCAAGATGAAGCCGTGGTGGTTCCCAACGTTGCGCGGGCCTTGTTCAGCCTGTTGATGGAGAGCGGGTTGTCGACGGAACGCATTTGTCGCGGTCTCGGCTTCGGCTATAACGAACTGCTTGATCTGGACATGCGCTTGTCCTATCGGCAGACCCGAAGGCTGATTATTCGAACACAGCGTGCAATCAAGGACCCCGCGTTGGGGCTCTCTGCCGGCACACGTCAGACCCCAGTGTCCTGGGGGCTGGCGGGCCTGGCCATGCTGACCTGTAAAACCCTGGGCGAGGCCATCACCTATGGCCTTGAGCATCAAGGGGATACCGGTGCGTTACTGGAGCACCGCGCCAGTGTTCATCCCAACGAGTTCATCATTGAGGTCAAACCCAAAGTGTTCGATCTTGAAATTGAGCCCTTCTTGATCGAAGAAGCCTTTTCGAGCGCCGTGTCCGTGGTAAGGCGGCTGATAGGGCCGGCCTTCAACCCGCTCAGGGTCGAGTTATCGTACGCCCGTCCGGAATATGCGCAGGCCTATCGGCGGGAATTTCGTTGCCCGATAACATTCACGGCCGGGAAAAATCGCTTGGTCTGCGAAGCCCATTGGTTGAATGCGCGCCTACCGGACTATGACGACATGG
The DNA here is from genome assembly GCF_003851685.1 of Pseudomonas sp. R5-89-07. Lineage (NCBI taxonomy): Bacteria > Pseudomonadati > Pseudomonadota > Gammaproteobacteria > Pseudomonadales > Pseudomonadaceae > Pseudomonas > Pseudomonas sp. R5-89-07. The sequence continues at coordinate 2,208,293 of NZ_CP027727.1, read as the reverse complement.
CGTGTGGCCCTTTGCGGGCCAAGTTGGATCAATTGATAAACCGACGCGGCTCTCGCCATGACCTGATTGAAACCCTGTCCAGTCATATCCGCCTCAACCTCGACGACCCTGAAGCCCTCCAGGCCTTTTCAAAGGAGCTCAACATGAGTGAGCGTACCTTGCGTCGCCGCCTGACGGATCGGGGTGTGACATACAGCGGGCTGCTGGATCGAATCAGGCACGAGCGCGCTTGTGACTTACTGCAAAACACCACTATGTCGATAGCCGACATTGCCCACACCATCGGTTTCAGCGATGCGCGGGGCTTGCGGCGCGCCTTCAAGCGCTGGACCGGGGCATTGCCGACCACACAACGACCGTCCGGCCAGGCAATTATGCCGAGGTGTTCTTGAAAGCGACCGCCGCGCCAGACGTACGGCCGTCACTCGCCAGCACCGGCAACTCCCGACGCAACACCCAGAGCGTGACCGCTTTGGGCAATATCCTCGCCAACCGGATCAACCAGCGCATAGGCCACGGGAACATGTAATCCCAGCGCTGGCTGCGCATGGCAAACAGCATATGCTCGACGGCCGCCGCCTCTGATATTTCCAGCGGCGCGGGCATGCCGTCATTTGCTGTCTGAGCGGTCGCGACAAAGCCTGGGTAAAGGGAAAGAAACCGGATCCCGCGGCCGCCGAACTCAATCCGGCAGGTGTCGATAAGCAAGCGCAGCGCACCTTTCGCGGCGCTGTAAGGGCCTTGAAGCGTCACGCCCAGGAACCCCGCCAGGGAGTTGGTGCACACAACCAGTCCCTGTCCCTGGCGGCTCATCTGCTCCAGGGCCGGGAACAGATAGTTGACCACCACATCGTAGTTCGAGCGCATATACCCGGTGACATCAGCGGCTTTCATCTCACGCATGTCCAGCGCAGGGGCTCCGCCGGCGTTGAGCACGACCACGTCGAGACGTCCGTACAACTCGATGATTTCATCCACGAGGCCGGCCGCTGCGTGTTCATCCAGGGCATCTACCGCCGAAACCAGGCATTTGCCCCCCTGGAGCGTGATTTCCAGTTGCAGGTCATTGAGCAGCTGTTTGCGCCGGGCCGTGGCCACAACCCAGGCGCCTTCCTGCGCCAGACGCACTGCCAGCATGCGCCCCATGCCGGAGGACGCGCCCACCACTAACACCACTTTGCGCGCAAAACTGACGCGCTCACCCGCAGGGCACTGGCGCAGCAAACCAACCAGGGTCAGTGCGATCAGTGAGAACACGGCGCTGACCAGCAACACGTACTCGGCGTTGTCCCCCGCCACCCATTGGGACGCCATCAAGGGCCCGAAGGCGCACCCCAAAAGTTGCATGCCCGGCACCAGTCCGGCTATGCGACCCGAGCGATCAAGCTGCAATGCGATACGCACCTGGAAAGGCGTCAGCATCAGCCACACCAAACCAAACGCACCGCACAACACCAGGAACACCCTGACCCCCATATCGGCCGAAAAATACATCCCCAACGCGATGCCGCCCAACAACAACGCGGCGACCGCCAGCAACGAAAAGTCCGAGACCCGGCGTACCAGAGCGATCCCCAGGCACCCGCCCAACACTTGCATCAGCAACGTACCGGAGATGAGCAATTGTGCTTTTTGTGCGTCAAGTCCCACGTATTTGCTCAATGGCTCAAGGTAAGCCCAAAGCCCACCAATGGCGCTGAGCTGCATAAAGACCAGCCCCAGCAATAACAAGTGGTTAAGGCCCCAGCCGAACCTTGCATCATCCGTTCGCTGTGCTTGCTGGTTTGCCAGCCGAATGGGCTGCCACCGGACTAACAACAAAGAAGCTGCCGTCAGTGCGCCTAGAAATACGAAGCCATAAGACGATGTGCTCTGAATAGGCAGTACCCAATACGCAAGTACCGCCGCCACCAACGCCTGGCCGATGGTTTGCACCACCATAAACGCACCCGCCACGCGATCGGGTGCAGGGCCTTGAACGATCAGGCTCACGGTCCCCCATAACAGCAAGCCCTCGGCCAAGCCGGCCAGGGCCCGCGTCAGTGCCAGTGCGCCATCCCCGGTAGTGTTGGCCGTGACCATGTCCAAACCCGATGCCGCCAGAATGGCCACGACCGTAATCAGGCGCAGGCTGAACACCGAGCGCAGCAAATCGCCCAGGACAACGCCCAACCCCAGTGAGAGAATTTCGCCCATGGCGACCAAACCGACGCCCTCAAGCGAAAGCCGGTTTTGCGCCAGCAACTCTCCCAGCAGCAAGGGTTGCAGCCCTACCATGAGCACAGCGATGGAGCCCAGCGCCAAGGCCGCGCTCAGGTGTTTACGGGAAACAGCGGACGACTTGTGCATGGCGTTACACCTCTTGAAGGGTTTTCAGTAACCACGGTTTTCCGGCGGAATCTCGCCTCGGGCAAAGCATTGAGTCGCGCGTTTTTCATCTTTCATCAGCCGGCCATTGGCAACCAGTACCACCCACCAGGGCAACAGCGTCATCTTGGCGCCAGACGCTTTGGCGAGAGTGAAGGCCTTGGCGCACTTTTCAAACAGCTGCGCGTTAAGCGCCATCCGGGTACCGGTGGTACCCAGGGTGACAGGCACGCCCTTGATCAACGCCGCATTACCACCGCGTTGCAAGGCAGCGGCAATGTCCTGGACAGAAGCAGCCGGTACGCCCATGTGGCCAATATGCCGAGCTTGCTCATCAAATAAAATCGGCATCACCCCGCCAAAGTCCACCAGGCTCCAGGCGAAATCGCCCCCGCCCACCAGTACGGCCCCCACATCGGCCCGCGTGCGATAGATCGCATGATGGGTCTGGCTGTCGCCCATGACATGCACCGGCCAGTCGATACAGGTGGGGGCCACGTCATCCAGCCGTCCCCACCACATGCACTCCTTGCCCGGTATGCGCAAGGAAACGCTGCTACCCGCGCCCACCAGGCCGACCAGTCGTTGCCGAAGCTCCAGCCATTGTTGCCGCAGTACATCGTGCATCGCACTCACCTCACACCAGTTGGAAAACGGCGTCGAATCGCTCGAGCGCATCGTCGATGACTTCGTCTGTATCAGCCAGGCTGGTATAGATCCGACTGCCCGCCAGCGTGATCAACCCGTGCGCCGTATACGCAGCGCCCATTTCTTCCATCATGTGTTTGCGCGACTTGGCTTCATTGCGTGCTCGCAGCAGCTTGAGCGGATTACTGGTGTCCAGCAACAGCACGCCCGACGTTTGCAGATGCACGATCGAGCCCATGTTGTAGGCCACGTAGGGCAAGCCACGGCGGTTGATGATTTCATCGAGCCCCTTGCGCATACGGTCGCCGGCGCGTCCCGCCAGGGCCGGTGCATTCAGTTTGCGCGCCTCGATCAAGGCGTAGTAGCCCGCTACGCAGGACAACGGGTTGGCCGACAGCGTACCGCCGACAAACGCCCGGCGTGCCGAGGTACCGATGCCGCCGGCCAGCAGTTGCATGACATCTCTGCGCCCACCGATCGCACCGGCCATGGGGTAGCCACCGGTCAAGCATTTACCCAGCACGGTAATATCGGGCATCACGTTGAAATAGCCTTGCGCGCCACCCAGGCCGGCACGGAAACCGGTGACCACCTCGTCGAAAATCAGCAGCGTGTCGAACTCGTCGCAGAGCTTGCGCAGTTGACGATTGAAGTCCGGATGCACCGGGCGCGTGCCGCTTTCGGGGCCAAAGGGTTCCACCATGATCGCCGCCGTGCCGCCGCGCAGACGGTTGATCTGCAAGCGTCGGCGCAACGCATCCAGATTATTCGGCGGGCTCTCCTGAGTGTGGGCCGTGGCGCCGCGTGGAATGCCGACAGCCTCCATACGCCCGGTGCCCGGCAAGCGCATGCCATACACCAACTGGTCACTCCAGCCATGATAGGCACCGCCGATCTTGATCACCCATTTCTTGCGGGTATAGGCACGCGCCAGGCGCACTGCTGCCATGACGGCCTCGGTGCCGGAACCCAGCAGGCGTACCATATCCACGCCAGGCATCACTTCGCAGACCAACTGCGCCAGCTTCACCTCATATTCATGCAGCAGGCCGGTAACTGGGCCGCAGTCGTCGAGAATCCGATTGACCTGCTCACGAATGGCCGGATGGTTGGAACCCAGCAAGGTCGGCCCCCCGGCTTGCAGGAAATCGATATAGCGATTGCCGTCCACATCGGTGAGGTACGCTCCCTTGGCCTGGGCGACGGCGAGTGGAAATGGATGGTTGAACGCAAGGTTATGCTGAACGCCCCCCGGTATGAATTTCTTGGCCTCCTCAGCGAGCCGTCTCGAACCCTGACAACGCTCGTCGAAGTAGCCCATGACCTTGCTCAGCGCCTCGCGCTTCAAGGGGCGAATCGGCTGCTTGACCAGCGCATCGAAACGTCGATACAGGGAGTCAACGTCAGGCCAGTGCGAAACCGCTGAATCGGCCGGGGCAGTTAATGTGACGGGATCAAGAGGCTTGTTCATGATGGGGTCTCGGTGGAAGAGTGAGTATCGCCGGCACTGGAGCGCACGAGGGCATCGACCAGGCGTGCCAAGGCGGCAGGTGACTGCGACTGGTTGCGAGACTGCTGGGTGATTTGGCGCAGCAGATAGTCACGGCAAAATGTTTCTAGGTCCTCAATGCGCGCGAGGGTCGTCTCGATATCCGGGCCGCAGCAGAGCACGCCGTGATTGCGCATCAGGTATGCGTTGTAATCCCAGCGAATGGCCCGTCCGAACTTGCCGGCCAGCCAATTGGAGCCGGACGGCGCGTACCCTACCAATGGAATATGTTTGCCCAACGAACCCCACAGCTGCGGGTCCGGTACATCCAGCGACTCACCGAGCAAGGTGCAGGCACTGGCGACGGGTTGATGCGTATGGATGCTGCACTGCACGTCCGGACGTGCACGCAGGACTGTCGCGTGCAGCTCGCTCTCGACCGAAGGCTCACGTTCACCCGAGAGCTGCGCCAGGTCCTTGAGGCGCAGCACACAGACATCCTGCGGGCGCATGCTGAAATAGTCGGTGGCCGACGGTGTGACAGCGATGTGCTGCGCGTCGATGCGCAACGCAAGGTTACCTCCCGTCGCCGCAAAAAAACCGCGCCGACACAGATGCTGCGATAGCTCGACGATTTGTTGTTGAACATGACTCATGAAGCAGTCTCCTGTGTGGGGTTCAGGCGTCGATAAAGCGGCGCGAGGCGCTTGCGCACCTCCTGGAATGTGGCGAATTGATCGTCGTACAAGGCACGACTGGCACGGGAGGGTTCAAACAGGCGATGCGGGCGCTTGAGGCTCGGCAGGTCGTGAAACTGCAGCTTGCCCAAACCCACTGCCGCAATGAACGCAGCCCCGCGGGCGTTAGTCTGGATTGCGTTCTGAGGCTGATGAATAACGCGTCCGCAGACGTCAGCCATGATCTGGCACCACACGTCCGACTGAGCACCGCCGCCGGTGGCTACGATCACGTCGCTGGGCTGGCCGAGAAAGCGCGAGAACGGTTCGAACATCCAGCGAGTGTTGAGCGCAACCCCTTCCATGAAGGCGCGGATGATGTCTTCTCGCGAGTGCTCCAGCTTGAGATTGAACAAACCTGCACGCAGGCTAGGATCGCTGACCGGCGAGCGTTCACCGCATAGCCACGGTGTGTAGATCAACCCTCGCGAACCTGGCGGCACCCGAGCGGCAATGCGGTCGAGCAAGGCGTAGACGTCCGGCTGCTGCTCATCGCTAAGCAGTTCATCCGGGTGGTACAACACCTTGTCGCGCAGGAAGGAAAGGTTTGCGCCCGCCGCCGACTGCGTGGCCATCGCCAGGTAGCGACCATTGACAGCACTGGGCACCGCCGCAATTTGGTGGCGCACGCTGGTTCGCTTGAACGGGACGTGTGCGCCCACCCAGGAGGAGGTACCCAGATAGAGGTGGGGGGCAAAGTCACTGACCGTGGCACCGACGGCCACTGCCGAGGTATCGACGGCACCCGCCACCACTTGCGTGGTATGCGCCAATCCAAGCGCCTCGGCGAGCTCCGGGCGCAACGTGCCGATAACATCGGTGGAGCGAACCAGCTCAGGCAGTTTGCCGGCGTCGATCCCCAGGGCCTTGACCAGGCCGTCATCGTAGCGGATGCGATGTGGGTCGCGGTTATCGGTGATCCAGGCCGTCAACATCGAGTCGCTGGTAGCGCAATAGCGACCTGAAAGGCGCAGGTTCATGTAGTCGAGCACGTTGAGGAACTTGTGGGTCTGCTCATAGCGCTGCGGCTCGTGATCAAGGATATAAGCCATGTGCCCGGCTGAATCCATGCCGGACAACGAAGCTACACCTCCGGTCAGACGCAGTGAACGCCATAGCTTGAGCGGCCCGTACCCTGCCAGGCTGAGCCGCCCTCCCCCCATGCGTTTTTTAACCGCGCCGGCTCCGCGCTTGTCCAACCACAACATTGCCCCTCCTATGGCCGCGCCGTCCCGGTCCACACACACCGTGCCTTCGCCCTGCGTCGAACAACACACGGCGATCACCTGGCGCCGCCGGACGGGATCGGCGCCGAGCAATTCGCTGGCGCCGCGCATAAAGGCATTCCACCAATCGTGCGGATCCTGCTCGACACTCAGGCCGTTCACATGCAGCGCAACACTGTGGAATGCCCAGGCCCGGATTTCGCCCTCCAATGTAACCAGGGCACACTTGCAACCCGAGGTGCCGAGGTCCACCGCGAGGACGAGTTGCTCCAGACCGGTGGCCGCCTGAGGCGTCCGGGATACGAAAAGCGAAGTCATAAAGGTCTACTCAGAAAGTGCGCGAAATCGATGCAACCCAACGGTTGTCGTCTGTGGAGCGCACATGACCGTCGTCCACGGCCATATACAACTCGCGTGCCCGCGTCTTGGCGGTCACCCAATCAAGCCCCCAGTCGAAACCCCATAGATGGTGGATCAAGCCAATGTCGTAGTCGGCCGCGTTCGCTTCTGAAAAGTTAACGATTTGCTGATACCCGGCATGCAGCTTGAGCGTGGTGTTCATCCCGAGCGGGTATTTGTAGTCCAGGTCATAGAGCATGCTGCCACGGGAGTTGCGATCGCCCTTGGCGTAGCATTCCAGACCCTTGGTGGGATCGTCGCGAAACTGCAACTGGGCCCCGCACACGCCGCCGGTGTTGGCGCCACGGTAGGTTTTGGACAAAACCCGGGCAATCCGACCTTCAAGCGCCCCGTAGCCGATTTCCAATACGGCAAACTGGCTGTTGTAGTTGGTCGTACGCTCATCGGTGGGGGTGAAGGTGTCGAAGTCGAATTTGTTCGGTGCCTTGAACTGCGCACTGGGAAACATCTCTGCCGCCAGCCCCACGCCGTAGTGCCAAGCCTCGGGATCGCCAAAGCGATAACCGCCCGCGAGCAAGACGCCAAGACCATCCCCTTCTAGAAATTGCTTCTTGTTGACGGTGGTGAACTCGGCCAGCGCCACCAAGCCTGATTCGTGGGCGACCTGAATGGTGACTCTGGCACCCGGCCGGTTCAACGAATCCGACACGCCCCGGGTCCTGACATCGGACACGGCCTTGGCCGTGATATCAACTGCATAACTGGCCATCTCGTCGGCGAATGCCAAGGATGGGCTGACGATGGGCCACAGCAAAGCGGCCATCAGATAATGGTGTGTCGTTGCACGCATGAGGCTCTCCCACAAGAAAGGTCGGATTTACAAAGTGCAAACCGGTGTAGGAGGCAGTGAGGCAACACGCTCGAATTGCTCTGTCTTGCCGAGGATTTCGGTACCGACAAAAGCCCGGACATTGAGGTAGCCCTCTTTGACCCGAACGACGCCTTTGTATTTTTTATGATCGCGGGGATCAAACACCCAACCATCGCGCCACGCTTCCTGGTCGAAACGATCCAGTTGCATGATCTGTACGCCGCAATCACTGGTGGTGGAGGCCGCGTCCTTGACCCAGACAACCTTTCCACACAGCGCGCCGGGCTTGTCGGCGCAATCGTCGACCTTGAGCACCGCATCCTTTTCCGATGTGAGCCACAGGCCCTTGGCCTCCTGTGGACCCGCCGCCGCATAACCGCTGGAAGAGCACACCAGTGCCAGTGAAAGGAAAAGCCAATGCCGCACGTTCATAGTCATCACCTGTATTTTTTGTTTTAAGAGACCGTCACACTAACGACGCATCGGTTATGATAGTCATCGCTACACGATAGTTATAACTACCATTATCAGGCTCAGCAACATTTTTTTTCATTTTGATAAGCTGACTCTTCCACCTTTTCTTGCTAGGTACCTATGGCCAAGCCCAACACTGCCAGCGCCCGCGCCGCTACCGCCGGGAAAACCCAGGAACACAAGAAACCGCCTGCACAGCAGCGCAGCACCGAGACCTACGAGCGGATACTGGTCGCAACCGCACAAACCCTGTGCGATGTAGGAATCGAGCGTCTGTCGACCAATCTGGTATGCGAATGTGCGGGGCTCACGCCGCCCGCGCTGTACCGCTACTTTCCGAACAAGTACGCGCTACTGACGGTGTTAGGCGAACGCCTGCTGGAAAAACAGAACGCCCTGATCGACCACTGGATCACCCCGCAACTATTGTCCGGCCCGCATGAGGCGTTGGAGTCGGCGCTCGCCGAACTGATCCTGGAAACCTACCGGGTCACCGACGCGACCTTGGGCGGCATGTGGATTCTCAAGGGGCTGCGCGCGGTACCGGCGCTGGAGCACGTGAGGATCGATTCCCACCGGCTGGTGTCCGGCGCACAGGCAGAAATTCTCGCCCAGGTGTTCCCGCAGGCAGATCCACAGCAACTCGCTACCGCCGCCAGGGTGGCGGTGGAGATGATCCACGCCACGATTGAACTGTTGTTCGATGAGTCCCTGGACCCCAAAAGCGTATGTGCCATGGTCGCCTCGATGATTATCAGTCATTTGGATCGGTTGGCCCCGCCTCCAACAGCGTAGAGAGAGGGGAGCGAACATGGCCGGCGCGGACCTGTTGCCCGGCCGGATCGCACCTTCAACGCCAGCCATGTGCCCTTTACCCTCTGGGCAGCGAGACCACGCGTCCCCTCACTTACCGCTGAACTCATTGGGTCCTTCATGCGCCGTGTCGAAAATCCCCCGCCGCCCCTTGTTCGCGATTACGCCTATTACCATCGGGTGCTGGCCGGGGTGCAGCTACCCGCAGCCTTTATCGACCTGGACGCACTGATCGAAAACCTACAGCGCTTGGGCAAGCGCGCCGGGGGCTTGCCCGTACGGCTGGTGACCAAATCCATACGCTCGGTGGAGATGATTCGCACGATCATGGCCGCGGGGCCATTTGTTCAGGGCCTGCTGTGCTACTCCGCCGCCGAGGCCGCCTGGCTGGCCGGCTTGGGGTTTGACGACATCGTCGTGGCTTACCCGACGGTCGATGAGCGCAGCCTGGTAAAAGTCGCCTGCCAATTGCGCCGAGGACGCTCGATTACGTTGATGGTCGACCACCCGGCCCAGGTGCAGGCGATCAACGAGATCGCCGTGACAGAAGGCGTGGTCATGCCGTTGGCGATCGATTTGGATATGTCATCGGTTTTTCCCGGGCTGTACTTTGGCGTGCACCGTTCGCCGATCAATGATGTGGCCAGCGCGCTTGGGCTGGCCGCCGATATTGCCTCCCGTCAGGGTGTGGTGCTACAAGGCCTGATGGGCTACGAAGGGCAAATTGCCGGGTTGATGGACGCCGTGCCAGGCCAAGCCTTCAAGAATGGGATTATCCGGTTTCTCAAGCGCCGCTCCATTGCCGAAGTCAATGAACGCCGTGAGCAGGTCGTACAGTCATTGCGTAAGGCCGGCCATACCCTGCGGTTCGTGAACGGCGGCGGCACGGGCAGTTTTGAAAGCACCCGACTCGACCCTTCGGTTACCGAGTTGGCGGCCGGTTCCGGCCTGTACGCACCGACCTTGTTCGACCACTACCACGCCTTTGAACTGACGCCCGCCGCCGGCTTTGCCTTGCCGGTGACACGCGCCCAAGCCCCCGGCGTGATGGTGTGTGCAGGCGGTGGTTACATCGCCTCCGGGCCGGCGGGCAAGGATCGATTGCCCCAGCCCTGGCTGCCCGGCGGCTGCCGCTTGATCGACAACGAAGCCGCCGGCGAAGTGCAGACCCCCCTGCTGCACACCCTGGAGCGAGCGTTGAACATCGGTGACCCGGTACTGTTTCGTCACGCCAAGGCGGGCGAACTGTGTGAGCGTTTCGATGAACTGCTGGTAATCAGCAAAGGACGCGTGGTGGACCGTGTGCCGACTTACCGCGGCGAGGGCAAAAACTTCTCCTGACGGCCGCGTTCTCACCGCCCCTCTTCCTGCACTATGCCCAAGGATACCTTCATGAATCAGCCTCTCAGTAACCTGCCCTCTTCGCTTGAGCCCGTGCCGTTACTCAATGAACTGTTCACGGCCCAACAAGCCGCCGTGCATGCCCAGGGAGCGCCCACGTACGAGCAGCGTATCGCTTCCCTGGACGCCGTATTACGCCTGGTCAGCGATCACCACGACCAACTACTGGAAGCGGTGTGTGCGGATTTCGGCAATCGTTCGTTTGCCGAGACCCAACTCAGTGAGTTGATGCCCATCGTCAATGGCATCAAGCATATTCGCTCGCACCTCAAAGCCTGGATGCGCCCCAGCAAACGCAAAGTGGGCGTGGCCTTCAAGCCCGCCACGGCAAGGGTGATCTATCAACCCCTTGGCGTAGTCGGCATTCTGGCGCCATGGAATTACCCGCTGACACTGACCCTTGCACCGCTGGTAGAAGCGTTGGCGGCGGGCAATCGAGTCATGATCAAGCCATCGGAACTGACGCCGCGTACCGCCATGTTGCTGCAAGACTTGCTGGCCCGAACCTTTCCCGCCGACCAGGTCTGCGTGGTCATCGGCGACGCGCAGGTCGCCGGCCGCTTCAGCGAACTACCCTTTGATCACTTATTGTTTACCGGCTCTACACAGGTCGGGCGTCTGGTAATGGCAGCTGCGGCGCGCAACCTGACCCCGGTAACCCTGGAACTGGGAGGCAAATCGCCGGTAGTACTCACTGTGGATTTCCCGCTGAAGAAAGCTGCCCGGATGATCGCCATCGGCAAACTATTCAACGCCGGTCAAACCTGCGTCGCTCCCGACTACGTGCTGGTGCCACGCCCTCTGGTCGAGCGCTTTGCCACCGAATGGGTGGCGGCGGCCAGGCAGTTGTATCCCAGCATTGACGGCAATAAAGACTACACCTCGATTATCTCGCGGCGGCACTACGAACGCCTGTTGAATCTGGTCGACCAGGCCATCGTGGCCGGGGCCAAGGTTTGGCAGGACAGGGCGTTCGACCAGAGCGCCGAGCGCAAAATCCCCCCTACCCTGTTGACCGACGTGCCGCTGAACACCGATATCATGCGTGAGGAAATTTTTGGCCCACTGTTACCGATAATCGCCTATGACACACTCGATGAGGCGCTCGCCTTTATCAATGCACGGCCCAAACCGTTGGCGCTGTATTGCTTCTCCAATGATCGAACCAGCGTCGAGCATGTGGTGCGGCAAACCCGTTCAGGTGGTGTGACCATCAATGGTACGATGCTGCATGCCACCCAGGACGATCTTCCCTTCGGCGGCGTCGGTGAAAGCGGCACAGGCGCCTACCACGGCTATGAAGGGTTCGTGCGCCTGTCTCATGCCCGTGGTGTCTTCAAACTAAGCCCCTTCAATATGTCTGACAAAGTGTCGGCACCCTATGGGCGACTGACACGTCTGGTGGTCCGCCTGATGCTCGGCAAGTAGGCGCACGGCATGCCTGGCCCCCTACGGCATACTGCGGATTTACCGGTCAACCTGCTGCGCAGCCTGGCGGAACTCATTGCACAATTGGGCCTCGACCCCAGCCGGCTGTGCATGGGGTTGGGGTTCAACGTCGCAGACCTGGCCAACCCGCAAAGTCGCGTCTCGATTCGTCAAGCGTGCCTGATGATCAAACGCGCCCTGGAGATGACTAACGGCCGCGACCGAGGACTGGGCCTGGACATGAGCGCGACCGAGTCCATCACCTCCATGGGCCTGGTAGGTTACGCCATGCTAACCAGCGCCACCCTCGGCAGTGCGATAGCGCTGGGCATCGACCTGCAGAAGCAGACCGGCGCGCTCTTGAGCTTTGAGCACCTTGAATCCCCCGGGCATATCACGCTCCAAGGCACTTGCCCGTTTCATGAGCCCGAGATTCTGACTTTTCTCGTTGAAGAAGCCTTCGGGATGCTTCTGAATATCGCCCGCGCGCTGGCGGGCCCGACGTTCAGCCCATCGTCGATCGAACTGAATTACCCAAGGCCCGCCTACGCCGATCACTATGGACACCTGTTCAGATGCCCAGTGCATTTCGATCGCAAGGACAATCTATTTGTCTGCGCCAACCACTGGGCGAACACCCCCATCGGCACCCACGATGCGCTGAGCAATCGACAAGTCGTCGAGCTACTGGAGATGAGTGCCGATCGAGGCGGTGAACTTGAGTTCATCGAGTCCGTCGAGCGCATTGTGCGTCGAGATTTGCGCACGCCTCTGAACTTGTCAGCGGTTGCCTCACAATTGTGCATGAGCGAGCGGACCCTGCGCCGCCGCCTTGCCCAGAGCGACATGTCCTATCAGGCCATACTGGATGACCTTCGCAAACACCGAGCCTTGTCGCTGCTGGGCAATGTACGACTGACCCTGGATGAGGTTGCCTACGAGGTGGGTTTCAGCGACGCGCAGAATTTCCGCAAGGCGTTCAAGCGCTGGACAGGACATGGCCCACGACGAACACGCGCTTGACCGTTGCAGTCAGTCACGCGGCTTCTGACTGAAGGCTTCAAGCCGGAGGCCATGCCAAGCGATTGCCAACAGGCGTAAACGGCGCGGCCCATACAACGCCTGGATGAAACGCTCGAACAGTTGGAATTTGCGCGGTGTGTAGGGGTACCAGTTGGCTTCGATCTTGCTCCCGGCCTTGTCGATCAGTATGGCTTTACTGCGAGTGAACCCCAGCAACCCTTCCGGCCCACGTAATTTGCCGAAGCCACTTTTCTTCGCCCCACCGAACGGCAGGCCTGGGTTGCCTTCGCTCATGTTGACGTTGTTGATCGAAACGCCGCCAACCTCAAGTGCGCCGGCCACCCGCAGCGCGCGCTGCGCATCCGCGCTGAACACACTGGCACACAGGCCGTAATGGGTGTCGTTGGCCAGCTCGATGGCGTGGGCTTCGCTGGTAAAGGCCATGATCGGCAATACCGGCCCGAACGTTTCCTCGTTCCAGACCCGCATATCCGGCGTGACACGGTCCAGAATGATGGGCCGTACTGTCAGGGAGTTCGCATCGGGTATGACACCGAATCGCAGGCGGGCACCACGATCCAGGGCGTCTTGAACATGTTCGATGACCTTGTCGCGCTGAAAACCGACGGTCATGCGCCCGACGTCGGCGTCGCCGTTATCGCCACAGCGGACGATGAGCTTATCCGCCGCTTTGACCAGACTGTCGACGAAACGATCCAGCACGCTGTGCTCTACCAATAAACGCTCGACACCACTGCAGGATTGCCCGGCATTGGTGAAACCGCCCCACAACGCGCCCGCCACCGAACGCGCTATTGGCGCGTCGGCAAACACAATCATCGGATCTTTACCGCCCAGCTCCAGCTCAACGGGGATCAACCCACGACTGGCCTGGGCCATGATCTTGCTGCCGGTGGGGCCACTGCCGGTAAAGAAAATCTTCGCCGGCTGTTGCTCGATCAATGCCGAGCCCAGGCTGCCGTTGCCGTACACCACTTGGACCAGAGCCTGGAGTATGGGAGAACATGCCAGCACCTGTTCGATCAGACCTTCGCAGGGCGCGTGCTCGGAGGGTTTATAGACCACCGCATTTCCCGTTGCGATCGCTGCGGCAATGCCGGTGATCGCGTTATGGAAGGGATAATTCCAGGGGCAGATGATCAGTACCACCCCCAGGGGTTCATGCAGCAACAATGACTGCTTGCCCAACAACGTAATCGGCGTTTTGACCTTTTCAGGTTTCAGCAGTTGCTCGGCATTATCTTCCAGCCAGTTAAGCCAATCGAGGGTGCCTAGGATTTCCGCGACCAATGCATCTGTTCGACATTTGCCAACCTCCTGCATGACCCGCGCGATGATCATTGAGCGGTGGGCCAGGATAGTGTGCTTGAGCGTGGACAACTCGGCCAAACGCGCATGGATCGACAGCTGTGAATGAGCACGCAAGGCCGTGCGGGCGTTTTCGAATGCGACGCGGGAAATCTGAGCCTCATATGAAAGCACGTTGTCGTGCGCGCGGGATTCGAACTCTTGTGGGGGTTTCATTCAACACTCCTCGGGATCATCAGCCAGCATCAAGATAACGGGTTGCCGGGCCCTGAGGCAGGGTTGAAACGGACGAAAAAAGGTTCAAAACGGTAATCTGCATTCGAATGACTGAACTTCAGTCGAAGGCGATCTGATCATGCATCGGCCGTCTTCGACTGTTGTCCATGTGATAAGAAAGCTTTGTTATAAGTCCGCTCAAATTGCAGCGGTGTCGCGGTAATGTGGCCAGCAAGAAGCTCGGCCGTTTCAGTGCCTGCTGCATCGTCATGTGTGTGTCTATCTAAGCTCAGCCAGTGATACTGAAAACCACGAGGATCATTTTCTGTACGTACAGATATACCGCTCAAACGCCCAGATCCTTGGCGTGTCAGCTTCAATGGAAGCACGGTGTCCAAGGCGCAGCTGGGAAAGTTGATGTTAAGGCAAACATCCTTGGGCCACTCCAGTTCCATGAGCTGAGCGATGACTTGCGGCGCTTTATTGAGCGCGTTTTCCCAGGGAACAGCACACCTGTCGGTAAACGACTGACTCAACGCGATGGATGGAATCCCAAACAGCAACCCCATCATGGCGGCGCCAACCGTGCCCGAAAAGACTGTTTCGACCCCAAGGTTCGCGCCTCTATTCACGCCTGACAAAATAAGGTCAGGTCTGTCGTGATTGAGCAGGTGTCCTAACGCCATTGCCACACAATCCCCTGGAGTCCCGCTAACTGCAAAGCGTCTGGCACCGTGAAAGCTCAGCCGCAATGGATTGTGCAGGCTAAGCGACTGAGAAGTGCCGCTTTGATCCAGCAACGGTGCGACAACCCAAACCTCTCGTGCCATTTGAGACGCAATGCGCTCCAGAACCTTGAGCCCTGGAGCGTCAATACCGTCGTCATTTGTGAGAAGAATCCTCTCGAATCTAGGATCGTTAGCAGGCATCTTAATCTCCTTCGTGATTTCTCCGGCGAAGCTCAAAGTAAATATCATTACTGGTTCAATATAGCTATACTTTAATAGCTTTATTATCATAGGTATAACCGCATGAATATTTCGTTGTTTCGTGAGCAGGTGACCCGTCTAAGCAAGCGTCTGCGTCAGGAAGCCCAAAATCACCCTGAAACGTGGTCGCATATGTTGGTTTTAAGTGCAATTGACCAATTGGACGGGGCGGCGACGCCTTCGATAATTGCAGAAGCAGAAAACATGCGATCGTCGAACTTGGCCACCTTGCTGCGCGATCTTGAAGCTCGAGAGTTGATTACCCGTACTCAAGACACCAGCGATCTTCGTCGCACATGGATAGGGCTGTCCGAAAAAGGCAGATTGGCATTGCAGGCAAGCCGAGATCTTCGTGATGAATGGCTTGGCAACGCGATGCAAGCCTGCCTTTCGGATAAAGAAAGGAAACAACTAGCAACTGCTGGAGCTCTGATAGAGAAGCTGAGCGGCTATAAAAACTAAGTAATTTGTTAAGCCGCGCCACGATAAGCGACCAGCATCGCTGCTATAGGCTCAAGCGGCGCCATCGACAACAACCAGATCGAGAACTTGATCCGACCGTGGGCGCTTGGCAGGTCGAACTGGCTGTTTGCTAGGTCGCTACGCAGCGCCATAGGCGTCAGAGGGAATGCACTAAGGCCGGTAAACATCGTCATCACTCCTTACAGTGGCCTGTAGACTATTTGGCCCCAGGACCAATCAGTGAGCTTTCGATCTGGACGCCCGGCATCATTTGCTGCAACCCTTCGATCAGTTTGTCCCCTGCCTCCGTCAAGGCTTCAAGCGGCATCGCCGGCAGACTTTCCAGAATGAACCACATGCGCTTCGCGTCAGCACCGAGACGGGTCCGGACACCTTGCCGCCAATTCCAGCGACGGCAGGTCACGCCCTTGTCATCGCGCCACACAACCTCGCCGGCATCCGGATACTCGAACGCAGGAGTCCCCTCTTTCATGGTGTCAAAAGGCTCGGTTCCATCGGCGACTATCAGCCGTGGGGAGCCCACATAGGCTTCAATGTTTTCCCCGCCTACCGGGATGGCGTACTCAATGCTGATTGCGTTGTAGAGATCGACGATGGGATCCAGGCTCGGCAAGCTGCCGTCACGTAAAACCCGTTTACGTAACGCCTCGGCCGAACAAGGCGTGCGCTGCGGCTTGGCGCCAAATTTTCGGAATGTCTCAGCCCATGCGGCCAGATGGGCTTCGCCCCAGCTTGGTCCACCTTCCTGCACGGCCTTGCAAGCACGCTCCAGCGCGGCCTGGGCGACCTCAGGATGGATCAGCGGCGCAGCCTCCACCACGATGCTCAGAGCCCTGAACTCCGGGGCCAACTCGGCAACGGATTGATCGATCAATGGCAGTACGGACAGCATCAAAACCTCCAGCAACCTAAATGTCGTTTCATGCTAGTCATCGACGACTAAAAAGGTCAATATAATGACCACTAACATCTACTATAACCTGTGTACTGATTGACTGGGCGATTGCTAAAGGCCAAGAATCCCACTACATTTTTTCATGACCTTCATCAATGACCACGAATACCAGCCTGTCGATTACCCCTGGCGCTGATGCTCAAGCTGTCAGCCTGGCCGTTGCGCGCACGCTCAAACTGGCGCGCAAAACACAGAAGATAACCCTGGATGAGCTTTCCCGCCGCGCCGGAGTGAGCAAAGGGATGGTCGTCGAAATAGAGAAATGTACCGCGAACCCCAGTATCGGCATCCTTTGCAAAATCGCCGCCGCGCTGGGCCTGTCCGTTGCAGACATCGTCAATGTGACCGAAGCCCCATCCGCTCATATCATCGACAGTCAAGACATCCCCACGCTCTGGACCGGAGATCTGGGAGGATCTGCGCGCCTTCTGGCTGGAACGTCGGGCCCTAATATGATCGAGCTGTGGCGTTGGGAAATGTACCCAGGTGAATCCTTTGCCTCACAGGGGCATCCTCAGGGCACGCTTGAACTGTTTCATGTGGAAAAAGGCACGCTGAAATGTGTGGTAGGAGAAACAGAGTTGGTCATCCCTGCGGGCAGTTCGGCAGTGGCAAAAACAGATGTTCCGCACTCTTACGCCAATGCAGGCAGGTCCAAGCTGATCTTCACAATGTCAGTCACAGAAATACACCAGTAACTGCGCGATGCTGTTAAGCACCCTGTCGAGTGGTGCCAGAAAACGTATGGATTGTCACCACACTTCCTGACTGAGGTCGAACTATTGAACGACCCTCAATATTGCGCCAATGCACAAAGCTCATTCCGTTCAAGTCGTTGCTCGATATGTCCCTGCTTGATCAGCAACGCCCTGTCGCACAGGTGAGCAACTGTATTCATGTCGTGGCTGACCAGGATCATGGTGGTTCCGGTATCCCGACGCAGCGCTTGAAGAAGGTTGAGTATTTCGGCCTGGACTGTCATATCCAAGGCCGAGGTCGGTTCGTCAAGCAATAGCAATCTGGGGCGTAGTTGCAGCGCACGCACAATCGCGATGCGTTGGCGTTGGCCACCGGATAACTGGTGCGGAAAACGCTCCAGCACGCCGCCGGGCAAACCCACTTGGTCGAGTGAGGCGACAAGACTCGCATCATCGAATGGCAACCCATTGACCTGACGCGGCTCACGCAAGCTACGGCGAATCCGATGCAGGGGATGCAAAGACGCGTAAGGGTCCTGGAACACCATTTGCACATCCCGGCGTAGCGTGCCGGTGAAGGCTCGCCGGGCCGTCAGTGGTTGTTCGAACAATTGCACGCTACCCTGCCAATCTTGCTGCAACCCCGCCAACACCCGCAACAAGGTCGACTTGCCAGAGCCAGAGCCGCCGATCAAACCAAAGCACTCACCGGGCTCGACCTTTATCTGCTCAACGTGTAGCGCAGTGATGTGACTCAAACCGCGCTTGAAACCCACGGTCAACGAACCGATATCGACGATGCTCATTGCAGCGCCTCCAGCCGGCTTCGGTCCAGGGTTGGCAACAGCCGCCCATAGCTGAGCGCCGATGGCTGGCAAGTCCACAAGGTACTCGTATACGGATGGCTAGCACTGGCCAACTGATCGGCACGGCACTGGTCGACAATATTGCCGCGGTACATCACCAGGGCTCGGTCGCAATAGCGGGCAACCAGTGGCAAATCATGGCTGATCAACAGTAAGCCCATGCCGCGCGTTTCCACCAATGCCATGATCAACTCAAGCATTTGGTCGCGCAGGCTGCTGTCCAAGGCCGAGGTCGGCTCGTCGGCAATCAATAAGCGCGGATCGTTGATCAGCATCGCCGCTAACATGACACGCTGTCCCATGCCACCGGAGAGTTCGTGAGGGTAACGGTTATAAAAGTCGGTGGGGTTTGGCAAGCCGACCGCGTCGAGCATCTCGAGGACTTTTTCACGGCGCTCATGCCGACTGAGGCGAGTGTGCAATATCAGCACTTCTTCCACCTGAGCGCCCACCTTGAGCACCGGGTTCAGGGAATATTTTGGGTCCTGCAATACCAGCGACAGCGCCGTGCCGCGCAGGGCCTGCCACTGTTTTTGGCCCAGCCCGAGCAAATCCATGCCTCCCAGGCGCAAGTGCCCAGCCGTGACGCGGCCTGGGCGTGGGACCAACCCGAGCAGCGCACGCGCAGTGAGCGATTTGCCTGAGCCGGACTCCCCCACCAGCGCGACCTTTTCAGTCCCGACGGTAAAGTCGATGCCCTTGACGACTTCAATCAGCCCGGCACCAGAATCGGGAAACCCGATACGCAAGTCACGCACATCTAACAGCGTTTCTTCATGCACCATGACGGGGATCCAGAACGTCGCGCAGGCCGTCGCCCAGCAGATTGAAAGACAGACTCGTCAGCAGAATGGCAATACCCGGTGCGGCAGCAACCCACCATTGATCAAAGATCACTCGGCTGCCGTCGGCAACCATCGAACCCCACTCGGCTGTCGGAGGCTCCACGCCCAGCCCGAGAAAACCCAACCCGGCGGCCGCCAGAATGATGCCGCCCAAGTTCAAGGCCACACGCACAATCACTGAGGGCAGGCACAACGGCAACACATGCCCGACCAACAAGCGCACGCCGCGAATACCTTGCAGGTGAGCGGCGGCGAGGTAGTCGCTATCGCGCAGCACACTGGTCTCGGCCCTGGCCTGGCGGGCGAACGACGGCCAGGCCGTGAGGGATAGCGCCAACGCACCATTGAGCAGGCCGGGGCCAAGAATGGCGACATACGCCAAGGCCAGCACCAGTTGCGGAAACGCCATAACCACATCGGTGATGCGCATCAGGATGCGTTCCAGCCAACCCCCGTAGAACCCCGCTGTCACGCCCACCAGAACGCCGATGGGCAGGGTCAGCAGCAACACCAGTGAGACCAGCAATAAGGTGGGACGGGTGCCGTAGAGCAACCGCGTGAAAAGGTCACGGCCAAAGCCGTCGGTGCCCAACCAATGGTGGGCCGAGGGGGGCAGCAGGCGCTCTTGGATATTCTGATGGTTGGGGTCAAAACCGCTCAGTAGCGGTGCGAACAAGGCCACCAGCACCAGCAGCACGATAAGCGATACGCCCAGGGCAAATGCCGGCGAACGTCGCCACCAGCGCGGGGCCAGGACGCTGTCGAAGGCGATGGAAACACTCATAGCAACTCCCGGGTGCGCGGATCGATAAGGCCAGCCAGCACGTCAGCGACACCATTGACGATGACGAAACACAGGCCAATCACCAAGGTACTGCCGAGGATCGCCGGTACATCGCCGGCAAACAACGCGGTGGTCAGGTAACGGCCGATACCTGGCCAAGCGAAGACGGTTTCAGTGAGAATTGAGCCTTCGAGCAAACTGGCGTAAGCCAGTGCAATCACGACCACCAGCGTACTTGCGACATTGGGCAGCACGTGACGCAATAACACCCGACCGCGCCCGGCGCCTTTGGCCAGGGCGGTAATCACATACTCCTTGCCCATTTCACCGAGCAGTGCGGAGCGCGTGAGCCGGCAAATACCGGCCATGGCGTAAAAACCCAGTACCAACACCGGCAATACCAAGTGCGAAAATGCATTTGCCAGCGCCCCTGGTTCACCCGAACGCCAGGTATCCCAGAGCATCCAGCCGCTGGACAACTCGATGCTGTACATGAATCCATCGTCCAGGCGGCCCGGCCCGGCGGCCCATTGCAAGGTGGCGTAAAACAGCAATAGCATCAGCAGGCCTAGCCAGAATACCGGCACCGAATAACCAATCAGCGAAAACAACCGCACCAGGGCGTCGACCCAGCCACCTGGTCGCCATGCGGCCAGCAGGCCCAATGACAAACCCAGGCTGGCACCCAGCACAATCGCCAGGGTAGCCAGTTCCAAGGTCGCGGGCAGTGCACGCTTCAAATCACCCAGCACCGGTTGGCTGGAGGTGGTGGAAACGCCCAAGTCGCCTTGGGCCAGCTGAGAGAGGTAGCTGCCAAAGCGCACCGGCCAAGGCTGATCGAGCCCCAGGTCGGTACGCACCTGGGCCAGCATCGAATCACTGGCGCGATCCCCGGCAAGGCGTAAAGCCGGGTCTACCGGTGACAAGGTGGTCAGCAAGAACGTGAAGAACAACAGGCCAACCAGCGTGACCAGCAAGCTCAACAATCCTGTACCGGCCACGCGTACTCGGCGGGAAGCCACTTCCCTCACTTGGTCTTGCTCACCTGATCAAAATACGGCAGCGAAACCGTGATGTTCTGCAGCACGCCCTCAACCCCTTCATGCACCGCCACCTGGTTGCGGCCTTGCAGCGCCACCACAAACGGCGAGCTGTCTTGTACGGCTTTTTGCAGTTGGTCGTACAAGGCGCTGCGTTTTTGCGGATCGCGCTCAGCGGCGGCGGCACGCGTATCCTGGCTCAACTGCGGAATATCCCATTGAGTGCGCCAAGCCAGGGTTTTCGGGCCGTTGGCGACGTTGTACGTAAAGGTACTGGCGTTGGAGTTGGGGTCGAGGTAATCCATACCCCAGTAAGTGAAGATCAGTTGATAGTCACGGCTGCGCATTTTTGCCCACAACTCGCTTTCCACCAGCGGCCGCACCGCAATGTCGATACCGGCTTTGGCAAAGCTCGATTGCAGCGCCTGGGCAATGTCGGTGTACGGCGGCTGATTGAACACACTCAGCTCAACCTTGGTACCTTCAGCAATACCTGCATTTTTCAGGATGCTCTTGGCTTTGTTTACGTCCAGCTTGAACGGTGTATCACTGAGCGAACCGGCTACGCCTGAAGGCAGAAAGGCCTGGTGCACGCTGTACTGGCTTTTCAACAAATCCCTGGAAATGCTCTGGTAATCCACCAGCCAACGGGCAGCTTCCCAGAACGCGGGGTTCTTCAACACGGGTACTTGAGTGTTACCGCTGTTGATGCCCAGATAGTAGATCATCGACGACGGGAAGCGCTGCACGCTCACGCCCTTCTGCTGCTCCAGCGCGCTGAATTGATCTGCGCCCAAGTCGTACGCGAGATCGGCGTCACCTTGCACAACCAGCAGACGGCGGGTCGCGGGATCGGTGACGTTCTTGATCACCACGGTCTTCAGCTTGGGGGCTACGGCGGCATGCGGATTAGCCTGCAAGACCACCGCCTCATGCGCTGTATATGAGCGCAAGGTATAAGCCCCCGTGCCGGCAGAATGATTTTTCAGCCAGGTATTGCCCAGGTCGGCGCCTTGAGCATGTTTCTCGACTTCTACCCCATCCACGATAAACCCCACCGGGGTCGCTGACAGGATGCTCAAGGCAAAGGCACTACCGACCCCAGCGGGCCAAGCGATTTTCACGTGGTGGTCGTCCACCTTGGTAAGGAGGCCGTCAATATTGTCCGCCGTCCAACCCAGCTCACCCAGGATAAAGGCCGGCGTCTTGTTCAGTTTCACCACACGCTTGAAGGAATAAATCACGTCCTCCGGGCGTACCGCATTGCCCGACGCAAAGGTTGCGTCACCACGTAATTCAAAGATCAGGCTCTTGTCGTCGCTGGCTGCCGTCCAGCTTTTAGCTAACGCAGGGACCAGGACCGAAGGGTCTTGACGATCAGGTTCCAGCAAGCGCTGGTAGAGGTTAGCCAGGGTGTTGGTCGCCGTAATTTCAAAACTTTCAGCAGGGTCAAGGCTGGCGATGTCGTCGATCGAGCGCGCGACGACCAATGTATCCGCCGGGGTCTTCGCCCATGCTGAACCGCTGATCGCGATCGCTATTGCCATAGCCGTGAGACGCCGCATGGTGATTCCCTCAATTATAAAAAACGATCTTGAGAGCTGAAGATATATTTCTTTTAGGAATAAAAAAAAAATCCTTTAGTCATTAACTTAGATCGTTATTTTTGAAGACCGCGTCGGATTGATTCGGCACCCTCCTGCAAATGCAGTACGGATTATCTGCGCCGACAGCTTGGGCAGCGCCACTGCATCAAGATCCGTGGCGGTTTTTGCTCCAGGCCGGGCAGTTTCACCATGGCGAAACGGAACAACTGATTGAACCAGGTACGGCACTTCTCGGCAGTAGTGAGTGCGCCACGCTGCTCGATGCGCGTTATACCTCTAAGATATCAGAGCGGCGAATTTGAGACAGGGTGCTTTGACGCCCTACTTTGAGACTCAAAGAGCGATGCTCGACCCAACTGTCAAATACGCTTTTAACGAAAAAAGACGCCGAAGCGTCTATTCCGTAAATCGCAAGCAAAAAAAAGCCACTCGATTGAGTGGCTTTTTCTTTAATGCTTGGAGCGGGAAACGAGACTCGAACTCGCGACCCCGACCTTGGCAAGGTCGTGCTCTACCAACTGAGCTATTCCCGCTTGGTGATGCGCATTCTATAGAATCCTCAGCACCCGTCAACCCCTTGATTCAAAAAAGTTTTATTTCTTTTCAACGGTGGTGCGAAGGTGAGGCCAGGCGGCGCGCAGATATTGCAGCATGGACCACAGCGTCAGGCCCGCGGCGATGAGCAGCAAGGCGTAGCCGGTGAGCACCCAGAACGAGAAGTCCGACGGGTTGGCCAGCAGGATGACCAGCGCGAGCATCTGCGCGGCGGTTTTCCATTTGCCCATGTTCGACACGGCGACGTGGGCGCGGGCGCCGATTTCGGCCATCCATTCGCGCAGGGCCGAGACGACGATCTCGCGACCGATGATCACGGCGGCCGGCAAAGTCAACCACAGGTTGCCGTGCTCCTGCACCAGCAGCACCAGGGCCACGGCGACCATGAGTTTGTCGGCCACCGGGTCGAGGAACGCGCCGAACGGGGTGCTTTGCTCCAGGCGGCGCGCCAGGTAGCCGTCGAGCCAGTCGGTGGCGGCGGCGAAGGCGAATACCGAACTGGACGCCACGTAGCTCCATTCATACGGCAAATAGAACAGCAGGATAAAAATCGGGATAAGCAGAACGCGTAGAACGGTGATCAGATTAGGGATATTCATCGGCACAACTGGCTACGAGGTGAGAAGGCATTCTATTCGCTGTGCAGATTGGCATAAATCAATTCAGCGAGCTTTTTACTGATACCGGGTGCTTTGGCTATTTCGTCAATGCTGGCACGGGAGAGCTCCTGCAAGCCACCAAAATGTTTAAGCAAGTCGCGACGCCGCGTCGGCCCGACCCCCGCCACCCCTTCCAGGGTTGAGGTTCGGCGGGTCTTGCCGCGTCGTGCACGGTGGCCGGTAATGGCGAAGCGGTGAGCTTCGTCGCGAATCTGCTGGATCAGGTGCAGGGCCGGCGAGTCGCCCTTCAAGGTGAACTCATGGGCGGCATCATTCAAGTACAACGTCTCGAAACCGGCCTTGCGCGTGGCGCCCTTGGCTACGCCCAGCAGGATCAGGTCGGGCACGGCCAGTTCGTTGAGCACGTCGCGGGCCATGGATAACTGGCCCTTGCCGCCGTCCACCAACAGGATATCGGGCAATTTACCCTCCCCGTCCTTCAGCTTGCTGAAGCGCCTTGTGAGAGCCTGATGCATGGCGGCGTAGTCATCGCCAGCGGTGACGCCTTCGATGTTATAACGCCGGTAGTCGGCCTTGATCGGGCCTTCAGGGCCGAACACCACACAGGAGGCCACGGTAGCTTCGCCGCTGGAGTGGCTGATGTCGTAGCATTCCAGGCGCTGGGGCGGCTCGTCCAGGTTGAGGACCTCGGCCAAGGCTTCAAAGCGCGCGGCAACGTGCTGTCGATTGGCCAGGCGCGCGCCCAGGGCCTGTTCGGCGTTGGTCACGGCAAGCTGCTGCCAGCGGGCGCGGGTACCACGAACGCGGTGGCTGATGTCCAGTTCACGGCCGCGCAGTTCGTGGATCGCCTCGATCAAGGTCGGGAAATCTTCGTGGACCACATTGACGATAAGCTCGGACGGCAGGTCGCGCTCAGGGCTGCTCACATAGTATTGGCCGAGAAACGCGGCCATCACCTCGGAAACGTCTTCATCGATACCGGTCTGCGGGAAAAAATTCTTGCTGCCCAGTACCCGCCCGCCACGCACGCTGATCAGGTGCACACAGGCGCCACCGGGGTTGACGAACGCGGCGATCACGTCGACGTCGCCAGTGCCGCCTTCCATGCTTTGCTGGTCCTGGACGCGGCGCAGCAGTGAAATCTGGTCGCGCAGTTCGGCGGCCTTCTCGAAATCCAGAGTACTGGCCGCCTGCTCCATGGCCCCGGACAGTTCATCGGTCAGCGCATTGCTGCGCCCCTCGAGGAACATCACCGAGTGACGCACATCCTCGGCGTACTCTGCCGGCTCCACCAGGCCCACACAGGGTGCCTTGCAGCGCTTGATCTGGTACTGCAGGCACGGCCGCGTACGGTTCTTGTAGAAACTGTCTTCACACTGGCGCACAAAAAACGTTTTCTGCAGCAGGCTCAAGCTCTCGCGAATGGCACCGGCACTGGGGTAAGGCCCGAAATACTTGCCCTTCTGCTTCTTCGCGCCACGGTGAATGCTCAGTCGGGGGAAGTCGCCATCCGACAGAAATACGTAAGGGTAAGACTTATCGTCACGCAGCAGGATGTTATACGGTGGCCGCCATTCCTTGATCAGCGTTTGCTCAAGCAGCAGCGCTTCCGTTTCATTGGCGGTGATGGTGGTTTCGACTTGGGCGATGCGCGCCACCAGGGCAGCGGTTTTCGGCGCGAGACCGGTCTTGCGAAAATAGCTCGCCAGACGGTTTTTCAGGTTCTTGGCCTTGCCCACGTAGAGCAGCCGCGCCTCGCTGTCGAACATACGGTACACGCCGGGGCGGCCGCTGCACGTCGAGAGGAAGGCACTTGGATCGAACGGTGTGGTCATGTCAGGCGCTGGCGTCCACCATGCCGTGGCGTACCGCGAGCAGGGTCAATTCAACATCACTGCTGATGGCGAGTTTCTCGAAGATGCGATAGCGGTAGGTGTTGACGGTTTTGGGTGACAGGCACAGCTTGTCGGAGATCGACTGCACCTTCTGGCACCCGACGATCATCAAGGCAATCTGGATTTCCCGCTCCGACAGCGCATCAAACGGCGATTCGCTGGTGGGCTGGAAGGATTTGATGGCCAACTGCTGGGCAATCTGCGGGCTGATGTAGCGCTGGCCGGCAAATACCAGGCGAATGGCTTGCACCATTTCCGCCAGGCCGGCGCCTTTGGTCAGGTAACCCGCGGCCCCCGCCTGCAGAAGACGCGTTGGAAACGGGTCTTCCTCGCACACCGTCACCACCACAACCTTGATATCGGGATGGCTGCGCAATAATTTGGTCGTAGCGCCAAGGCCGCCGATACCCGGCATCTTGACGTCCATCAACACCACATCGGGTTTCAATTCCCGGGCCTTGATCAGAGACTCCTCCCCCGACTCGGCCTGGCCGACTACTTGCAGGCCGTCGATGTCAGCCAGCATTCGTGTAATGCCTGTACGAACGAGATCATGGTCATCGACTACTAGCACCCTAATCAAGCAGACACCTCGCGATATGGTCTTATAGGTTGCTGAACACCTTAGCAAAAACCTGGGTGCAGACCTAGCCGCAAGCGTCATATATGTGGAGATTGAGCGCCCGGCACGCGTCCATCAGGCCTTGCACGGCCGGATTTGCTGGGTAAAAGGTCAGGAATTCTGCGGCCCAGGCTTGATTTTTCCACCGAGAGAAAGGGAATGCTCGGCCAAGGTCGATGTCAGGCGGCGGATTGCATCCTGGTCTTCCTTGAACATCGCCCGGTAATCAACCAGCACTTTTTCTTCAAGCTGGCTCAGATGTTCCAGTTGAATCGGCGTGGCGGTCCCGGTCAACACGTACAGGATATCCACGCCTCTCTCGGCCACACGCGACAGGTAGTCGGCCTTGGGTGCACGTCCGCCGCTTTCGTATTTGCCTTGGGCGTTAGCCTCTACACCGCCGATTTCACCAAACGCTTTTTGCGACAGGCCAAGTCGCTCTCTCTCTTGCCTTAAACGTGAGCCGATTCCACTCATCTGGATGCGAGATCCCATTTTGCACACCCCAAGAGGTGACACACTCATCTCTTCGTTAAACGAAATTGAACAGTTCTCAACTATGCCCGGAATCCGTGCTACTACACAAGCCAAGGCCTGGCTGGACCATCGAGCAACGGCAGCAAGAACATGGCGTCTGTGTTTTAGCCAGGGCGGCAGACGCGTTCCATCCGCCAAAATCCGTCTTCTTCACCGACAATGCTGAACCCCCTGCGCTGATAAAGCCTCTTGGCCGGATTAGTCTTGAACACGGTCAAACGCAACAGGCCCGGCTGTTGCGCCTTGAGCGCCATCTGCTCCAACACCCAACTGCCTGCGCCGAGCCCGCGGTATACCTCAAGCATATGCAGTTCTCGAATATAGAGTGCGTGACTGTCACGACTCAGGCTGATAAACCCGACTACGCCGTCATCGCTGCAGATCAGCCAGTTTTCCCGACCAGCCCAGGCCATATCGAAACCATCGTTGGACCACAGCAACTGGTTTTGCACGTAATAGCGATCCATCGCCCGATGAGTCAGGGTTCGTGCAAATGGCAAGTCCTGGTCCGATGCAGTGCGCAGGTGGAATACCATTTACACAGCCACCACGTGCCCAACCCAGTGCGCACCATCGCGACGGGCAATCACCAGCGCTTCGCCGACACCAGGCACCACCGCAAGCAAATGGCCATCGTTCGCCCAAATCGCACTGCGGCCAGCACAGGCCCAGCCACCCGACGGCCCACCATGGTTAGCCATCAATACCAGGAGATTATGTTCGACCGCATATCCCTGTAGCAGCGCGCAGTCCGTTGCGTAGCCGCTCTCGCTGATCAACACGCTCGCGGCATATATATTGGCGCGCGCTAGTGCAGCCTGGCGTGGATGATCGGCGTGGGAAAAGTCAGCGCAGACGGCCAGCGCGATACGATCATTTCCCCATTCAAGCACCGCGCCGCCCCGCCCCGCTGCAAACGCCACTTCTTCGCCCGGGTGCAGATACTGCTTGGTGTAGACCGCCAATGAGCCGTCCGCCCCGAGCACCAAGGCACCAATCAGTACATCAGCGTTTGGCGCTAGGCGCACAGGCATACCCACCACCGACGTCAGCTTCAGTTCCCGCGCCATCTCGCGCAATGGCGTCAGCAGTGGCGCTTCAGGCGCAATGGCCAAGTCTGCCGCAAGCGCAGGCTCATAGCCGGTCAGTGACAGCTCTGGAAACACCAGCAATTGCACGCCCTGTGCGGCCGCAGCCTGCATGAACACGAGATGCCGCGCGATATTGGCCGCTACGTCGCCTGCAGTAGAAAGAGTCTGCGCCGCAGCAAGGATCAAGGCAGTCATGGTCGCATCCTGGCAATCATAATTAGGTGGGTGATCAGCATATCGGCACTCACCCCATAGTCGTAAGCCCCCCTAACTAATAGAAATAACTGATTGAACCCACCCGCGCAGCTCTAGTAAGCTCCACCCATCATTTGGAGCGATACCATGTTGCAACTCACCCACACCCAGGTCTGCCCCGCTGCCAGCGCATCGCGCTCGGTGTCGGCTACCCGTGTGAACGGTTCGAGCGCACTGGTCAGCTTTTATTTTGGGTATTGGTTTAGCCACTGGCGCGCCTGATACCTGAAATCGGCGCCCACCACTCAAGGGGTCGCCTACCAGAGAAATCTAACCCCCGGTCGGCTCCCCGATCGGGGGTTTTGTTTTTCCAGGCCCTGATAATTTTTTCGATCAAGCACACTTAAAGGAATCACGTCATGAACTACGCCACCTATTACCGCTACGACACTTGCGCTGCATGGCGATTTAGCCAGCTCCGTTCGGGACAGCCTGCCGCCTCCGATCGGTCGCCTCTTGGTGGCAAGCCAACGCTGGCCGATACGGCCAATTGTCGAACACCCCAGTAGGCCAGGCGCGCGGGAATTGCCCGCCGCTTGCCCAGGAAACCTTGAATATGAACGCCTCTGTCGCCGCTTTGCCCGTCTCTACCCTCAACAGTGCCAATGAAGCCTTGACCCAGCGCCTGCCCAGCGCCATGGAACTCAAGCATCAACTGCCCCTCAGCCCGTTCCTCAACGAACAGGTGCACACCCACCGCCAAGCCGTGCGCGCCATCCTCAATGGTGAGGATTCACGCTTGCTGGTGATTGTCGGCCCATGCTCGATACACGATCCACAATCGGCCATGGAATACGCGCGCAATCTGAAGAAGCTGGCGCTTGAAGTCAGCGACCAGATGCTGCTGGTCATCCGCGCCTACGTCGAAAAACCCCGCACCACCATTGGCTGGAAAGGCCTGGCTTACGATCCGCACCTCGATGGCAGCGATGACATGGCCGCGGGCCTCACCCTGTCCCGTGAACTGATGCGCGAAATGCTGCGCCTGGGCTTGCCGGTCGCCACCGAGCTGTTGCAACCCATGGCCGCCGGCTACTTCGATGACCTGCTCAGTTGGGTCGCCATTGGCGCGCGCACCACCGAGTCGCAGATCCACCGCGAAATGGCCAGCGGCCTGGGCATGCCCGTAGGCTTCAAAAACGGTACCGACGGCGGCGTCGCGATTGCCTGTGACGCGATGCGCTCGGCTTCGCACCCACACCGTCACTTCGGCGTCGACGGCCAGGGGCATCCT
Source organism: Pseudomonas sp. R5-89-07 (assembly GCF_003851685.1). NCBI lineage: Bacteria > Pseudomonadati > Pseudomonadota > Gammaproteobacteria > Pseudomonadales > Pseudomonadaceae > Pseudomonas > Pseudomonas sp. R5-89-07. The sequence continues at coordinate 2,178,835 of NZ_CP027727.1, read as the reverse complement.
GCAATCATCCAGACTCCCGGCAACCCCGACACCCACCTGGTACTGCGCGGCGGTCACCGCGGGCCAAACTACGATGCCCAGAGTGTGTCCCAGGTGAAACACGACCTGGCCAAGTCCAAGGTAGCGGCACGCATCATGGTCGATTGCAGCCACGCCAACAGCGGCAAAGACCCGCTGCGCCAGCCAGCGGTGTTCAGCGAGGTGCTGGAGCAACGCTTGCGGGGCGATACGTCGTTGATCGGCATGATGCTTGAAAGCCACCTGTTCGAGGGTTGCCAGCCTCTGAGCCCGTCAATGAAATACGGCGTGTCGGTGACTGATGGTTGCCTGGGTTGGGCGGGCACCGAGCAGTTGCTGCGCAATGCCGCCGAGCGCCTTCGTGGACACAGCAACATGGCGCCGGCGCTGGACTAGACTCCGGCCAGCGGCTGGCGGGACAACGCCCTCAACCACGGCAGCACCCGCAAGCCGGTCCTGGCCTTGGGTGGATCGATGATGTCCATGAAATGTTCGAGGTTGACGTTGTCTGGCACGCCCGGCAGGCGTACCGCTACCGTCGGCATTGCGCCGGCGGGATTAGCCAGGTCAAGGTTGTCGTATACCAATACATGACGAACCTGAGGATGGGGCCCACTCGTATGGGCCGCCAGCCCGGCATTGATGATCAGTACGTCGAAGGGGTCGGCCGGAATCGCGGTGAGAATCTGCACCTCTTCAAAGGTTTGCACCGGCACAATCCGGTAATACCCCAACTGGTTAAGCATTTTTTCGATGTACAGGCGTTGCAAGTGCAGGTCATCGGCAATCAGGATGGTCAGTGCTTTGTTCGGCATGGCAAACCCCTGGGCAGGCAGCGCTCGTCAGTGAGCGTCGCCCATTTTCCAGACATACCGCGCCGACAAAATCAGGCATGTTCCCCCATCGCGTAGGACTTCTCCCAAAATCTGCGGATGGCCGTCATTGGGATCAAGTCTGATTGCAATGAAGGCTCAGCCCCTCATGCAAAGCGATGATCGCCACCTCCACCTCATCGATCACAGCCCCCAGCGCGTTGCGATCTTGCCTTTCACAGACGGCCTCCAGCGCTTCACAGCGAGCGATCAACGCGTGTGCCTTGACCATTCGCGCTCCGCCCTTGGCGCGATGTGCAAGATCGTGCAGCGTGGCGAAGTCAGCCTTGTGTCGCAGCGCCGGGAGTAGCGCCCGATCCGCCTCCAGGCTGTCGAGCAAAGGTATCAACAGCTCGGTGAGCGCGTGATGATCCTCCCCGGTCAACACGATCAAGGTACTCAAATCAAATGCCGCAGGTTCAGGGCTGAGGGCGTAAGTGGAGCGCGATGCCAGCGCCACGCGCAAATCGTCAAGCCCGGTGGGCTTGAACAGGCATCCATCCATACCGGCTTGCCGACAGCGCTCGGCCTCCTCGGGTTGGGCATTGGCGGTGAACCCCAAGAGCAGGCATGGCGCCAGGCCTCGTTCACGTTCCAATACGCGGATGTCCTGGGCCAACTGGTAGCCATTCTTGAACGGCATATTGCAATCGGTGATCACGCCATCGAACTGCCCGGCACGCCATAGCTCGAGCCCCTCAACTCCGTCCTCGGCCGTGGTGATACGGTGGCCCAGGAAACTCAACTGTCGAGCCAGCAGCAAACGGTTGGCCGGGTAGTCGTCCACCACCAGAATACTCAGGCCCTGGGGCGGCGATACCGAAGCATTCGCCGGCGCCCCCTCCTGCGCCAGTATCGCGGTCATGACCAGAGCCAGCGTCACATCTACACGCGTGCCCTGCCCCAGCACACTGCTCAAGTGCAGCCGGCCCTCCATCATTTCGCACAAGTTGCGGCTGATCACCAACCCCAGGCCGGAGCCGCTACGTGCCGACTGCTCACCGTTGCCGGCCTGGATAAACGGGCTGAACAGGCGCAGCTGGTCTTGGGCACTGATGCCAATGCCGGTGTCCTGCACCCATAATCGCAGCCCCAGGTGCTCGCCTTCGAATGCCGCATGAGCGCCGAGCGTGACCTGGCCCTGGTGGGTGAACTTGATGGCGTTGCTCAGCAGATTCGATACCACCTGCTTGAATCGCAATGGGTCAATCAGAACCACGCGGTCGATCAACGGATCAAGTTCAACCTGCAGTGCCAACCCCTTGGCCCGCGCCAGACCTTCGAACACCCGCGCCACCGAGGTCAGTAATTCGTGCAGATTGGCCGGTTCCAGGGCCAACGACAGATGACCGGACTCGATCCGCGCGATGTCGAGAATATCGCCGATCAACTCCAGCATGCCACGCGAAGCCTCCGACGCCACCTCCAGGGCATCCCGGTCAGCCACGCCCTGCTCGGCATTCTTCAGGGCCAGCTCGATCATGCCGATCACCGCGTTCATCGGCGTGCGAATCTCATGGCTCATGGTCGCCAGAAAGGTGGTCTTGGCCCGGCTGGCGGCGTCGGCGTCGTCCTTGGCTTCCTGCAACTGCCCCAACAACTGTTGGCGTTCGCTGACATCCACCCAGCCGGCAATCATGCCCACCACTTTCTCGTCACCGTCGCGGTAGGGCAGCATCCACTGGTAGATGGTCAGGGCCTCGCCAGTGGGCAGCTTGAGTATACGGTCATGAATCTGCGGCTCGCCGTCTGCCATCAAGCGCAGGTAATCCTGTTGAAACGACTGAGCTTGTGGCAGGTTACCGGCATCGGTTTCCACCACGGTTTTGCCGATTACGTCTTCGAGCTTATAGCCAAATACGTCCAGGTAAGCGTTGTTGCAGGCCATCAATCGCCCCTGCCGGTCGCGCACGTAAATCGGGTGTGGGGTGCCGTCGATCAATACGCTCATAAAGCGCATCTGGTCGCTCAACGCCCGTTCGGCCTGGACGCGCTTGCGAATCAGGCCGCGCAAGTAGATGGCCCAGCTCAGCGTGACGATCAGTAACAGCGCGGCCAGCCCGAACCCCTGGATGATCACGTTGCGGTGGCGCAGCCAATAACTGTCTTCGATGATCAACTCGCTGCGCCATTGGCCGATCATCTCGTCCATTTCCTGCGGGGTAATGCTCAGCAGCGCCTTGTCGAGGATCGAATAAAGCTCCAACTGACTGCGGTTGACCCCGAACGTGATGCGCGCAGGGTCCGAACCCACCGTGCTGGTGATGCGCAACCGGTCGCGGTAATACCGGGCGATCATATAGCGCGCACTGATCAGCGAATTGACGGCGCCTTCCGCTTCGCCTCGCGCCACCATCGCCATCGCCTGTTCCGCGCTTTCTACATCGATAAACAGGATGCCGGGAAAGTCCCGCGTGAGGGTATCGCGCAGTCCGTTGCCGCTGATCATCGCCAGGCGCTTACCGACCATATCTTCCAACGTGACCGGGCTGTGTTCATCACCTCGGGTTACCAGCACCAGAGCGTTGGTCAGGTAGGGCCGGGTAAACCGTACCTTTTCGGCGCGTTCGACACTGGGGGTCACGACCGCCAGCATATCCGCTGCGCCCACGCTGACCTGTTCGATCTGGCTTGGTATCGAGCTGCCTCGCACCACGTCGAACTTCAAGCCGGTACGCAGGCTGACACGTGACAGCACCTCGGCACTCAATCCTTCGAACTGCCCCTGGTCATCGATGACTGACAGCGGCAGGAGTTTGTCGAGCACCGCGACCTTGACCCGTGGATGCTTGAGGAGCCAGCGCTGTTCGCTGGCACTCAGGTGCAACCGACCGGCGCCGACAATGCCCAGGTTGCCGCCGCTCCAGCGGCGCAATATTTCCATCTGTTCACCTGCGGGAATCGCTTCCAGCGCCGCATTGATGATCGGCGGCAGCCGCCTATTCTGCCGGGTGAACGCAAAGGCAAACGGGTTGACTTCGAGGGTGGAAAAATCTGCCATGCGCACGATATTGAGCTGGTTGCGGTTGATCAGGTAATTGGTGCTGATGGCATCGCCCAGATACACATCGGCGCGGCCAAACGCCACCGCGCCAATAGCCTCGAAGGCCGAAGAGAACAGCTCCACCTGGGCTTTGGGGTAGAAAGCCCGTACCACCTCAGGCTGCAGATAGTGATAAAGCATCGCCACGCGCTTGCCCGCCAAGTCATCGCTCAGCGCCTGGCTGTCGTTGGTGCGGGTCACCAGGGTGGGTTGATCATTGGCGTACGAGCGGGACAAGACCAGTTGCGGGTCGGCCGCTTCATAACCATTGGCCGAGCCGAGGAAATCCACGTCGCCACGCTTGAGGGCTTCAATCACTTCATCGCGGGTTTCGTAACACCGCACCTCGATGGTGATATTCAGGGCCTGGCTGACCAGCGCTGCAAAATCGGCGGTAATGCCTTCGAGTTCTTCACGGTTATTGGTCAGGTCAAAGGGGGCGTAATCGGGAGCGGACACCCCCATCAGCAACCTGCGCCGTTCGCGCAACCAGCGCCAGTCAGCCTCTTGCAGCGTGACGATGGGCGGCTCAATACGAGAATGGCCCAACAGTCGCAAGACGTTGGGCTCATCAAAGGCCATCGCGACCATGGGCAACAGGCTCAACCAGAGGATCGTGGCGAACCGCTTGAACGCGACGGCGGTCATTTAAAATGATCAGATCAGATGATTGCGCTGGGCAAATTTGGACAGATGCACCACTGACGACATACGTAACTTCTCCTTGAGGCGTGTCTTGTAGGTGCTGATAGTCTTATGGCTCAGTAGCATGTCTTCGGCAATTTCCTTGTTGCCCAGCCCCAGGGCCAGCTTCTGTAATACGGTCAACTCACGATCCGACAGGCAGTCGATCATCTGCCGCTCTGTCTCTTGCAGATCGTCACGGCGTACCGAACTGGTCGGCAGGCTTGGGAAACAGCTGTAGCCTGACTGGATCGCTCTGATGGCCTTTTGCAGTTCGTCCAGCTCGCCGGTCTTGGCCACGAACCCCATGGCTCCGGCCCGCATGCAACGGGTGGAAAAAAATACGGCCAGGTAAGAGGTCAACACCAGGATCCTGCATGGCAGGCCCAGGGTCTTGATTCGACTGATAACCTCCAACCCTCCCAGCTTGGGCATCGCCAGGTCAAGGATGATCAGTTCGGGACGTTGCTCGCGCGCCAATTGCATTGCATCCGCACCGTCACCCGCCTGATAAATTTCATCGAATCCTTCCAACTTCAGCAAATGCTTGACCGTCGCACGTATAAACGGATGGTCATCCACAATTAATGCTTTGCTCATACATACCCCTAGGCGGTCAACGTACCCTTACATATCAAATGGGACCTCGGCACCTGTGAGAAATGACAGTCCCGACAAACGGCACTGCGCGCTCCCAGGACGATAATCGGCATTTCACCTGGCCCCTTGCATTCCAACATCATCTGACGGCCAGAAGCGAATGAGCGGCCAGCCGTAAGTGCGCAACCTTAGCAATGCAATGACGTTTTGATTGAAGGGATAATCCTGACTACTTGTAGGATTTTTTCCCGGAAAAATCCTGAGAGGTATTGTCTCGAGGGGGTATGCAGTTGAGTCAATCGGTAGTACTTGGGCTCCAGAACGCCTGCACTACCAGGCTGGAGGTGGAGATACGCGCCACCAACGCATCCAGCTCATCACCGTCAACCGACGTCGCAGCCAGGGTGGCCTCGATTTCGACTTCTTCGCTGCCGAACGGCCTTACATCGACATCGCTGGCCGGGTAGTTGCATCGCGCCAGCTCGGCTTCCAGCAGCACCATGACCGCCTGTTGCTGGCTACGCCGCGCGATGACATAGAGGATGTTGGTGACCTCGGCCGATACCACGTCCAAAGGCTGGCGGTTGATGTTGTTGACGATCGGACGCAACAAGGTATTGGCCGCCAGTACGAACAGCGTCCCCAGCAGCGCCTCAAGGATCAGGTCGGCCCCCGCACAGGCTCCCACTGCGGCCGATGCCCAGAGGGTGGCGGCCGTGTTGAGCCCGCGCACATTGCCTTCTTCGCGCATGATCACCCCGGCCCCCAGAAACCCGATGCCCGACACCACATACGCGACCACGCGCACCGCGCCTTCCGCACCGCCCAGGCGATTGGCCATGTCGACAAAAATCGCCGCGCCGACCGCCACCAGCACATTCGTGCGCAAGCCTGCGGTGCGTTGGCGGTACTGGCGCTCGAAGCCGATCAAACCGCCGAGAATAAAAGCCGCGGTGAGACTGACGACGGTATCGACCAGCGAGTCGAGGTTGATGTTGTTGATTGCCTGCATAAAAAAATCTCCATGACTGCTGCGGCAACTGGAAATGCCACGAATCCGTGCGAGCCCATCGCGGGCAAGCCCTAATGTCTTTTTGTAGGAGCGAGCTTGCTCGCGGAGAACTCAGGGCCACCGCGTTTATCCAGAATGAACGCGTTGCCTAAGGGTTTTTCGCGAGCAAGCTCGCTCCTACAGGGGGCCACTTTCGCTTGGCTAACGGTCATTAGGGCAAGCCCGTCCCCCGGCAGAAAAAACGTGTTACTGCCAGCCAAACTTACGGATGTAATAGCCCTTCACCGCCTGGGTAAGTGCCATGTAAGCCAGCAGAATCACTGGCAGGAACACGAAGTACAGCGACGGCAGTGCCTGCAATTTGAAGTAATGCGCCAATGGCCCCATCGGCAGGAAGATGCCGACGGCCATGATCACCCCCGTCATCACCATCAATGGCAGCGCCGCACGGCTTTGCAGGAACGGGATTTTCGGGGTGCGGATCATGTGTACGATCAAGGTCTGGGTGAGCAACCCCACCACGAACCAGCCCGACTGGAACAGGGTCTGGTGGTCCGGGGTGTTGGCATCGAACACATACCACATGAGTGCGAACGTGGTGATGTCGAAGATCGAGCTGATCGGCCCGAAGAACAACATGAACCGCCCCACATCACCCGGCTGCCAGCGTTGCGGCTTGGCAAGCATCTCCTCGTCGACGTTGTCGAACGGAATCGCGATCTGCGAGATGTCATACAGCAGGTTCTGCACCAGCAGGTGCATCGGCAGCATCGGCAAAAACGGGATAAACGCACTCGCCACCAGCACTGAGAACACGTTGCCGAAGTTGGAACTGGCGGTCATCTTGATGTACTTGAGCATGTTGGCGAAGGTGCGTCGGCCTTCCAGCACGCCCTCCTCCAGGATCATCAGGCTTTTTTCCAGCAGGATGATGTCAGCCGCTTCCTTGGCGATGTCCACCGCGCTGTCCACCGAGATACCGATATCGGCCGTACGCAGTGCCGGCGCATCGTTAATGCCGTCGCCCATGAACCCGACCACATGCCCGTTGGCCTTGAGCAGGCGCACGATGCGCTCCTTGTGGCTGGGCGTGAGCTTGGCAAACACGTTGGTGGTTTCCACGGCCAGGGCCAGCTCGGCGTCGGTCATGCCTTCGATGGCGTTGCCCATCAGCAGCCCTTGTTGCTCCAGGCCCACTTCACGGCAGATTTTCGCGGTAACCAGCTCGTTGTCGCCCGTCAGCACTTTGACCGCGACGCCATGGGCCTTCAGCGCCTTGAGCGCCGGCGCGGTGCTTTCCTTGGGTGGGTCAAGGAAGGCCACATAACCGATCAGGGTCAGGTCGTTTTCGTCCGCCAGGCTGTAGGTGTCGCGACCCGACGCCATCGGTTGCGCGGCCACGGCTACTACGCGCAGGCCTTCTTCGTTGAACGCTGCGGTGACCTGGCGAATGCGCGCCAGCAGATCGTCCGTCAACGCCTCGTTGACCTCGCCGTGACGCACGGTGCTGCACACCGACAGAATCTCCTCAACCGCACCCTTGCAGATCAACAAGTGCGGCTGGTTCTGCTCGGCAACCACGACCGACATGCGGCGGCGATTGAAGTCGAAGGGAATCTCATCGATCTTCTGAAACGCGGTACCCACTTTCAATTCACGATGGATTTCGACGTGCTCGAGCACCGCCACGTCCAGCAGGTTTTTCAAACCGGTCTGGTAGTAGCTGTTGAGATAGGCCATTTCCAGCACATCCTCGGATTCCTGCCCCCACACATCCACATGGCGCGCCAGGAAAATCCGATCCTGCGTCAGCGTGCCGGTCTTGTCCGTGCACAACACATCCATGGCGCCGAAGTTCTGGATCGCGTCCAGGCGCTTGACGATGACCTTCTTGCGCGACAGGAACACCGCGCCCTTGGCCAGCGTCGAGGTGACGATCATCGGCAGCATTTCGGGGGTAAGGCCCACGGCGATCGACAGCGCGAACAGCAAGGCTTCGGTCCAGTCGCCCTTGGTGAACCCGTTGATGAACAATACCAGCGGCGCCATCACGAACATGAAGCGGATCAGCAGCCAGCTGACCTTGTTGACCCCATGCTGGAACGAGGTGGTGGCACGGTCGGTCGCCGTGACGCGTTGCGCCAACGCACCGAAATAGGTGCTGTTGCCAGTGGCCAGAATCACCGCAGTGGCGGCGCCGGACACCACATTGGTGCCCATGAACAGGATATTTTCCAGGTCCAGTGGGTTGCGCGCATCGGCATCCTGCTGCTGCACGAACTTCTCCACCGGCATTGATTCGCCAGTCATTGCCGCCTGGCTGACGAACAGGTCCTTGGCACTGAGTACGCGGCAATCGGCGGGAATCATGTCACCGGCCGACAGTACGATCAGATCGCCTGGCACCAGTTGCTTGATCGGCAGTTCAAGGCGCTTGGCCGCGTCCCGGCGCAACACCGTGGCCGTGTTGCTGACCATGGCTTTCAAGGCGTCAGCGGCCTTGTTCGATTTGGCCTCCTGCCAGAAGCGCAGCAAGGTCGACAGCATCACCATGGAAAAAATCACCGTGGCGGCCTTCATGTCCTCGGTCAGCCAGGAGATCACCGCCAGCAGGGTCAGCAGCAGATTGAACGGGTTTTTATAGCAGTGCCACAGGTGCACCCACCACGGCAGCGGTTGCTCATGCTCGACCTCATTGAGCCCGTACTGCCCACGCAACGCGTCGGCCTCCTGGGCGTTCAGGCCCTCGGCGTGGCTGCCCAGCATGCCCAGCAGTTGCACGGCGCTGCCATTGGCCGCCGCCACCAGGGTTTGCGCCAGGCTGGGCGGTACTTCGCGGCTGACACTGGCGTCGGTCACCGTCTCAAGCATCGCCAGGCGCCGAAAATGCCGGGCGATATGCCGGGTCCGCAGGAAGCCGGCGAAGAACTCTTTGAGCAGCGTGAGGTTCATGGTGTTACTCCTGCGCGAGGAAAAACCGTCGTGCAGGTACTGCCTGTCCACGCCGCGCCTTTTAAACAGGCGCAGCCGAACCTGGCCCGCCCGCCGTAAACGGCAGGCGCGTCCGTAGCATCCCGAGGCAACTCAGGTGCTGGTCAGCGTCGATGAGAGGGAATCAGGCAGGCGCCAGGGATGGCCACTGCCGGGATGCCGTTTCTCGCTTTTTCTGGCGAGACAACGGCATCTGGAAAATGCGCGTTACCTTGCCAAGTATGTGCCGGTTACCGAAACCGGCCGACTACTGTCACTCGAACAAGTACCCACTGAGGGTCTCCGCTATTGATGAAAACGCGCGAAGCTTACGCCGCGATTTATGCAGAGTAAACCGTAGGAAAGTTTCCGCAGGGTGAATAAGAAATTTCTTCAGGATGGGTTCAGGAACGTGGTTACCGGAACCGTCCTCAACCGCCATGTTCCACCTCTTCAATCATCCCGCGTCAGCACTTCCAGCAATTCAATCTCGAAGCGCAGATTGCTGTTGGGCTTGATATGCGCGCCCATCGAGCGCTCGCCATAGGCCAGCTGCGCCGGCACGAACAAGGTGCGCACGCCGCCGACCTGCATGCCCATCAAGCCCTGGTCCCAGCCTTTGATCACGCGGCCAGTGCCGATCACGCACTGAAACGGCTTGCCCCGCTCCCAGGACGAATCGAACACCGTGCCATCTTCCAGGGTGCCGGTGTATTGAGTGGTGATCAGCGCGCCCTTGACCACGGCTTTGCCGTCGCCCAGGCGGATGTCGGTGACCTGCAGTTCGTCGTTGCTCATGGGGTTCTCGTTGAAGGCGTAAAGGTTGGGGTTTTCCCAGAACCGGGTAGGTTTGGCAAGCGCCATGACGACGCGATCCAATGTGGGAGGGGGCTTGCCCCCGATGGCGATGGTCCATTCAAGAATGAGCTGACTGCCAACCTGCTATCGGGAGCAAGCCCCCTCCCACACTCTGATTTGCATGCATCCAGCGGTCGGCGATTACAACCAGTGCCAGAACCGGCTCCAGAACCCGCGCCCCAACTCGTCCTTGCACCCGGCATATTGCCGGGCGTACGTCTGCGAACGCGCCTGCACCTTGCTCGCCACCGGCAGCAGCCAGGCTTTGCTGGCATAGGTGCGCTGACGATAGCCGCCCCAGCCTTCGTGGTAGTTCAGGTACTGGCCGTAGGCGTCGTACTTGTAGACGCCGTTGATGGTGTAGGTCTTGTCCATGTACCAACCGATGAAGTCGATGGCGTCGTCGAAATCTTCGCGATCAGCGCCGCTGCGCCCGGTGCTTTTGCGGTAGTCATTCCACACTTCATCCTTGGCCTGGGCATAGCCGGAAGCCGTGGACACGCGCCCCCAGGGGATGATCCACAACAGGTATTTACGCGGTGTCTTGGCGTCGTAGCGAAAGCCCGATTCCTGATACATGATCGCGAACGGCACCTGGATCGGCACGCCCCAGCGTTTTTGCGTGACCTTGGCCGCGTCGTACCAGTCATCTTTTTCGCGGAAGATGGCGCAGAGGTCGTTGGGCGTGCGTGGCGGCGAGGTGCCGCACGCCGCCAACAGAGAAGTGAGTAATAACAGTCCGACGGTTTTGCTTGCGGTCAAAGGGCACCTTTGCGTGAAACGCGTAAAATGCCGGCATTTTACGCGTTCACACCCGCGGCGTCCCTGCCGCAAATGCTATTAAGCCAATGGCACGCGACGGGTTGTCAGCGCGATCCGGCCGACGAAGAAGCTCAACGCGGCACCCAACAGCAACATGGCCAAGGTACCCCAGGCTGCGCGGGACAATTGCTTGGCCGCTACTTCAGCGGCTTCACGGGCTTTCTGTTCAGCCTGCTGTTTCAGTTCTTCGACTTTCTGCATGGCTTGCTGGTACGCCTGGGCATAGTTATCGACGATCTGGGTGGCTTCTTCCTTGCTCTTGCCGGTACGCGCCGCGACGATGTTGACCAGCGCCTCTTTGTCCGCCGCATTCAGTGCCGGCTCGCCGGACGCTTTCACGCGTTCGAACCACTGCTTGAGTTCATCACCGGCCTGGGCAGGATTGGTCGCCGCATCGTTGGCCGATTGCTTGCCATCAGCGGCCACCTGGTCGGTTTTCTGCTCGACGTTGGCTGGGTTCAGTTCAGGCTTGCCGGTTTGCTTGAGCAGCGTATCGAGCTGGCCTTGCAGGCTGTTCCAATCCAGCTGGATGCCCTGCTCGTTCAACTGTTGCTTGATGCTGTTACCTATGCCCGGTGCGGCGGCGGCGATGCCACTACCGGCGGCGGACAGGCCTTTGCCCACTACGTTGCCAGCGGTACCCACCACACTCGATGCCAGCCCTGCCAGCAGCCAGGTGGTGAGCAAGGTGGTCAGTGTCCAAGTCAGCACGCCATGCAGGCCGCCGCGATCCGGTGCGGTGCGCCCGGCCACGAACGCGCCGAGGGCGACGGCGACCAGCGTTGCTACAAACAGCCAGATCCCGGCACCGGTGCCGAAGCCGCTCAAGGGGTTACCCGCTTCCATTGGGTCAACAGCGCTGGCGCCAATGGCCGTACCCAGCACACTCAAAACGAGGTAACTGACCAGTGCAATTGCACTACCGGCCAATACCGAGCTCCAGGACACGCGAAACAGCGATCGATGGGTTTCATAGACAGTCGTCATACAAAGGTCCTTCCAAGGGGGTGGGAGCAAGGCAAAGTGCCTTGATGGTTCGGAGTGTGGCGAAACGACATACGTTCAGTCCCGGCTCATATGCACTACCTGGCCTGGTGCATTCGCACTCCCACCCGAACAATTTCTCTGCACTATCCTGAACCCGGGATGTCGTAAAACCATGCGTCCATACCTTGGAGAACCTATGACACAGGATGTTCTTGCCAAAGAAACCAACCGCCGCCAACTGCAGCAGATCATCTCCGGGTTGTCTGATGGCGTGATCCTCGCCGAGGTCGACCAGACCATTCTCTGGGCCAACGAAGCCGCACTGACCATGCACGGCGTCCATGACGTCATGGGACTGGGGGCCAACGGTCAGGAATACGCCGAGCGCTTCGCCTTGCGGTATCGCAACAACCATCCGCTGCAGTTGGACAGCTACCCCCTGGCCCGCGCTGCGGCGGGTGATGAGTTCAGCGATGTGATTGTGGAAGTCATGCCCACGGCCGATGAAGAAAAGACCTGGGTTCATCGCTTGCGCAGCCTGGTGATCACCGACTCACAAGGCGAGCCGGAACTGCTGGTGCTGATCCTCAGCGACGCCACCGAATGGGCCAGCGCCGAGCAGCGCTTCGAGAAAACCTTCAACGCCAACCCCGCGCCTGCGGTGATCTGTCGCCTCAGCGACCTGCGCTACATCAAGGTCAATCAGGGCTTTCTGGAGATGACCGGCTACAACCGCGACCAGGTCATCGGCAAATCCGTGTATGAACTCGATGTGCTCGAACACGCCGAGCGCAAGGACCTGGCCATCGAGCGGCTGGGACAAGGCTCGACCATTCCGCAGATGCAAGCGGAACTGAGGCTGCCTGAAGGCGGCAGCAAGCTGGTGGTCGTGGCCGGCCAGCCGCTGGACATGAACGAAGAGGACTGCATGCTGTTTTCGTTCATGGACCTGGAGCCTCGACGCAAAGCGGAAATCGCCCTGCGCCAGAGCGAAGAGCGCTTCGCCAAATCCTTCCGCCTGACGCCGGTGCCTACACTTGTGTGCAACGCCGCCAATCGCCAGGTGGTGGACATCAACGAAGCCTTCATGAGCATCACGGGCTATATCAGTGAAGAACTGATCGGCAAATCCATCGAAGACATCGACTTCATCGACAGCCCCCAAGCCGGCGCACAGCTGTTCGCCACCCTGGAGAAAGCCGGGAACCTGGAAGGCCATGACCTCAAAGTGCGCAAAAAAGGCAACGAAGTGATCGACTGCGTGGTGTCCGCCGACACCGTAATCATCCAGGACATCCCGTGCTACCTGCTGGTGTTCATGAACATCACCGAACGCAAACGCTCGGAACTGGAACTGGTCGCGGCCATCGAGGAAGTCATGCAGGACGCTTCCTGGTTCAGCCAGACCCTGATCGAAAAACTGGCCAATGCCAAGAGCGTCAACAGCCCGAACCTGCCGAACGTGTCCTTCACCGACCTCACGGCCCGTGAGCGGGACGTGCTGGGGTTGATCTGCGAAGGCCTGGCCGACAAGGAGATTGCCTCACGCCTGAAACTGGCGCCCAACACCGTGCGCAACCATGTGGCCACCGTGTACTCCAAGCTAGGGGTGCATAGTCGTAGTGCAGCCATCGTCTGGGCCCGTGAACGCGGGCTGTTCGCTGGCGAATTGCGCGTGAAAAACAAGCGTTGAGAGTGCAAATGCACTAGTGCAGTTAGTGCGAATTCGCCTTATGAGACGCCAGGGCAGTCAATAACCTTCTAGGCATCGTATCTGTGCCTTGAAGGAGCCTGCATGTTTACCCTCTCTCAACTGCGAAATTGCATCGAAGAAGGCCTGTCGCCACTGACCTGCGAGTTCACCCTGTGCCGGGATGCGTCCCTGACCCTCAAGGTCTTCGACGCCGAAACCGGACGAGTCGACCTGGTGGTCACCGGGATCAGTACCAACCGGCTGCAGACCCCGCAGGAAGTGGCGAAAATGGTGGACGAGTTACGCTATGAACTGCAAAGCAACAATGTCGGCAAGCTCACGCTGGATGACTTGCCTTCATCTTCGCCCCAATGAAATAGAACACCCCGCCACCGACGATAAACCCCCCGAGCATATAAAACATGTAATGCGCCGGCAGGCTGGCCAGCACCAGCCCGCAAAGCACCGGCCCCAATGCGGCGCCGAGATTGGACAGGTTCTGCGCGCCGTAATACATCCCCCTCAGCGCGTCAGGCGCGATTCGGTCGATAAACATGTACTCGGCCGGGAACACGATGATCTCCCCCACGGTAAACACCGCCATTGCCACCACCCACCACACCACGCTGGTGGACAACGCAAAGCCAATCAGACCCAGCATGAACATGCCCAAACCGGCGATGAGCCACTGGCTCAAGTAACGGTGCGAGATGCGCCGGCCAATCAGATACTGCAAGGCAATCACCAGCACGGCGTTGGTGGTAAGCACGGCGCTGATCACGGTGTAGGTGTATTCGGCGGTGGTGGTCGTCACCAGGTATTGCGACAGGTAGGCCGTGAACTGGCCGAATACCACGGCACTGAGCAAACCACCGACGGTGAAGCACACCAGGCGGTGATCCTTGAGCAGCACACGGCCCACGGCCATGAACGGCAACGGTTTATGCGTGACCTCGACAGTGGTCAGTGTGCGATCGCCCAGGCGCCAGTACAGCAGGAAAAAACCGACGCCCAATAACGCCGACAGAATAAACGGCAGGCTGATATCCGCCTTCGCCACCATCGCGCCAAAAAACGGCCCCACAGCGTAGCCGATATTGGTCAGCGTATATTTGATGGAGAACACCTCGCTGCGTCCCTCCTCCGGCAGCAGGCTGGCGAAACCGGCCTTGATCGCGATATCGATGACCGCATAGGCCAGGTTGATCAGGATCAGACAGCTATAGAACGCCCAGATGTTCTGCGCCAGCACCGTACCGATAAAGCCCAGCACAAATACCAGACTCAAACCTAGCAGCAAACGGTAACTGTTGACGCGGTCGACGAGGAAACCGCCATAAACGCTGAGCAGCGAGCCGACAATCAGCGAACTGCCGATCACCAGGCCAACCTGGCTGATGTCGAGGGCGAAGTGGCTGGTGAGGTAGATGACCAGGTATGGAAACGTGATCGCCTTGGCCAACGTCAGCAGCAACGTGGCGGACAGCAACAGGTTGACCGTGCGGGGGTAGTTTCTTATCGCTGCAAGCATCCTGCTCTCTTTCTTTAAGGTAACGCGACCATTTTACGGCCGGTTACCTTAACGCAAGAAAGGCGCTACGAGCAGGTGGTTGTTCAGGATTATTTCTTGACTGGCGTGATCTCGAGGATGGTGCCGTTGGTGGTCTTGAGCAGCACATACTTGTCGCCAACCCGTGCCCACTGGCTCTCTTCTTCAGGCTGCTTGAGGCCACGTTTTTTCCAGTCGCCCAGCGCCGATTCCTTGCGCATCAGGATATCCGGGGCACGATCGCCTTCTTTCAAATCACGGGCATTGATGTTGGAAGGCTGCACGGTCTCCTGCGGCGTATCGCCGGCCTGCACCACAAAACTGGCGGTAGACAGGCTTGCAGCAACGAGAACACAGGCAACGAGAGATTTTGACTTCATGGGTGCTCCTTCAATTTTGGGTGCGTACCAGGTTCCGACCGCAGCGGCGCAGGATCATTCACATCAACACCCTGCCAATAAACCCCGTGGCGAGTGAGCTATAGCCAGACTGCGTCCCAGAGCGGGTAGTCGCCGATACGCTCGACCAGCCCGGCTCGCAATGGATTGGCGATGATGTAGCGCGCAATCTTTACGAGATCCTCTTCGGCTCGGGCCGCGCGATCATGGTATCCATTCTGCCAAAAAGCGCCCTTCGTACCGCAGGCTTGGTTGATGGTCAGTGTGCTGCGCGACTTCACCTGCTGTATCACTTGCGGCAACGTTGCATCACGCAGCTCGAACATCCAGTGAAGGTGATCAGGCATGGTCACCCAGGCCAAGGAAGTCACCAGATCCGCATCGTGGGCGCGTTTGAGCTCTGCAACCAATAACCGGCCCAGAGACAAGTCAGCAAAAACCGGACGCCGCTGATAAACCACGGCCGTCACCAGGTACACACGACCCGCTTCTGAATAACGACCACGCCGTAGCAAATGCGAGTTGGGTCTTTGAATCAATCCTTTGATGCCCTTGAATGGATGGATGACTCATTCAACCTAGCAGGCCTGCAAATGGTCGCGCTCCAACTCAATTTCCGCATGTTTCCCCGCTCCCTTGTGGTGAGGGAGCTTGCTCCCGCTGGGCTGCGAAGCTGCCCCAACCTGGCCAGCGCATTTGTTCAGGAAACCCTCGACTGGGCTTTTTTGGGGCTGCTGCGCAGCCCAGCGGGAGCAAGCTCCCTCGCCACAATGGGAGTTCAAACTTCGCCGCCCATTGCCCCCATGAAATTAATCCTGTAATTTTTCATGAAATTATTCGAACTGAATTTCATGACACCCCAAGATGAACTCGCCACCCTCGCGGCCCTGATCCACGACTTGCGCAAGCACAAGAAGCTCACCCTCGCGCAATTGGCGCAAAGGATCGAGCGCTCGGTGGGTTTCCTTTCCCAGGTGGAACGTGGCCTGTCGCGCCCGACCGTGGCCGACCTGACCGCCATCAGCCACGCCCTCGACGTGCCGACCACGTACTTCTACAGCCTGCCCAAACCCAAGGCGGTGGACTGGGTCACGCGGCCCAACGAGCGGCGCACGGTGTACTACGCCAATGGCATCACCGACATCCTCGTCTCGCCCAACATGAACGGCGCGTTTTCGATGCTCGACAGCCTGTTGGCACCCGGCGCCAACAGCGGCGAGCAGACCATGAGCGACCGTGCCGAACAGGCCGGTTTTGTGCTGGAGGGCGAGTTGACGCTGTGGGTTGAAGGCGAGGCCGATGCGGTCACTCTCGGCCCTGGCGACAGCTTCCATCTCGCCAGTTTCGCCCACTGTCGCTACGCCAACCTGACCGCCCTGCCCACCCGCGTGCTGTGGGTTTACAACTAGGAGCTAAACCCCGTGAAAAGCCAATCTGCAACATTGCTGGCCGAAGTGCGCGCCTTCCGCCAGAACCATCCCGACGTGCGCTACGTCGACCTGATCGCCCTGGACATTGCGGGGCATTTCTACGGCAAGCGCTACCCGGTGGAGATGCTTGAGAAGGTCGCCGCCGGCAGCCCGTTGAAGCTGCCGCAGAACGCGGTATTGCTGGGCGCCCAGGGTGGCTTGTTCAAGATTGGCGATTACTGCTTCAACGACGGCGATCCGGATGCCAATCGACGCCTGGTGCCGGGTACGCTCAAGCCGGTGAGCTGGGAATCGCAACCGCTGGGGCAGATGCTGATCACCTCCGACGGCACCGAAGCGCCCATCGAATTCGAACCCCGCGAAGTGCTGGCCAGGGTGCTGGAGCGCCTGCATCACAAGGACATTCACCCCGTGGTGGCGTTCGAGCTGGAGTTCTACCTGTTCGATAAAAAGCTCGACAACGGCCTGCCGCAATTCCCCCGCGACCCGCTGAGCGACGATGCCGACGACCAGCCCACCCTGCATATCGAGCGGCTGTCGCGCTTCAGCGAAGTGCTGGATGACATGGCGCAAACCGCCAAGGCCCAGGGCATCGATATCACGGTGATCACTGCGGAAATCGGCCCGGGCCAGTTCGAAATCAATTTTGGCCATTCGCAAGACGCTCTGCGCGCCGCCGACTGGGCCGCCCTGTTCTGCCGCAGCACGCGGGGCGTGGCACTCAAACACGGTTATCGCGCCAGCTTCATGGCCAAGCCTTACCTGCAATTTCCGGGCAGTGGCATGCATGTGCATGTGAGCCTGTATGACGGCGCCGGCAACAACCTGCTGGCGGCGCACCAGCAACAGCCGCTGCGCCACGCCGTGGCCGGTTGCCTGGCGTTGCTACCCCATTGCATGCCGATCTTTTCGCCCAACCACAACGCTTTCCGCCGCCTGGGCGGTACGGTCAATGCCGCCACCCGCGCCAGTTGGGGCTTCGAAGACCGTGATGCGTGCGTGCGCATCCCCGATTCCGACCCACGCAACCTGCGTATCGAGCATCGCCTGGCCAGCGCCGACGCCAATCCGTACCTGGTGCTGGCGGCAATCCTTGCCGGTCTGGAGCACGGCCTTGAAGCCCGTCAGGAGCCTATCGCGCCGTTGAACGAGGACCGCAGCAGCGGCACCGATTTCCCCGTGGAGATGCTTGATGCCGTGCGCGCCATGCAACATCAGCAGGTTGTGCGCGACACGCTGGGCGCGGAATTTGTCGACGTGTACTGCGAGAACAAACGCCAGGACCATCTGGCGTTCCAGCAAGAAATTCACGCGCGGGAATACCGCTGGTTTCTCTAGAAAAAAAGCCACACACGAACTCGGAAAGACCTGACACAAATCAAGGAAAGGCTCTAGAACGGGCCTTTCAGACACAATTATTGTCGAACAATCCTGGCCTTCTCCGTTGAGAGCGATTATCATCCGGCGCCTTCTCCCTACCCGTCGGGTAGTGTTTCAATGTGTCATCCGAGGCGCCCATGTACCGTTTTTTCTTTCATCGCCCTTTGATTGCCATCAGTCTGGGGCTGGTTTCCCATTCCGTCTGTGCAGCCCTGCAACCCATAGCCGAAGCCCCGCTGGCCAGCGACACCGAATTTCACTGCCACTTCAACCGCGACGCCAGCACCGACTGCACCACGACCTACCACTACACCATCCTCAAACCCAACGGCCGCGAGATGCTCTCGCGCATCGACTTCGACTACTCCGAAGGCGACAGCTTTGAAGTGATCAGCGCGCAAACCACCCAGCCTGGCGCCAAACCCGTCGCCCTGGCGGTCACGCAGATCGACACACGCACAGCGCCCAACCCGGACCAGGGTTTCAGTCGCGATCAGCAAACCTCCCTGGCCTTCCCGAACCTGCGGGTCGGCACGCAGATTCGTTACACCGTGCGCCAGCATTTCGCCGCCAAGCCGCTGATGACCCAGTTCCACTACGTACTCAAGTTAGGCCCCAGCGCGGCCCGCCGTGATCGTTTCAAGGCGCGCTTCACCGCTGAACGGCCGATCCACTGGCGCAGTGAGCTGTTCGACGACTTCAAGGTAACGCCTTCGGCCAATGGCAAGACGCTGGACGTCGTGCAAAAAAAGCCGGTCTACCTCAATTACATCAATGAACCGTCCGGCTCGGCGCTGCTGCACATCCCGCGCCTGGAACTGGGCAGCGCCCTGGATAGCCAGGCCTATTTCGGCGATCTCGCCCAGCGCTACAACCAGATTCTCGGCGTCAACCTGCCGGCACACGCCGCTGCCGCCGTTGCCGCTGTCAGCAAGCTGGCCCCGGCGGAGCAAGTCGCCGCGCTGATGCAGCACATCAACGATCACTACCGCTACCTGGGCGACTGGCGCGCCACCGACCGTGGCTATGTACCGTTCAAGCTGGAAGAAATCGAGCAGCATGGCTATGGCGACTGCAAGGACCTGGCGATCCTGCTCACGGCAATGCTCAAGGCCGCCGGCATCAAGGCCGAGACGGCGTGGGTCAGCCGTGGCGATGTGGCCGAGGCCTTGCTGATTCCAGGCACCCTGGCGCCGAATCACGCCATCGTGCGTGCCGAAGTGGACGGCCAGGTGTGGTGGCTCGACCCCACCAACCCGGTCTTCGCACCCGGCCAGACCCTGCCCGACATCCAGGATCGCTGGGTGCTGGTCAACGATGCCCAGAGCCAGGTGCGCGAAGAACATATTCCGCTGGAACGCCCAGAAGTCGCGGGGCGCCTGGACAAGCACGTGCAGTTCGGCAAACAAGGCGATGGCGCGGTCGAGGCCACCGTCACCTTTAGTCGCCTGCCGCTGATGCAATTGAGCGTCGCCGACCGTGAGCAAGGCAGCACCGCGACCGACCAGGACATCTGCGCCAACTTCGGCAACGACATCAGCGACTGCCAGATCAGCCGCCAGGCCACGGGATTTGTGGTGCACGACGGCTACAGCGTCAGCGCACGGCTCACCGATAAACGCGCCCTGGAAAAACTCGGAAATGACTATGTCTACACCGATCCATCCCTGAAAGATCGCTGGGACGGTTACATCAATTACCGTCGTCAGGGGCAACAGGCCGACCTGGACCTGGGCAACCCTGAAACCTATGACTATCACTACACCCTGACCGGCGCGCAGATGGAAAAAGCCATTCCCGGCTGCCAGGTGCGCTCGCCCTGGTTCGACCTGGACCTGGACGGAAAACTGGAGGGCGGCACGCTGCGCTATCACTACCGCCTGAGTCAGAAGAAGCGCTGGTTGACCCATGATGAAGTGGCCAGCGATGCATTCGGCAAGCTGATTGACGAAGCCCGCGCCTGTGCCGAACAGGTGCATCAGGTGGTGAAACTCTAAGCGCTGCCTGACACACCAGGGTCCAAATGTGGGAGGGGCAAGCCCTGATGCCAGTCAGTTAAGAAACAGCAGAAGCGAGAAGCATCTGTGGCGAGGGAGCTTGCTCCCTCGCCACAGGTTTGGTGTTTGCCTTATCAGGGGCAAGCCCCTCCCAGCTTTTCGATTCGGTTGCGTCAGTCAGCTTCACCGAGCAATAGTTTCTGCTCCCGAGCGCACATCTCCACCAGGTAATCCCACAACACGCGCAACCGCACCGACTTATGCAACTCCCTACGCGAGCTGATCCAATAGCTGCGCTGGATGCTTTCCCCCGGCAGTAACGGTACCAAGTCCGCATCGCCCGCCGCCATGAAACAGGGCAATACCGCGATCCCCAAACCCGACCGCGCAGCCTGGTGCTGGGCAATCACGCTGGTGCTGTGGAAGACCACCTTGGGATTGCGACAGAAGCTGCTGAGGAATTTCAGTTCCTGGCTGAACAGCAGATCATCCACATAGTCGATCCATGAATGGGCCGCGAGGTCTTCGCGTTTTTCAATCGGTGGATGACGCTCCAGATAGGCGCGGCTGGCATACAGCGCCAGGCGATAATCCGTGAGTTTGCGGGTGACCAATTGATCGACGCTGGGGCGTTCCAGGTGAATGCTGATTTCCGCTTCACGGTTGAGAATGCTGACAAAGCGCGGCACCGCCACCAATTCCACTTCCAGGCCGGGATAGCGCTCGAACAGCCCACCCATGCGACCGGCAAGAAACATCACCCCCAGGCCCTCCGCCACACCGAGACGAATTTTGCCCAGGGGCGCCGCCGAATGGGTGAGTTCGTCTTCCGCCAGCAGCGCCACGTTTTCCATGGCTTCGGCATGCTTGAGCAGGGCCTCACCGGACGGCGTCAGCTCATAGCCCTGGGCGTGCTGTACGAACAGCGCAGTACCGAGGCTTTTTTCGATGGCTTCGATATGCCGGGCCACAGTGGCATGCGTGGTTTTCAAGCGTTGTGCGGCGGTGAGCAAGCGGCCGCTGCGCTGCAATTCGAGAAAAAACCGCAGGTCATTCCAGTCGAACATACCGCCTCCATAGCCTGCCCGTGGGCCATGCTGTTTAAAAACGCACAGCAGCTGGGCAAAAACTAACATTTTTAAGACGAAAACTAACAACTAGGATGGAGCCAATAAGAAAAACAAGCGAGACCCACAGATGCCCATTGCAACTGCTGAATACGATTATGTGATCGTCGGCGCCGGCCCCGCTGGCTGCTTGCTGGCCAATCGTCTGTCCGCCAACCCGGCCCATCGCGTCTTGCTGCTGGAGGCCGGTGGTCGCGACAACTACCCCTGGATTCATATTCCCGTCGGCTACCTGTTCTGCATCGGCAACCCGCGCACCGACTGGTGCTTCAAGACCGAAGCCCAGGCAGGCCTGCAAGGCCGAGCCCTGAGCTACCCGCGCGGCAAGGTACTGGGTGGTTGCTCCTCCATCAACGGCATGATCTACATGCGCGGCCAGGCCCGCGACTATGACGACTGGGCGGCGCAGGGTAATCCCGGATGGGCCTGGGATGACGTCTTGCCGCTGTTCAAGCACAGCGAAAACCATTTCGCCGGCACATCGCCGTTCCACAGCGACGGCGGCGAATGGCGCGTCGAGCAGCAGCGTCTGTCGTGGCCGATCCTGGACGCGTTTCGCGAGGCAGCCAAGCAAAGCGGCATCGCCAATATCAGCGATTTCAACCAGGGCGATAACGAAGGCTGCGGTTATTTCCAGGTCAACCAGAAGGCCGGGGTGCGCTGGAATGCGGCCAAGGCGTTCCTCAAACCGGTGCGCCAGCGGCCCAACCTGACCGTACTGACCGAGGTAGAGGTCGACCGCGTGGTGCTGGAAAACGGCCGCGCGTCTCAGGTCGTCGGCCGCCAGCACGGCCAGCAACTGAGCTGGAAAGCACGCAAGGAAATCGTGCTGTGCGCCGGTGCCGTCGGCTCGCCGGGCATCCTGCAACGCTCGGGTATCGGCCCCGCCCATGTGCTCAAGCCCCTGGGCATCGATGTGGTCCATGAACTGCCGGGCGTCGGTGGCAACCTGCAGGACCACTTGCAACTGCGCCTGATCTACAAGCTCGAAAACGCCCGCACCCTGAACCAGATCGCCGGCACGGTCTGGGGCAAAATGGGCATGGGCCTGCGCTACCTGTATGACCGCAGCGGGCCGTTGTCGATGGCACCCAGCCAGCTGGGCGCGTTTGCCCGCTCCGGGCCGGAGCAGACTTCGGCCAACCTTGAGTACCACGTACAGCCATTGTCCCTGGAGCGTTTTGGCGAGCCGCTGCATGCATTCCCGGCCTTTACCGCATCGGTCTGCGACCTGCGCCCTCAGAGTCGCGGGCGCATCGATATCCGCTCGGCCAACCCGGCGGATGCGCCGCTGATCCAGCCCAACTACCTCAGCCACCCGCAAGACCTGCGCGTGGCCGCCGATGCCATCCGCCTGACGCGACGGATCGTGGCCGCCCCCGCCCTGAGCCAGTTCAAGCCGGTTGAATATTTACCCGGTGACGCGCTGCAAACCGAAGAACAGCTGCACGAAGCGGCGGCGCGTATCGGCACGACCATCTTCCACCCGGTGGGCACCTGTCGCATGGGCGCAGACAAGGACGCGGTGGTCGACGCACAGCTGCGTGTGCACGGCGTGCCGGGCCTGCGCATTGCCGATGCGTCGATCATGCCAAGCATCACCTCGGGCAACACCTGCTCGCCGACGCTGATGATCGCCGAGAAAGCCGCGCAACTGATCCTTTCACCGAACACAAGGAGCCTCGCCCCGGAGAGAGAAATGGTTCACGCAATCTGAATAGCGGCGCCACACCTGGCGCCGACAGTGGAACAACAATAAATAATCACTGTGAGGGCTACCCGATGTCAGAACATGCTCAACCCCTGGGCTCGGCGATGGATGCGAGCACCAGCAACGACTCGAAGAAAGTCATTTTCGCCTCGTCCCTCGGGACGGTGTTCGAGTGGTATGACTTTTTCCTCTACGGCGCCCTCGCGGCGGTAATCAGCAAGCAGTTCTTTGCCGGGGTCAACGACACCACGGCGTTTATCTTCGCGCTGATGGCGTTCGCCGCAGGCTTCGTGGTACGGCCCTTCGGCGCGTTGGTGTTCGGCCGCCTGGGCGACATGATCGGGCGCAAGTACACCTTCCTTGTCACCATCATCCTGATGGGCGTGGCCACCTTTTGTGTCGGGCTGCTGCCGACCTATGCCAGCATCGGCATCGCGGCGCCGATCATCCTGATCGTGCTGCGCATGCTGCAAGGTCTGGCCCTCGGCGGTGAATACGGCGGCGCCGCCACCTATGTTGCCGAGCATGCCCCCGCTGGCAAACGTGGCTTGCACACCAGCTGGATTCAATCCACCGCCACCCTCGGCCTGTTGCTGTCGTTGCTGGTGGTGCTGGCCTGCCGTTACTTCACCGGCGACCAGTTCGAGGTGTGGGGCTGGCGTATTCCGTTCCTGTTTTCCATTGTGTTGCTGGGCATCTCCACCTGGATTCGCATGAGCCTGCACGAATCGCCGGCATTCCTGAAAATGAAAGAGGAAGGCAAGGCCAGCAAGGCGCCGATCCGCGAGTCGTTTGGTAAATGGGAAAACCTCAAGGTCGTATTGATCGCGCTGTTCAGCATCAACGGCGGGCAGGCGGTGACCTTTTATGCAGCGCAGTTTTACGTGCTGTTCTTCCTCACCCAGTTTCTGAAGATGGACCCGGCCCTGGCCAACATGCTGCTGATTATCAGCGTGGTGATCGGCGCGCCGTTCTTCATTCTGTTTGGTTGGCTGTCGGACAAGGTCGGGCGCAAGCCGGTGCTGATGCTGGGCCTGCTGCTGGCGACCTTCCTGTATTTCCCGATTTTCAAGAGCCTGGCGCACTACACCAACCCGGCGATGGACCAGGCCAGCCAGCAGGCACCGATTACCGTGCAGGCCGATCCGGCCACCTGCACCTTCCAGTTCGACCCGGTGGGCAAGGCGCGCTTTGACAGCCCGTGCGACAAGGTCAAGACCTTCCTGGTCAAACAAGGCCTGCCGTACAGCAGCGTCGCAGCCCCAGCCGGCGCGCCGGTACAGGTCAGCGTCGGTGACGTGCGTATCGATGGCTTTGACGAAGCGGCACTGCGCGGCGCGGTGGCCCTGGCCGGTTACCCAAGCTCGGCGGACATGGCCCAGGTCAACAAGGTGATGGTGGTGGTGCTGATCGTCGCACTGATCCTGATCGCCGCCATGTGCTACGGCCCCTTGGCGGCGCTGATGGTGGAGCTGTTCCCGACCCGTATCCGCTACACCTCGATGTCGCTGCCCTACCACATCGGTAACGGCTGGTTTGGGGGGTTCCTGCCGACCGTGTCGTTTGCCTTGGTGGTGTACACCGGCGATATTTTCTATGGCTTGTGGTACCCGGTGGTGGTGACCGGCGTCAGCCTGGTGGTCGGCTTGTTCTGCCTCAAAGAAACCCGGCATGTGGATATCGATAACAACTGAATAAGCCTCAAGGGCCAAGCTGCAAGCGGCAAGTAAAAGCCAATCGGCTCTTTCTTGTAGCTTGCAGCTTGAAACTTCAAGCTGTACATCCATACAGATAATGGTTGCTCAAATCTCTCTGACTAAGCATCCTGCCAGGCATCAACCCGATTTGATGTGATGACCATGCAGCTGTACCTCTGTGAAAAACCCTCCCAGGCCAAGGACATCGCGGCCGTGCTCGGCGCCAATCGCCGGGGCGACGGATGCTGGCTGGGCAACGGAGTCACAGTCACCTGGTGCATCGGTCACCTGCTGGAAACCGCTCCGCCGGACGCGTACGACGCCAAATACAAACGCTGGGTGCTCGCCGACCTGCCCATCGTCCCGGAAAAATGGAAAATGCAGGTCAAGCCCAAGACCGCCAGCCAGTTCAAGGCGGTCAAGCGCCTGCTGGGGGAAGCCAGCGAACTGGTGATCGCAACCGACGCCGACCGCGAGGGCGAGATGATCGCCCGTGAACTGGTGGAGCATTGCCGTTATCGAGGGCCGATCCAGCGTTTGTGGCTGTCGGCGCTGGACGACGCCTCCATCCGCAAGGCCTTGGCCGCACTCAAGCCCGGCGCGCAAACCTTCAGCCTGTATCACTCGGCCCTCGGCCGCTCCCGCGCCGACTGGCTGATCGGCATGAACATGAGCCGCCTGTTCACCTTGCTCGGGCGCCAATCCGGCTACCAGGGCGTATTGCCGGTGGGCCGCGTGCAAACCCCTACCTTGCGCCTGGTGGTCGACCGTGACCGCAGCATCGCCAATTTCGTACCCGTGGCCTATTGGGCCATCGATGTAGAACTGCTGCACGAACGCATCACCTTCACTGCCCAATGGCGCGCCGCCGAGGACGCCTGCGATGACCAGGGCCGTTGCCTCAACCCACAACTGGCCCGGGACGCCGCCGAGGCCATGGCCCACGCGGCCAGCGCGCGCCTGGTGAAGCTGCGCACCGAGCGCATGCGGGAGGTCGCACCCCTGCCCTTCGACCTCGGCACCCTGCAGGAGATCTGCTCGAAAAAGCTCGGCCTCGGCGCCCAGGAAACCCTGGATATTGCCCAATCCCTCTACGAAACCCATAAGGTCATCACCTACCCGCGCAGCGATTGCGGCTACCTGCCATTGAGCCAGCACAGCGAAGCGCCGAAGATTCTCGCCGCACTCGGCCGCGCGGATACGGCCGTGGGCGAGCTGATGGACTACATGGACCCTGCTCGTCGCTCACGCGCCTGGAACGACGCCAAGGTCAGTGCCCACCACGGCATTATTCCCACCGGGGCCGGCAAGGACGTCGCCCAACTCACCGGCAAGCATCGAGCGGTCTACACACTGATACGCGCGCGCTACCTGGCGCAATTTCTGCCAAACCATGAATACGACCGGACCCAGGCGGATTTCGACTGTGCCGGCCAGGCGCTGCGCGCGGTGGGCAAAGTCGTCATCGAACCGGGCTGGAAACGCGCACTGCCCGAAGCCCTCGCCCCCGCCAAGGGTAGGGAAGCGCCTGCGCCGCAAGCCTTGCCGATGCTGGTGCAGGGCCAGGACTGTGCCGTGGCCAAGGTCAACCTCAAGGACCTGTGGACCCAACCGCCCAAGCCCTTTACCGAAGGCGACCTGATCAAGGCGATGAAAAACGTCGCCAAGCTGGTGGAGGATCCGTTGCTCAAGCAGAAGCTCAAGGACACCACGGGCATAGGCACCGAAGCCACCCGCGCCGGGATTATCCAGGGCCTGCTGGACCGCGGTTACCTGGTGAAGAATGGCAAGGCGCTGTCGGCCACCCCGGCGGCGTTCAGCCTGATTGACGCCGTGCCTCGGGCCATCGCCGATCCCGGTACCACCGCTATCTGGGAGCAGGCGCTGGATATGGTGCAAAGCGGTGACATGAGCCTGGAAGAGTTTGTCGCCAAACAAGCGGCATGGATGAGCAAGCAGGTGGCGCGCTGCAATGGCATGCGCATGACCATCACCGGCCCGGCCAGCCCCGCAGCGAAAAAAGGCGCAGCGCCTTGGAAAAACAAGCGCAAGAGCGCGCCGCGCAAGACGACAGCCAGCCCCAAACGGGCGAAAAAGCCGGCAAGTGTCGGGTAAAAGAGTAAAAAAAACCGGCGAATGACGCTTTTCGACGGGTTTAACGCCGCTTTGGACCTTGCTGCAACGTAGGCCGTCTAGGATTCTGTAGGGGCAATAGCTGACTACCTAACAACAACACCGGAGTGGCCGCCATGAAAACCGTTGCAGAATTACTCAAAGCCAAGGATCAGAAGAACCAGGACGTCCACACCATCCAGTGGGACCACACCGTGTTCGAGGCACTGGTGCGGATGTCCGAGAAGAACGTCGGGGCCTTGCCGGTGGTCAAGGACGGCGCGGTGGTGGGGATCATCAGCGAGCGCGATTACGCCCGTAAACTCATCCTCAAGGGTCTTTCATCGGTGACTACCCGAGTGGATGATGTGATGAGTTCGCCGGTGATCACCGTAGATACCCATAAAACGGTCGAGGCGTGCATGAACATCATGACCGACAGCCACCTGCGCCACCTCCCGGTCGTGGAAAACGGCAAGCTGCTCGGTCTGCTGTCCATTGGCGACCTGGTCAAGGAAGCCATTGCTGAACAAGCCGCCTTGATCCAACAGCTGGAGCAGTACATCCGAGGCGAATAGGAGACACCATGCTCGACACGCTGGATCATCAAGCAGACCACCTCGACACGCTGCACCAGGCGATGGCCGAAAAACGCTTCCTGGTGCTGACCGGTGCCGGAATCAGCACCTCGTCAGGTATCCCCGACTACCGTGACAGCGAAGGGGTACGCCGGGGCAAAGCGCCAATGATGTACCAGGAGTTTCTCGCTACCCCGCAGGCGCGCCGCCGTTACTGGGCGCGGGCCATGCTCGGCTGGCCAAGGGTGCGCGCTGCACAACCGAACAAGGCGCACCTGGCGTTGGCGACGCTGCAGTCGCGCGGGCGTATCAGCGGGTTGATCACCCAAAACGTCGACACCCTGCATGATCAAGCCGGTAGCCATGATGTGATTGAACTGCACGGCAGCCTGCACCGGGTGCTGTGCCTGGATTGCCAGTTGCGCAGCCCGCGCGATGTGATCCAGCGGCAAATGGACATCGACAATCCTTACCTGGCGCAGGTCCACGCGGTGCAGGCACCGGACGGCGACACCTTGCTCAACCCCACCTTCGAAGAACACTTCCAGGTCCCCCACTGCCCACATTGCCATGGCCAGCGTTTAAAGCCGGATGTTGTGTTCTTCGGTGAGAACGTAGCACCGGCCACTGCGGCCAGGGCGATGGCGGCCGTACAACACGCCGAGGGCTTGCTGGTGGTAGGGTCGTCCCTGATGGCCTATTCGGCGTTTCGCCTGTGCAAGGCCATGGTGGAACAAGGCAAGCCGGTGATCGCCATCAACTTGGGCAAGACCCGTGGGGACGAGCTGCTGCAGGTGAAGATCGAAGCGTCCTGCGAACGCTTGTTGCCGCTGCTGGTTGGACAACTCATATAGCAATCGCCCCGAAGACCTGTAGGAGCTGGCTTGCCTGCGATGGCGGTGTGCCAGTGGAGTATGCGTCAACTGACACTCCGCCATCGCAGGCAAGCCAGCTCCTACAGGTTTTAGGTACTGAACAACCCGCGTACCCCAGCGACCCACCGCACAAAAAATGACGCCCAAGTCACGTTTTCGCGCATTCTCCCGGCCCCACAGGATTTTATGTAGTGATCAAAAATAATCACTACATAACCGTTGACGTAACCTTTTTGTCCTTGCATTATCGAGACGTCTCCCGGATCGGGAGTGTTGGTAACACGCGTTTTGAACAGGCTCGTCTGACCGCCGAGCTGTTTTTCCGGATGTGCACTGCCCACAAGGCAGATTGATGAAGCTGACCGGCCCTGAAGGGGACCGGTACAAGGAGCTCAATCGCTGCTTGTCTTCGTTATGAAAGCGTTGCGTAGCAGTTCATCAGCAAGACTACATGCATCAGGTTCAAGACCCTGCCCGTATTCGGCAGACCGTCACTGACGCCCGGTTTTCGTAACCGGAGACAACTAAGCAAGTATTAACGAACCAACTGATAGATCGCCAACTGGTCAAGGGGCTTACACATGAATCTGAACAACCAACCAACTATCGATGAATTGGCTGAGATGTTCGCAGCGCAGAAAGACACACTCGACGACCATATCCTGTGGATTGGCAAATCGGGCGAAGTTCAACTTGACTGCCTGGCGCCCCACACCGAAGAAGCCGAGTTCGACCGCAATCACCGTGAACTGGCGGCGCGCCTGAAGATGTACCGTCGCGGCCAGGGTTATGTCGGCAAGAAAGCGGCAGCCGATCGCAACTTTATCGAGCAGGTATTCGACACACTTAACAATGCCTGGGCGTCGTTCAAAGACAGCTCGCAAGTTAAAGTGATCGACCGTTACTACTAAGTAGTACGCCCTCTATTGTGGGAGCTGGCTTACCCGCTCCCACTTTTGTTTTTTAAGACTTCAGAAAGTTGGGTAACGTCCCTTCCCCGCTTCATCTCGAAAAATATCGAACAACACCTGCGCCGCCGCCGACAGTTCATGCCCGGGCTTGGTCAATAGGCCAATCGGCCGCTCTATCACCGGGCCGGTCAAGGTGATGCAATGGGCACCCGCCTCCTGCATCTGCCGTGCACACAGCGCGGGCACAGCACTGACCC
Source organism: Pseudomonas sp. R5-89-07 (assembly GCF_003851685.1). NCBI lineage: Bacteria > Pseudomonadati > Pseudomonadota > Gammaproteobacteria > Pseudomonadales > Pseudomonadaceae > Pseudomonas > Pseudomonas sp. R5-89-07. The sequence goes on along the minus strand of NZ_CP027727.1, from coordinate 2,149,254 downwards.
CCAAGCCGCTGGCAACCATCTTGCCCACCGTCGCCAATTGATGACTTTCCAGCGCCACCGGCAGTTTCATCTGCAGGGCGCCCAGATGCTCTTCGAGCATTACCCGTACGGTCGATGGGCGCTGCAGGGTAATGAAGGGTTGTTCCAACAGGCTTTTCCAGTCGATTTCAGCCAGGTGTGCCAACGGCGACTCTCCCGGCACCACTGCAATAAACCGATCCAGGTACAGCGGCGTGAATGCCAATGACGAACCTTCGGAAGGTTCGAACGCTACGCCCAATTCCACCTGGCGGTCGCGCACCATCTCCAATACCTGCTCGTTGATCAGGTCGTGCACCGTCACGTTCACCTGCGGGTAACGGGCGCGGAATATCTTGAGGATCGGCGGCAACAGGTTGCCGGCAAATGACGGCATCGCCGCCACCGTCACGCGGCCGCGCTGCAGGGTGAAGCGTTGACGCAGTTCGTCCTCGGCATTGTCCCAATCGGCAATCAACCGGCGCGCCAGCGGCAACAGCGATTCGCCCTCGGGCGTGAGGGCCACATTGCGCGTATTGCGGCTGAACAGGCGCCCACCCAGCCCTTCTTCAAGGCCCTTGATCGTCAGGCTCAGCGCCGATTGGGAAAGGTGCAGACGCTCACAGGCAGCGGCAAAACTCAGGCTCTGAGCCACGGCCAGAAAGGCACGCATCTGTTTAACGGTCATGATGCTGCTCCGCATGGTTGTCCGACTATGCTGTTTTCTAAATCAATCAACCTAAAAAAACAACTTAACAAATCAATCCGTCAGCGCAACACTCGGCCCATTGGCTGGCCCACTCACAATAAAAGAGGTGCATATGGCAGGTTTCGATAAGCGCGTGGCGTCCTATGAAGAGGCGCTGGCAGGCCTGGAAGATGGCATGACCGTGCTGTCCGGTGGTTTTGGCCTGTGCGGCATCCCGGAAAACCTCATCGCCGAGATCAAGCGCAAAGGCACCCGCGACCTCACCGTAGTCTCCAACAACTGCGGCGTCGACGGTTTCGGCCTGGGCATCCTGCTGGAAGAAAAGCAGATCAGCAAAGTGATCGCCTCCTACGTCGGTGAAAACGCACTGTTCGAGAAGCAACTGCTCAGCGGTGAAATCGAAGTGGTGCTCACCCCCCAGGGCACCCTGGCGGAAAAAATGCGTGCAGGCGGTGCGGGCATTCCGGCCTTCTTCACCGCCACGGGCGTCGGTACCCCTGTCGCCGAAGGCAAGGAAACCCGCGAATTCAAAGGCCGTCCCTACCTGATGGAAGAGTCCATCACCGGTGATTTCGCCATCGTCAAAGGCTGGAAAGCCGACCACTTCGGCAACGTCATCTACCGCCACACCGCCCAGAACTTCAACCCGCTGGCCGCCACCGCCGGCAAGATCACCGTGGTCGAAGTCGAGGAAATCGTCGAACCGGGCGAGCTGGACCCTGCGCAGATCCACACCCCTGGCATCTACGTCGACCGGATCATCTGCGGCACCTTCGAAAAGCGCATCGAACAGCGCACCGTCCGCAAATAATCCGCCCCGGCCCGAACAATAAGGACTCATAAAATGGCTCTTACCCGCGAACAAATGGCTCAACGCGTCGCCCGCGAAATGCAGGACGGTTTCTACGTCAACCTCGGCATCGGCATTCCCACCCTGGTGGCCAACTACATTCCAGAAGGCATGGAAGTGATGCTGCAATCGGAAAACGGCCTGCTTGGCATGGGACCGTTTCCGACCGAAGAAACCATTGATGCCGACATGATCAACGCCGGCAAGCAAACCGTCACCGCCCGCATCGGCGCCTCGATTTTCTCCTCCGCCGAGTCCTTCGCGATGATTCGCGGCGGCCACGTGGACCTCACCGTACTCGGCGCGTTCGAAGTGGACGTACAGGGCAACATCGCCTCGTGGATGATCCCCGGCAAGCTGGTCAAGGGCATGGGCGGCGCGATGGACCTGGTGGCCGGTGCGGAAAACATCATCGTTATCATGACCCATGCGTCCAAGGACGGTGAGTCGAAGTTGCTCAGCCAGTGCAGCCTGCCGCTGACCGGCGCCAACTGCATCAAACGTGTGCTCACGGACTTGGCTTACCTGGAAATCGAAAATGGCGCTTTTGTCCTCAAGGAACGCGCACCTGGCGTCAGCGTAGAAGAGATTGTGAGCAAGACCGCCGGTAAACTGATCGTCCCGGACCATGTTCCAGAAATGCATTTCCAGTGAGGACAGATTCCATGCAAGACGTCGTGATTGTTGCTGCCACCCGCACCGCCGTGGGCAGCTTTCAAGGTTCGCTGGCGGCTATCCCGGCCCCTGAACTGGGCGCTGCGGTGATTCGTCGTCTGCTGGAACAGACCGGCCTGAACCCGGCCGAAGTGGACGAAGTGATCCTCGGCCAGGTGCTCACCGCCGGCAGCGGCCAGAACCCGGCGCGTCAGGCCTCTATTCTCGCCGGCCTGCCCCACGCCGTGCCGAGCCTGACCCTGAACAAGGTCTGCGGTTCGGGCCTCAAGGCCCTGCACCTGGGTGCACAGGCGATCCGTTGCGGCGACGCCGACGTCATCATCGCCGGCGGCATGGAAAACATGAGCCTCGCGCCGTACGTCTTGCCCGCCGCGCGCACCGGTTTGCGCATGGGCCACGCCAAGATGATCGACAGCATGATCACCGATGGCCTGTGGGATGCCTTCAACGACTACCATATGGGCATCACCGCCGAGAACTTGGTGGACAAGTACGGCATCAGCCGCGAGGCGCAGGACGCCTTTGCCGCCGCCTCCCAGCAAAAAGCCGCCGCCGCCATCGAAGCCGGGCGCTTTGCCGATGAAATCACGCCCATCCTGATTCCCCAGCGCAAGGGCGACCCGGTGGCCTTCGCGGTGGACGAACAGCCGCGTGCCGGCACCACCGCCGAGTCCCTGGCCAAACTCAAGCCCGCCTTCAAAAAAGACGGCAGCGTCACCGCCGGCAACGCCTCCAGCCTCAACGACGGCGCCGCCGCAGTGCTGCTGATGAGCGCCGCCAAAGCCAAGGCCCTCGGCCTGCCAGTGCTGGCGCGTATCGCCAGCTATGCCAACGCTGGGGTCGACCCGGCAATCATGGGCATCGGCCCAGTGTCGGCCACCCGCCGCTGCCTGGACAAGGCTGGTTGGCAATTGGCCGACCTGGACCTGATCGAAGCCAACGAAGCCTTCGCCGCGCAATCCCTGGCGGTGGGCAAGGAGCTGGAATGGGACGCTGACAAGGTCAACGTCAACGGTGGCGCTATCGCCATCGGCCACCCGATTGGTGCGTCAGGCTGCCGCGTGTTGGTGACCCTGCTGCATGAAATGATCAAGCGCGACGCCAAGAAAGGTTTGGCAACACTGTGCATCGGTGGCGGCCAGGGCGTGGCGCTGGCCCTCGAACGCAGCTGATTCAAAGAGCAACATGGAAAAGGCCCGGTTCCACGAAAACCGGGCCTTTTCTTTTATCGATCCGAAAGAACTTGATCAAACTGTAGAAGCTGGCTCGCCTGCGATGGCCATAGGTATCTACACAACTTTGCAGCGGCCCGCTCTTGATCTCGCTTTTGATCGTGATCTTGGCCGCCCCGTAAACCACGCTGGCCGTAATTCGACATCGATTTGGAGGGCAAACTGTAGGAGCGAGCTTGCTCGCGAAAATCGTCCAGGCAACGCGTTCATTCTGAGTAAGCGCGGGAATCCTGAGTTTTTCGCGAGCAAGCTCGCTCCTACAAAAAGCCTTAACTGACTGGCATTGGGGCAAGCCCACTCGAGCCAGCCGCCACGCCTGATCAACGCTTCATACAGCGCTGATACCGCTCATCCACGCGTTTGGCAAACCAGGCCGTGGTCAGGTTGCGGGTGATCTTCGGGCTTTTAAGCACAATGCCCGGCAGGACCGCCCGAGGTAGCGGCTTGCCGGCGGCTGTGTCGGCCAGTGCGAATACACGCTTGTAGAGCGTGGTGTCCTCAAAATCCAACTGATCGCCCTGCTCCAGTTGGCTGCGAATGCTGGGGTTACGCATGTCCAGTTTCGCCCCCAATGAACGCACCGCCAGTTCGGTGGTACCCGGCAGCAACGAACCATAGCGAATCAAATCCCCATCCAGCGTCAATTCGGTGCCTGAAACACGGCTGACTGCGGCCTGGAACGCAGCATTGCGGCTGGCGTACCAACCGGCGTTGAAATCGGCGAAACGATACAGCGGCTGGTCATAGCTGACCGGGTAGCCCAGCAAATGCGCGATGCCGAAGTACATGCCACCACGGCGGGTGAATACTTCGCGGCGAATCGTACCGTCCACCGTGTAGGGATAACCCCGCGCCTGTTTCTGCGCAAAGTCGATGCTGACCTGCATCGGGCCGGCGGTGTGCACCGGGTTGAAGCCGCCAAACAGCGTATTGCCCAGAGGCACCACACTGATGAAGTCGTCAAAGATACCGCTCAGGTCCTTCTCCGTGCGTGCCGCATTCAAACGCTCGGCGTAGGTTTTGCCGCTGGGCGAGCGCAGCTGCAAGGCGCTGCGCACGACGAACGCCGGTACATGCACCTTCCCGGCCCGCCGCAGAATTTCATCCTGGGCGATCTTGCCCATGCCTGGCACCGCCGGGTCGACCTGATAGGTGGACTCTTGCTCGGTCACCGCCAGCACGGCGCAGATATTTTCGGTGCTGGGGTAGATCTTCTGGGCGTCGAACGCGGTGTAGATGTCCTGGGCCCAACCGGCGCGGTCCGCGAGCGTGGCCGGTAGCAGGCGCACGATCTGCGCCTTCACCTCGGCCTCGCTGCGCTCGGGTTGTTGCGGACCACGTGCAGTGGAGCAACCCGCCAGCACCAGCAAGGTCGCGAGGCAGAGGATCAGGCGGTTTGAATACATGAGGCTTCCTTGATTGACGGCGGGCCGGGCAGTGGTGATATCGACACGCAAGTCTAACCGGGGTTCGTGGCTATGCCGAACTGAGTATGGCTCTGGCTGAAACTTCCCACGCAACCGCCGGATAAGCTCTACTCCCCTGCCCTGAAAACCGCTGCAAAGTCCCTCGCCTGATCAAACAGTGCGAGGGATTGCAGATGGATTTTCCAGTGAGAGCCCTGATCGTTAAGGCTCACCTATGATCGAAGCAACCAGCCAAGCCATTGGCTTTCTGGTGCTGGCCGCGATGGACGCGAAGACGCGGGATGTCGAGTCCGTGCTCAGCGATTTTCGCGGGTGCCTCAACCACTACGACAACTGGGCGCAGAGCTTTTTCAGCTTTTCGGCATTGGATGTGGAGCAGGTGTTCAAGGCTGGGGATGCGGTGGCGCTGGTTGCGCCGATCAACCGCTCGATCTTTCCTAGCAGCACCGTCGCCACGTGCAAGGCCAACGGCACGTTGACACTGGTGCATAGGTTCCAGAGTTCGCGGTTCGTGCCGATCGGCAATACGCCGGTAATGTTGCAGCGCATCGATCCAGACGGTGGCCCGCTGGGCGAGCCCATCCACAAGACCATCGGCCCAAGCGGCATCCTCGAAGTGACCGAGTGTGATCGCAACCAGCAGTATCGGGTCAGTTTCTATCCCAACGTTTCGTCGGAGCATTTCAAGGCGCTGTACGCCTCTTATCAGTCGGTCATCACGCCACTGGAAGGTTGGCTGCGCGGTGAGTGGACCACTACTTTCGAACCGCTATGGAAGGGCTATTGCGAAGCGAATTTCGCACAGCGCTACCTCTCATTGCACCGCGCTTATGCCCAGGGCTTTGGCAATGTTCTTTATTCGGTTTGGGACAACATCAAGCAGTTACTCCAGTGGCTGTCCGACCCGCTGGCGAACGCTGAAAAGCTGCTGCATTACCTTTCCCAGGACGAGCTGGAAAAGTTACTCGCGCTAAGTGCCGAGACCCTCGCCAAGGGTTTGCTGGTGCTCAGCGATGAGCCTTTGCTGTTCGTTTATCTGGCGGCGCTGGTCAGCTGGATGCGCATGCTGCCGCCGCCGTACATGAACGAAATGCTCGGGGAGATTGGTGCCGAGGTCGTCATTACGCTGTTACTGGGACTGGCGACAGCCGGCATGGGTGTTGTGGTGCGCATCAGCACCAGCGTGCTGGCGGGTATCAAGTCGCGCCGGGTGCGCAGGTGGCTGGAGCAGATAGCTGCGCAGTTTGGGAAAGCTCGCTTGGAGGGGCACGCCGAAGCGCTTAAGCCGGTGTTGCTGAGTAGCGCCCCTATACCGATCAAGGCGGTGCCGGTTGGGCCGTTGAAGGCTGGCGACACATTGGTTTCGAACGCGGTGCCGGCGGTTCGCAGCAAGACGCAGCGCACCGCGTTGGTTCGGCAGGAGGCGGTGGATGATGTGCCTGCTTCCGCTAAAAATCCGGCCGGGGATGCTGCTGCCTCTTCGGACAAGACCGTCACCCATGGCTGCCCGGTGTCGATGGTTACCGGCGAGGAATTGCTGACCCTCACCGATGGCGCGCTGGATGGAATTTTGCCGTTCGAGTGGACGCGCTTGTATCGCACCAGTGCGGTGGAAGTGGACTGTGGGTTGGGGTTTGGCTGGAGTCATGCGCTGGCCCAGCGGCTGGTGGTGTCGGGCGATTCGGTGGTGTGGACCGATCATGAAAACCGCTCGACCACCCTGCCCTTGCCGACGGTGGCTCGGCCAGCGATTACCAACAGCCTGGCGGAAGCGGCGATTTACCTGGGGTCGTTGCCGGATGAACTGGTGCTGGCCCAGGGCTCGCGGTTCTACCACTTTTGCGACGGTGCGCTGACGGCGATCAGCGATGTGTATGACAACCGGTTGCGCATTTTCCGGGATCGGTTGGGGCGGATTGAGCGGCTGGATAACGGTGTCGGCCGCTCTTTGTTTTTGCGCTATGAGCTGGATCGCATTGTGGCGGTGGACTACCAGGTTCATCGCGCCAAGGGCTATGAACCCTTTGTTTGGGTGACCGAGCAGAACGTCGTTTCCTACGTCTATGACGACAGTGGACGGCTGGTATCCGCGACCAACGCCGCCGGTGAACAAGAGGTTTATCGGTACGACGAGCAACACGTCATTCTTGAGCGGCAACTGGCCGGTGGCGCGAGTTTCTTTTGGGAATGGGAACGCACTGGCAAGGCCGCACGCTGTGTCCGGCACTGGGCCAGCTTTTCGCAGATGGACACGCGGTATGCCTGGGGTGACGACGGGCGCGTCACCGTGCACAACGCCGATGGCAGCCAAGAGGTTTATGTTCATGACGATCGAGCGCGACTGGTACAGCGCATCGACCCCGACGGCGCCCGGCACTTCAAATCCTACGATGACAAGGGCCGCCTGACCGTCGAGCAAGACCCGCTCGGCGCGGTGACGGCGTATCAGTACGACGACGCCGGACGCCTGGTGGCGGTGTTTCCGGGGGATGACGAGCCGACGTCCTACGAACATGACAACGGCTTCGTACGCGTGGTGCGTCGCGGTGAGGCGATCTGGAAATACGAGCGTAATGACCAGGGCGACGTCATTTGCCAGATTGACCCGGATGGCCACGCCACCGACTACAGCTACGACAAGCAAGGGCAACTGACTGGGGTCTGGTATCCCGATAACAGCTGCCATCGCTTGGTGTGGAATGAGCGCGGGCAACTCGTTGAAGAACAGCTACCGAATGGTGGGATCAAGCGTTATCGCTATGACGACCTGGGGCGGCAGATTGCCCGTGAGGATGAACAGGGTGCGCTGACCCAGTATCAATGGGACGGTGTGGGTCGGTTAACTCGCTTGGTACTGCCGGACGGTGCCACACGGGAATTCAGCTACAACCCCTACGGCAAAATCATCGCCGAGCGCGACGAACTCGGCCACGTCACCCGCTACGAATACGCCGACGGCCTGCACCTGATCAGCCGCCGCATCAACGCCGATGGCACCCAGGTCAAGTACCGCTACGACAACGCTCGCTTACTGCTAACCGCCATCGAAAACGAGGTCGGCGAAACCTACCAGCTCGACTACCACCCCAACGGCCTGATCCAACAGGAAACCGGCTTCGACGGCCAGCGCACCGCCTACGCCTACGACCTCAACGGCAACCTGCTGGAGAAAACAGAATACGGCGACGACAGCAGTCAGCTCGTTACCCAATACGAACGCGACCATGCCGGCCGCCTCGTAAGAAAAACCCTGCCCGATGGCAATACGGTCGAATACACCTACGATCGCCAAGGCAACCTCCTCAGCGTCGACGACAGCCATTGGTTCCTGGCCTACGAATACGACAAACAAAACCGCCTCACCGCCGAACATCAGGGCTGGGGCACCCTGCGCTATGGCTACGACGCCTGCGGCCAACTTCAGCATTTACGTCTACCGGACAACAACCGCCTCACCTTCAACCACGACAAAGGCGGCCACCTCGCCACCGTCGAGCTGAACGGCGCGCTGCTCACTTCGCACCTGTTCAAAGCCGGCCGCGAACACCAGCGCCAACAAGGCCAACTGCTCAGCCACTACCACTACGACGACCAAAATCGCCTGCACGCCCACGCCGTCACCCAGCAGCAAAACCCCCTCTACCAACGGCACTACGACTACGACAAAACCGGCAACCTCAGCCGCCTGCACGACACCCGCAAAGGCGAACACCTTTACCACTACGACCCGCTCCACCGCCTGACCCGCGCCGATCATTCGCAAGACGCACAGGAGCGTTTCGGCCACAACCCGGCGGGCAATTTGCTCATGCAAAACCGGCCGGGGCCGGACATCGTCGCGGGTAATCGCCTGATGATTCAGGGCGATCATCATTACGACTATGACGCCTTCGGCAACCTGATCCGCGAGCGGCGTGGGAAGGGTCATTCACTCGTTACCGAGTATCGCTATGACTGCCAGCACAGGCTGATTGGAATCACCAAGCCCAACGGCCAAACGGCCAGTTATCGCTATGACCCGTTTGGGCGGCGTATCAGCAAAACCGTGGATGGGAAAACCACGGAGTTCTTCTGGCAAGGCGATAAAATCGTCGCTGAGCATCACGTGGATTGCCATCGCAGCTACGTCTATGAACCCGCCAGCTTCCGCCCGCTGGCAATGCTGGAAGGCTTCGGCCCACAAGAAACCAAGCCCTACCACTACCAACTCGACCATCTCGGCACACCGCAGGAACTCACCACTCCTGAAGGCGACATCGTCTGGTCCGCCCACTACCGCGCCTACGGCGAAATCAGCCGCCTCGACGTAGGCAAAGTCGACAACCCGCTACGTTTCCAAGGCCAATACTTCGACCCGGAAAGTGGCCTGCACTATAACCGCCACCGCTACTACAATCCGGATATTGGTCGTTACCTGACGCCTGACCCGGTGAAGCTGGCGGGCGGAATCAACGCTTACCAATACGTACCCAATCCCACAGGTTGGGTTGATCCGCTTGGACTGAGTAGATGTCCCGGCAAGGAAGAATGTAACCCATCCGTAGACGTTAAAGATCCTTTAGCACTAGTACCAAGTAAAAAAACAGGACCCAACCCTCCATCACCGAGCCATGATGAAGGATATCTTTTCCGTGGAGACAAAGTTTCTCCAAATGAGGTATTCAAAAATGGCTTCAAAAGCAAAGGCAGCAGCGAAGATTTATACTTGCACGCGATTGACAGCGATGACCCTCCAAGCAATTTCATAAGTACATCGCCATCTCGAGCAGTCGGAATCACCTTTGCGACCAGCTATGGAGAAAAAAAAGGCTATTTATACACGCTTAAAAGCATTGAGGGCCATGATATAAATACTGAACTAGGAAAGCAGGCGCCTTACCCTAGAGAGCAAGAGTTTGCTATCCATCACAGAATTTATACGGAAGATATACTAGGCGCCACGCCAGTAAAAGCTGATGGAACATATGTTGGATATTCCATACCAAACCCTAACAGGAAATAAAATGAAAATAAAAAATATAAAAGCAATAATCAATAACGAACACAAACAAGTCACCGTCAAATATGATCCAACGAAACTCACCATGACGTTTTCAGAAGCTGAAAATTTTGGAAAGATTTATGAAGGAAAAGACCTATATGTTTGTTTCGCAAAAATTCGAGCAGATTTCCCGCAGATAACTTTTCTATGCAAGGGAGCAAAAATAAACGTTAAACCTTCAAGAATGGCCTCACAGATGAGTGCTGGACTTGTCGCGTACGAAATGACTTTGGGCCAACAAGCGACCAACGACAACATAGTTCATTTATTCGACTATGAGGAAGACAATCTAACTAACAACCCGCAGGATCAAATTGATTTCTTCAAAAAATGGTTAATATCACTAGGTGCGGAAGATTACGAAAAATTCAATTGAGCACCGTTCAAATTGAATATGAATGATCAGACTCTTACCCCTGTGACAAGCACGCCCGCTCATCACAGGGATAAACAGCGCCCTTAAATCCCCGCCAACGCCAAATCCATCGCAAAGTACGTAAATATCAAATCCGCCCCCGCCCGCTTGATCGAGCCCAAGGTCTCGCGCACGACGCGGTCTTCATCGATCGCCCCCGCCTGGGCACCGAATTTGATCATCGCGTACTCGCCACTTACCTGATACGCCGCCACTGGCAGGCGGGAGGTTTCGCGGATGTCGCGGATGATGTCGAGGTAGGCGCCGGCCGGTTTGACCATCAGCGCGTCGGCGCCTTCCTGCTCGTCGAGCAGCGATTCGCGTACGGCTTCGCGGCGGTTCATCGGGTTCATCTGGTAGCTCTTGCGGTCGCCCTTGAGGGCGCTGCCGCCGGCTTCGCGGAACGGGCCGTAGAGGGCAGAGGCGAATTTGGTGGAGTAGGCCATGATCGGGATGTGGGTGAAGCCGGCGTCGTCGAGGGCGCGGCGGATGGCCTGGACCTGACCGTCCATCGCCGCCGAGGGGGCGATCACGTCGGCGCCGGCTCGGGCGGCGGCGACGGCTTGTTTGCCTAGGTTGACCAGGGTTGCGTCATTGTCGACGTGGGAGCCGTGCATGACGCCGCAATGGCCGTGGTCGGTGTATTCGCAAAAGCAGGTGTCGGACATCACGATCATTTCCGGCACGGCGTCCTTGATGATCGAGGACATGCGCGAGACCAGGCCGCGTTCCTTCCAGGTGTCGCTGCCGCTGGCGTCCAGGTGGTGGGACACGCCAAAGGTCATCACCGACTTGATGCCGGCACGGGCATAACGCTCGATCTCGCCGGCCAGTTTTTTCTCGGGGATACGCAACACGCCCGGCATGCTGGTGATCGGCACGAAGTCGTCGATTTCTTCCTCGACGAAGATCGGCAGTACCAAGTCATTAAGGGTGAATTCGCTTTCCTGGAACAAGCCACGCAGCTCCGGGGAGCGGCGCAGGCGACGTGGGCGGGCTTGGGGGAACTGGCTGGTCATGGCTTTCCTGAAAAATTGACTGAAAACGTTGGGGCGAGAGCTTATGCCCCACGCTGCGGCAGCACAAACGCCGCCGGGCCAACAGTGTATTGCCAGCCGCGTAACAATTGCATTGATCTAGAGCTGCACACGGCCATCGATGCAGACCGCAACGGCGCCACCTACCCAGATTTCCTCGCCCTGGCGCTCGATACGAATACGCCCCGCGCGCCCCATGGCCGTGCCCTGGCGGACCACATAGCGCTCCGGCGCCAGGCCCTCACTGAGCAACCATTGGGCAAGGCCGGCATTCAAACTGCCGGTGGCCGGGTCTTCCTGGGCAGCGTCACCGGCGATAAAGGCGCGCACCTCGAACTGTGCGTCTTGCACCGCGCAGGGAGCAATGATTCCGACCGCCAACCCGAGCAGCTGCGAGTAGTCGGGCTTGACCTCCAGCACGGCCTGACGATCAGCCAGCATCACCGCCAGCCAACCGGCACCGTTATCCACCCACTGGCTACGCACAATCGCGTCGGGCGCCAGGCCCAACCCCAGGCGCACGCGCTCCAATAGCGACGCCTCGACAGCGCCCGAACGCAACAGAGGTGGCGCGATAAACGCCAGCTCGTCGCCTTCGCGTCGGATGCGCACCAAACCGATTTCGCACTCCTGAACAATCTCTTTCCCACGCGGTACGCCACCTGCGTGCAACCACGCATGGCAACTGCCCAGCGTCGGATGCCCGGCAAACGGCAGTTCCTGCAAGGTCGTGAAAATTCTCACACGGTAGTCGGCGCGTGGATCACGGGGCGTGAGCAGAAATGTGGTTTCGCTGAGGTTCGTCCATTGGGCGAAGTCGGCCATCTGCTGGTCCGTCAGGCTGTCGGCGCCGAGCACCACGGCCAGCGGGTTGCCTTTGAGCGGCACGTTGCTGAATACGTCCAGCTGCTTGAAATCGAAAGTCGACATGTTCAGTTCGGAATGTTCAGGCCACGGATCACCGCTGGGCGTGCGACAAAGCCGTCGAGTGCGCGGAGTATGTTAGGAAAATCGGCGATGCCCACCAGATCGCCCGACTCATAGAAGCCGATCAGGTTGCGAATCCAGGGGAAGGTGGCGATATCAGCGATGCTGTAGTCATCGCCCATGATCCAGGTACGGCCCAGCAGGCGTTTTTCCAGCACCTGGAGCAAGCGCCGGGACTCGGCGACGTAGCGGTCACGCGGGCGCTTGTCTTCATACGCCTTGCCGGCGAATTTGTTGAAGAACCCCACCTGGCCAAACATCGGGCCGATGCCGGCCATCTGGAACATCAGCCACTGAAAGGTTTCATAGCGAGTGGCCGGGTCTTCGGAGAGCAGCCGGCTGGTTTTTTCCGCCAGGTAAATCAGGATCGCGCCGGACTCGAACAACGCCAGCGGCTGGCCGCTTGGGCCATTGGGGTCGATGATTGCAGGGATTTTGTTGTTGGGGTTCAGCGACAGGAACTCAGGAGACAACTGGTCCTGGGTGTCAAAGCTGACCTTGTGCGCCTCATAAGGCAGGCCCAGCTCTTCGAGCATGATCGAGACCTTGACGCCGTTGGGCGTGGGCAACGAATACAGCTGCAGGCGCTCCGGGTGCTGGGCGGGCCATTTGCTGTTGATCGGGAAAGCGGCGAGTGCGTTCATCAAAGGGAATTCCTGGGCGGGAAAACCCCCATCATAGACATCTGCTGGCCTCCCTGCATGGGTCATCATTAAGCAACATTGCCTGGCTAGAATCTCCCGTGGGCGAACCAAAACGCCCGAACGCACTCTTAAAAGCGCTCGCAGGGTGAATGGAGGCACCTGGCTATATCGACAAGGAACACCCTCAGGACGCGCACCGCGCCGCTGGGCCCGGGCCTGTCCGCCTTAACCCGACGCATGAAGACTCGAACCCATAATGAAGATCAAGCCTCTGCGCCTTGTGCACCGATTCAAACGCTATTCATACATGATGTTGCCGCTGCTGCTGGTGACGGCCGGGATTGTCACCGCACTGGACGCCCGTGAAAGCCGTGCGCAACCGGTGGACGGCGTGCAAACCCTGGTCTTTTTGCGCCATGGCGAAAAGCCCGCCGGCGGTCTCGGCCAACTTAATTGCCAAGGCTTGAACCGGGCGATGAACCTGGCCAGCGTACTGCCGGAAAAATTCGGCAAGGCCGATTTCGTATTCGCCGCCAACCCGACGCGCAATGTCGAGGAAGGCGAGCTGGACAATTCCTACAGCTACATTCGCCCGCTGATGACCATCAGCCCCAGCGCGATCAAGCTGGGCTTGCCGGTCAACATCAAGTTCTCGGCGAACGACACCAGCGCCCTGGCCGATGAGCTGGTCGAAGACAAGTACCACAACGCGACGATCTACACTGCCTGGTCCCACGGTTACCTGCCCGAGCTGATCAACAAAGTCGCCAGTGAAGCGGTCGGTGAAAAGCACACCATTACCGACGACTGGTCCGGCAACGACTACGACTCGCTGTACGTGCTCACGCTGACCTGGCACAACGGCAAGGCGTCGCTGCTCAGCCGCAACTACAAGCAGGGGCTCAATAACGGTGAGGAAACCTGCCCGAACCCGACCCAGGTCAGCGCAGATACCTGAAGGTTGAGCGCCAGGGGCGTATGATGCCCCGCTATCGACTCATCTGCGGATCATCTCCATGTCCAACCTCTCTTCTGCCCAGCCCAACCGGGGCTGGTCGTTCTGGTGCAAGCCTGCACTGTTTCTGCTGGTGGCCTGCATTGGCCTCTATTATGTGAAATGGTCGCCCTACTACCTCAAGGCATTTGTCGCGGCCGACAACCACAGCATCGGCGCCTCGATTCTCAATGACCAGCAAAGCTCGCCCCTCGCGGCGGCGCTGGCCTATGCCCAGGTGTATTTCCTGGCGATCTGGAAAGCCGCCGTATTGGCGGTGATCCTCGGTTCGCTGCTGCAGGTGTTGATCCCTCGCGACTGGCTGTTGCGCCTGTTTGGCCGCGCCGGCCTGGGCTCTACCCTGCGCGGTGGGCTGTTCGCCTTGCCGGGCATGATGTGCAGCTGCTGCGCGGCGCCCGTTGCGGCAGGTATGCGGCGCCAAAAGGTATCGGTCGGCGCGGCGCTGGCGTTCTGGATCGCCAACCCGGTATTGAACCCGGCCACATTGGTGTTCATGGGTTTCGTGCTGGGCTGGGGCTTTACCGCGCTGCGGTTGGTGGCGGGGATCGTGCTGGTGGTGGGTGTGTCGTTGGTGGCGCAGCGCATTGCACGTCCGGAGCAAGTGCCGGAAGCGGCGCTGGAGGCGGTGGCCGAAGTCAGCGCCGTTGAGTCCACCCCCTTCCTGGCGCGCTGGCTGCGCATCTTGTGGCAGCTGTTCTGGAGCACCATCCCGGTGTACATCCTCGCGGTGCTGATCCTCGGCGCGGCACGGGTGTGGCTGTTCCCACACGTGGACGGCGCGATGGCTGACAGCCTGGTGTGGCTGGTACCGCTGGCGATCGTCGGCACATTGTTTGTGATTCCTACAGCGGCGGAGATTCCGATCGTACAGACCATGATGACCCTGGGCATGGGCACCGGGCCAGCCGTCGCCTTGCTGATGACCCTACCGAGCGTCAGCCTGCCATCGCTGCTGATGCTGCGTAAGGATTTCGATGCGCGGGTGCTGGTGACGGTGGCCGGGTTGACCATGTTGATGGGCGTGGTGTGCGGGTTGATCGGCGCGATGATTCTTTAGGTTCTGCGTGATTGCAGTGTGTCAGGTATCAAGTACTTAGCTGACCCACCGTCATCGGGGGAAAGCCCCCTCCCACATTGGGCCTGCGGCGTAGGGGCTCGATCACCCGGTGCCCGAGAGCTAAACCCGGCATTAACTGAAGAAACCGGCTCAACCTGTGGGAGGGGGCTTGCCCCCGATGGCGGCCTGACAGCCGACCAGGATGTTGTAAAGCGGTGTGATCTCAATGGCATCCAAAAAGTCACCCCACCCGAGCGGCCCGCTCGCGTAAATACTCCACCACCGCGCCCTTCTCTCCGGCGAACTCGATCCGCGCGCCTTTGCTCTCACGCTGGAACGCGTACATCGGGTCGTAATACTCGCGCAACAATCCTTCAATCCACACCCGGTGCAACTCCACCGCGCCACTGCGCGCCTGCTCCGCCAGGGCGTCCTGCAAAATCGCCTGCAGCCGCTGGAAGCGCTCGCCCCCCAGGCGCTTATGGATATTGGCCAAGCTTTGGGTCAGACGTTCGGCAAACAACGCCTGGCCATCTTCACCCCATACCTCAATGAACTCGGCGCACAGGTCGACCACATAATCGCGCAGGATACGTTCGACGCGGCCTTCCACGCTGTCTTCCAGCCACACCATGGGTAACGTCTGCATGCTTTTGTGCAGCGGCAGCGGCAACGCGCAACTGCCGATCATGCGGCTTTCATCCTCGACCACGAACTGCTCGATGCCCGATGCGCGCTTCTTCAGCAGGTCCACCGAAAGGCTGTTTTCGAAGTCGATGGTGGAGGGTTGCGCCGTGGCGCGCTTGCCGAAGCTGGAGCCGCGATGGTTGGCATGGCCTTCCAGGTCCAGGGCGTTGCGCAACTGGCCGAGCACTTCAGTCTTGCCGGTGCCGGTCATGCCGCCGAGCAGGACGAAATCACATTCAGCGGTGGCCTGTTCCAGGGTATCCAGCAAAAAGCTGCGCATGGCCTTGTAGCCACCACCGACGCGGGGGTAGTCGATACCCGCTTCGGTTTTCAGCCATTGCTGCACGATCTGCGAACGCAGCCCGCCGCGAAAGCAGTACAGGTAGCCGTCTGGATGGGCCTGGGCGAATCGTGCCCACTGCTCGATGCGCTCGGCCTTGATCGCCCCCGACACCAACTGGTGGCCCAGCACGATTGCAGCCTGCTGGCCTTGCTGCTTGTAACAGGTGCCGACGCGCTGGCGTTCGTCGTCGGTCATCAGCGGCAGGTTGACCACGCCGGGGAACGCGCCCTTGGTGAATTCGACCGGCGCGCGGGTGTCCATCATCGGCCGGTCGCTGAGGAAAATGTCGCGGTAATCGGTGATGTCAGTCGCCATCAAACCACCTCTACCGCGTTGCTCTGTCGCTCCAGCAGTTCGCCGATCGGCTCAAGCGTCAGGCCCAGTTCACCGGCCACCGCATGGAACTCGGCGTCGCCTTCGGGCGTGACGGCGATCAGCAGGCCACCACTGGTTTGCGGGTCGCACAGCACGCGCTTGTGCAGCTCCTGCACGCGGCCGAGCTTGCTGGCGTAGCTGTCAAAGTTGCGCAAGGTGCCACCGGGGACGCAACCCTGGTCCAGGTAATACTCAACCCCCGGCAGACGTGGGACTTTTGCATATTCGATGCGGGCCGTGAGGCCGCTGCCGTCGGCCATTTCCACCAGGTGCCCGAGCAGGCCGAAACCGGTGACATCGGTCATCGCCGTCACCCCGGCCAATTTGCCAAAACGGCTGCCGGGCTTGTTGAGGGTGCACATCCAGTCACGGGCCAGGCCGATATCCGCCTCGCGCAACTTGCCCTTTTTTTCGGCGGTGGTGAGGATGCCGATGCCCAACGGTTTGGTCAGGTACAGCTTGCAGCCGGCGGTGGCGGTGTCGTTGCGCTTCATGTGGCGCTTTTGCACGATACCGGTCACCGCCAGGCCGAAGATCGGCTCCGGCGCGTCGATGGAATGCCCACCCGCCAGCGGGATGCCGGCGGCGTCGCACACCGAGCGGCCGCCACGGATGACTTCCCGGGCAACTTCCGGCGCCAGCACGTTCACTGGCCAGCCAAGAATGGCGATGGCCATCAACGGGTCGCCGCCCATCGCGTAGATGTCGCTGATGGCGTTGGTGGCGGCAATGCGGCCGAAGTCGAAGGGGTCATCGACAATCGGCATGAAAAAATCGGTGGTGGAGACCACGCCGCGCTCGTCGTCGATGGCGTACACCGCTGCATCGTCGCGCGAGGCGTTGCCTACCCACAGGTTGGGGTCAAGGTTCTGCGCGCCGCTGCCGGCAAGGATCACTTCCAGCACCTGGGGCGAGATCTTGCAGCCGCAACCCGCACCGTGGCTGTACTGGGTAAGGCGAATCGGCTCGTTCATGGTGGACCTCAAGCTATCAAGTGGGCCGATTCTAGCAGACAGCAAAAGGCCGGCTGGGCTCTTGTGAGCACAGCCGGCCTTTTGTTTCAGCGGTTACTGGCGGGCAGCGAGCAAACGCTTGTGGCGGTTACGCCGGGCGATATTCAAGCATTCGATCACCGCCGAGAACGCCATGGCCGCATAGACGTAGCCTTTTGGCACATGGGCGCCGAAGCCTTCGGCGATCAGCGTCATGCCGATCATGATCAAAAAGCCCAGGGCCAGCATCACCACGGTCGGGTTGTCGTTGATGAACTTGGCCAACGGCTCGGCCGCCACCAGCATCACGATCACCGAAGTCACCACGGCAATGATCATGATCGGCAAGTGTTCGGTCATGCCCACTGCCGTGATGATGCTGTCGATGGAGAACACCAGGTCGAGGAGCAGGATCTGCCCGATCGCCGCGGCAAAACCGATGGTCACGGTGTTGCCAAGCGTGGCTTTCTCTTCGGGCTCCGGGTCCATGCTGTGATGGATCTCGGTGGTGGCCTTCCACACCAGGAACAGGCCACCGGCGATCAGGATCATGTCCTTCCAGGAGAAGGCCTGGCCGAACACTTCGAACACCGGTGCCGTCAACTGCACGATAAACGCGATGGTGCTCAACAGGCCCAGGCGCAACACCAACGCCATGCTGATGCCAATGCGCCGCGCCTTGGCCCGGTGCTGCTCTGGCAACTTGTTGGTGAGGATCGAGATGAAGATCAGGTTATCGATGCCCAGCACGATTTCCATGACGATCAAGGTCGCCAGAGCGACCCAGGCGGTGGGGCTGGCGGCCAGTTGTAAAAGATAATCCATAGGTCAGTCCTGACGTTGTGCTGGGAAATTAGGTTTCTTGGGTATGCGATTGGGCGTCTTTTTCTTCCTGCTCATCCTTTTTGCGCGGATTGATCAGGCCCTGGGTCGCTTCACTCAATGCCTGCTCGGCGGCTTTCTGGGTGTCGTCGATCGCTTGCTTGGCCGATTCGGTGGCTTTGCCCAATACCTGCTGCGCGCTTTTCTCGACCTGATCGCACCCGCTGATCACCACCAATGAAAGCGCAAGCAATGCCGCCGCGCCTACAGAATTGAGTTTCATGATGTATTCCTCGTTAGAACCATTGGGTCCAAATACTGGCCCGGCGATAGCGAGGCATTCTATGCAAGCAAACAGTTCAGGAAAATTCGTATTTTCCTCGCATATACTTCGGTTTTTACGAAGTGTAGACGGCCATGCTCAATTATCGACAGTTGCATTATTTCTGGGTGGTGGCGAAGACCGGCAGCATCGTGCGCGCCTGCGAGCAACTGAACCTCACGCCCCAGACCATCAGCGGGCAGATCAGCCTGCTGGAACAAACCTTTGGCATTGCACTGTTTCAGCGGGTGGGGCGCCAACTGGAGCTGACCGAAGCCGGGCGTCGAGCCCTGCCCTACGCCGAGCAGATGTTCCAGACCGGCAACGAATTGGAAGCGTTACTGCGCGCGCAACCCAATGAGCAGCAGATCGTGTTTCGCGTCGGGGTGGCGGATGTGGTGCCCAAGTCCATCGTGTACCGGCTGATCGCCCCGACCATGGAGCTGAGCGAACCGCTGCGCATTACCTGCCGTGAAGACAAACTCGAACGCTTATTGGCCGACCTGGCGATCCAACGCCTGGACCTGGTGATATCCGACAGCCCGATGCCCACGCACTTGGACATCAAGGGCTACAGCCAGAAGCTGGGGGAATGTGGCATCAGTTTTTTCGCCACCCAGTCGTTGGCTGAGCAACATCGCGGCGATTTTCCAGCATGTCTGCACGGCGCACCCTTATTGATTCCCGGCGCGGAGACCGTGGTGCGCAGCCGTTTGCAACGCTGGTTCGCCGATCAGCAGATTCAGCCCAGGATCATCGGCGAGTTCGACGACAGCGCGTTGATGCAGGCATTCGGGCAATCGGGCAGCGGCATCTTTATCGCCCCCAGCGTGATCGCCGACGAGGTGGTGCGCCAGTACGGCGTGGTGCTGATCGGCCAGACCGACGCAGTGAGCGAGTCGTTTTATGCCATCTCGGTGGAGCGCAAGGTCAAGCACCCCGGCATCGTGGCGATTACCGAAGGTGCCCGACGCGAACTATTTACCGCCCTGCCTGCATGAGTCAGGCGCAGGTCGACGCCGGCTTGGCTGTCATCAGCCACAATGCCAGCAAGATCGACACCAGGATAAACCCCGACGCGGCAACGCCCAGGCTGCCCAGGCCCAGCGTATCGATCACTCGCCCGCCGACCATCGCGCCCAAGCCGATACCCAGGTTGGCCCCGGCAATATTCAACGACGCGGCAAACGCCGGTGCATGGGGCGCGGCCTTCATCAGCCGCACATGGCTGACCAGAAACATCGCCGCTTGGGTCACGCCCCACACGGCCATGGCCGCCGCCAAGCCAATGGTCGAGTGAATCGCCGGCACCACCGCCACCATGCCCGCGATCATGAACGCGCAAAACACCATGGAGGCGATCAACGGGTGACGGTCCACCGCCCGCCCGCCCAGAGAGTTGCCGATCAGTCCGACCGCGCCAAAGCCCATCAGGCACCAGCCCACCAGGGTGCCGTCAAACCCGGCCAGGCGTTCAAGAATGTCCGCCAGATAGGTGTAGGCGGTGAACATGCCGCTGAACACCAGGATCGACAACAGGATATGGCCCTGCATCACTGGGCTGCGCAGGATCTTGAATTGCGAGCGCAGGCTGACGTGCTCGTTCTTGGCCTGGGTAACCGGCAGGTAGACAAACAGCAACAACGCCTTGGCCAAGGCAATCACCGCGAGGGCAGCAAAGGCGGTGCGCCAGCCGAACATATCAGAAATCAGCGTGCCCACCGGAATGCCGAACACCGTGGCGCAGACAATGCCAAAACCGATTTTTTCAATCGCGCGCCCATCGAATTCCGGGCCGACGATGTCCACCGCCGTTTCACTGGCCAGCGCCCAGAACACCGGCAAGCCCAGGGCCGGGATCAAGCGCGCCAGGGCCATCACCCAGATATTCGGTGCCAGCGCCGCCACGGTATTGGCCACCGCGAACAGGATCAGGATGCTTATAAACAGGCGCTTGCGTTGGAACCGCGCGAAGTAGGCGGTGAGGAACGGACCGAACGCCGCCAAGGTGAACGCGAACAGCGTCACCAGCAGCCCAGCCTCGGACACGCTGACGTTCAGGTCCCGGGCGATCGAGGGCAGCAGGCCGACAATGACGAATTCTGTGGTCAGCACGGTAAAACCGGCGGCCGACAGTAGCAGGATGGGAAACAGCATGAAAACTCCAGAAACGACGAGATCAACGACAGCCCGAAGGGCCCGCTGACGGAGAGGAAAAATGAGAACGGAAATGTTAACAGAAGATGTCCGGATTTGGCCAAATCCGACGGTGCGGGTGACGCAATGACGCAGCAAACGGGACTCGTCCTACAGCATGCTAGACTTCGCGCCTGCTTCCTACAGTACTTTCTCCCTGCAATGCTGTGCCCTACTAAAAAAACTAGAGACAACTGTTTATGACTGCTGCCCCTTCCCCGCTGCAACGTTTAATGCGCGTCAGCCTGGTCACCCAAATTGTCATCGGCCTGATCGCCGGGATCCTGCTGGCCTTGTTGCTGCCTGAGGCCGCCAAGGCCACCGGATTTATTGGCAAGGTGTTCGTCACGGCGCTGAAGGCCGTCGCGCCGATCCTGGTGTTTGTGCTGGTGATGGCGTCCATCGCCAATCATAAACACGGCCAGGAAACCCACATCCGGCCGATCCTGTTCCTGTATCTGCTGGGCACCTTTGCCGCCGCCGTGGTTGCGGTGGTTGCCAGCACATTGTTCCCATCGTCCCTGGTACTGGCCACCCATGACGCCACCGTGAGCGCTCCCGGCGGTATTGGCGAAGTCCTGCAGAGCCTGCTGCTCAGCGTGGTGGATAACCCGGTCAGCGCCCTGATGAATGCCAACTTCATTGGCATCCTGGCCTGGGCCATCGGCATGGGCATTGCCATTCGCCATGCCGGCGAAACCACCCGCACCGTGCTCGACGACTTGTCCAACGGCGTGACGCTGATCGTACGCGTGGTCATTCGCTTCGCCCCGCTGGGGATCTTCGGCCTGGTCGCTTCGACCCTGGCCACCTCCGGCTTCGGCGCCCTGCTCGGCTATGCGCACCTGCTGGTGGTGCTGATCGGCTGCATGCTGTTCGTGGCGCTGGTGATCAACCCCGCGATCGTATTCTGGAAACTGCGCCGCAACCCTTACCCGCTGGTGTTGCTGTGCCTGCGTGAAAGCGGGATTACCGCGTTCTTCACCCGCAGTTCGGCGGCGAACATTCCGGTGAACCTGGCGCTGAGCAAACGCCTGGGCCTGCATGAAGACACCTACTCGGTTTCGATCCCGCTCGGCGCCACCATCAATATGGCCGGCGCGGCAATCACCATCACCGTGCTGACCCTGGCGGCCGTGCACACGCTGGGCATTGCCGTCGACCTGCCCACCGCCGTGCTGCTGAGTGTGGTTGCAGCTATCTGCGCCTGCGGCGCTTCGGGCGTGGCCGGTGGTTCGCTGCTGTTGATTCCGCTGGCGTGCAGCCTGTTCGGCATCCCGAGCGAAATCGCCATGCAGGTAGTGGCGGTAGGCTTCATCATCGGTGTGCTGCAGGATTCGGCGGAAACCGCACTCAATTCGTCCACCGATGTGTTGTTTACCGCGGCGGCCTGTTTGGGCAAGGATGAACAGCCGGCGTAAACACCGGCCATAAAAAAGCCCGGAAGCGTTCGTTGAACAACGCTCCCGGGCTTTTTTGTGAGTGCTTAGAAAGCGCCCATGTAGTCACGCTTGCCCACTTCAACGCCGTTATGACGCAGCAACGCGTAAGCGGTGGTGACGTGGAAGAAGAACTGCGGCAGGCCGTAGCTCAGCAGGTAGGATTGGCCGCTGAAGCGCTTCTCTTTCGGCGTGCCAGGGCGGGTGACGATCTCGATGCCTTCCTTGCCGTCGATTTGCTCAGGCTTGATGGTGTCGACAAAGGCCAGCACCTTGGCGATCAGCGCTTGCAGGTCGGCAAAGGTGACTTCGCTGTCTTCGTACTTGGGCACTTCGATCTCGGCCAGGCGCGCGGAAACGCCCTTGGCGAAGTCGACGGCGATCTGTACCTGGCGTACCAGCGCAAACATGTCCGGGAACAGGCGCGCTTGCAGCAGCGCGTTCGGCTCGATGTTCTTGGCGGCGGCGTGGGCTTCGGCCTTGTTCAGCACATCGCTGAGGGCGTTGAGCATTTGCTTGAAGACTGGGATAGAAGCGGCATACAGGGAAATAGTCATGTCAGTCTCACGGTAAGGGCAGGGTTGGAACCAGCGGCGATTATAGCCATGCCTGCCGCTTGTCTTTTATTTTTTCCGGCTTAGGCTAGTGGATTCACTGCATAGGGAAAGCGCGATGACCGCCGAGCACGACACCGACACCCCTGAGCCGCGCCTGAACAGCACGGAAATCCGCGTCCTGGGCTGCCTGATCGAGAAACAGGCAACCAACCCCGAAACCTACCCCCTGACCCTCAACGCCTTGGTACTGGCATGCAACCAGAAAACCAGCCGGGAACCGGTGACCAACCTGAGCCAGGGCCAGGTCGGCCAGAGCTTGCGCGTACTCGAAGGCCAGGGTTTTACCCGGCTGGTCATGGGCAGCCGTGCCGACCGTTGGGAACACCGCGTGGACAAGGCGCTGGAACTGGTGCCGGCTCAGGTGATCCTGATCGGGCTGCTGTTTCTGCGCGGCCCGCAGACCGTCAACGAGTTGCTCACGCGCAGCGGGCGCATGCATGACTTTGAGGACGCCGAGCAGGTGGTGCATCAGCTCGAACGCCTGATTGCACGCGGCTTGGCGGTGCTGGTGCCGCGCCAGGCGGGTCAGCGCGAAGATCGTTATACCCATGCGCTGGGGGATCCGGCGGATATCGAAGCGATCATTGCGGCGCGCGGCAACCCGGTGGAGCGCGGCGGTGGAGCTGTCTCGGCCGAGCGTATTGAAGAGTTGGAAGCGCGGATTGCGGCACTGGAAGAACGGCTGGCACAGTTGGAACAGGCGTGACACGCCTCCAACTTGAAACGGGCGGCCCACTGTAGGAGCGAGCTTGCTCGCGAAAAGCGCCCAGGCAACGCGTTTTATTCTGGATAAACGCGGTGCCCTTGAGTTTTCGCGAGCAAGCTCGCTCCTACAACGTTCCGCGTTTAGACCGCCCGGGCGAACGCCACAGCGGCCTGGAATTGCTCTTGTGTGGGACGCACGCCGGTATAGAGCACAAATTGCTCCAACGCCTGGATCGCGATCACTTCAAGCCCGGTAATCACCCGCTTGCCCTGGGCACGTCCACGCACGATCAACGGTGTTTCTGCGGGGATCGCCACCACATCGAACACAGTCTCGGCTTGATCGACAGCATCGGCTTCAAAGGCCAACTGATCCGCCTCTGCCCCGCCGGTCATGCCAATCGGCGTCACATTGACCAGCATCTGCGGGCGCAAACCGCCCAGTTCGGCCTGCCATTCATAGCCCAGGTTGCGTGCCAGCGCCCTGCCCGCCGCCTCATTGCGCGCCACGATCACGCCGTTGGCGTAACCGCCATCACGCAAGGCACTGGCCACGGCCTTGGCCATGCCGCCGCTGCCGCGCAGGGCGAAGCTTGCGTCTGTCGGCACCTGATGCTTTTTCAGCAGTTGCTCGACGGCAATATAGTCGGTGTTGTAGGCCTTGAGACGGCCGCCGGTATTGACGATGGTGTTCAGGGAATCGATGGCTTGAACCGAATCATCCAGTTCGTCCATTAAGGCGATGGCAGCCTCTTTGAACGGCATGGACACGCCGCAACCCCGAATGCCCAGCGCCCGTATGCCGCTGATCGCGCCGGGCAAATCCTGGCTGCTGAAGGCTTTATAGTAGAAATTCAGGCCCAACTGCTCGTACAGATGGTTATGGAAACGCAGGCCAAAATTCCCGGGACGCGCCGACAGTGACATGCACAGTTGGGTGTCCTTGTTGGGGTGCATCTGCATGGTAGCTCCTTGAAGTAAGCAAATCGGTACAGACCTTACACAACCTTTACCTATCGGCTGTGCTGTTTTTCAGAAACACGTTGTCTTAAAAGTATCCCCGCGACAATCCTTGAGTCTATTGATTGCAGACCACAAGCGCAGGGGCTAACCGAGGAATGACCATGATTCGTAAAGTCCCCAAGATTGCCTTGCTTATTGGCGCACTCGCTATGGCAGGCCAAGCCTCTGCCCACGGTGGTGGATGGGGTGGCCCGGCCGTGTTGGGTGCTCTCGTCGGTGCAGCTGTCGTCGGCTCCGTGGTTGCCAGCCAGCCTCGAGAGGTCTATGTACAGCAACCGGTGTACGTGCAGCCGCAGCCGGTATATGCCGCTCCGCCGCCGGTCTACTACGCGCCACCACCACCGGTGTACGTGCAGCAGCAGGTTTACTACCGCCCGGCGCCGGTGTATTACGGCCCGCCACGGGGTTACGGCTACTACGGCCCTCCCCACGGCTACTACCGTCACGGCTGGTAACCCTCAATCGGTGCCACACAGGCCTCGCCCACACGCGGGGCCTTTTTTTGCCCGAAAGTCTGGATTTACCGGGTCGAGGTCGTTATGAGGACAATGCTCAAGCGCCAATCCCACATGATCAGGTCGGGATATCCTCTTGATCGACCGATACGAACGCTGTCATGTTTGTGTCACGAACCTGACTCAGTATCGACTCTGTCCAATCAATAACAATTAAGGACGATTGACCATGCCGACACAAAATCCGCACCGCACCGCTGGCCTCTGCACCTCCAGCAAGGTGTATAGCGCACTGACCGAGCTCAAGCACCTGGAAGGCCACCGCAGCGCGAAGTTCCTGGCACTGCTGGCAGAGAACCTGGTGCGCAAAGGCCTGCTCAGCGAGCAGGAAGTGGTGCACATGCTCGATCAAGTGGTGGATTGACGTGTGGCGTTGATGTCGACTATCGAGCCAGGTGATTTTTCCTGGACGCCGCTGCACCGTAAGGTGGCCTCCATAACGTTTGGAGGTATTTATGCCCACTGTTCAGATCATGTCCGTCATCGGCAGCGCCGTTCCCGCCCCTCTTCGCAAGCTGGGCTTGCTCGCCTGCTGGTACGTGGTGCGCGATGGCGAGCCTATCAGCGGCCCGCTCACCTCGTTATCCGATGCCCAGATGCAACGCCAGCTGGCAGCCGACTGCTGGCTTGAAGCCTAGGGCAACGGCAGCTTGACCCGCGGTTTGGTTTCGACGAACAACGCCCAGCAGGACATGAACAGCGCCGCGACCAGCGGCCCGATCACGAAGCCGTTCAGGCCAAACACGGACAGCCCGCCGAGGGTGGAGATCAGGATCAGGTAGTCCGGCATTTTGGTGTCCTTGCCCACTAGAATCGGGCGCAGCACGTTGTCCACCAGGCCGATCACGAAGACGCCGAACAGCGCCAGAACGACGCCCTGCCAGATCGAACCGCTCAACAGGAAATAGGCGGCCACCGGCCCCCATACAATCCCGGCGCCCACCGCAGGCAGCAGGGACAGAAACGCCATCAGTACCGCCCAGAGCAACGCACTGGGAATATCCAGGAACCAGAAGATCAAGCCTCCCAGCGCACCTTGGGTGACCGCCACCAGCACGTTGCCCTTGACCGTGGCCCGCACCACCCGGTTGAACTTGAGCTGCAGGCGACGCTTTTGCGGCTCGGCCAATGGCACCGCCGTGCGCACCTTGCGTACCAGTTCCGGGCCGTCGCGCAGTAGGAAAAACAGCAGGTACAGCATGATAAAAAAGCTCACCAGGAAATCGAACGTGCCCTGGCCGAAGCTGAATGCCTGGCTGGCGAAGAACTGGCTGCCTTGCATCGCGCCTTTCACCACTTTTTCCCGCAGCCCTTCCAGGTTGCCCATGCCAAAGCGGTCCAGCAGGTGTTGAAAATACGGCGGCAGGAAATGCTTGAACTGCTCGATATAACCGGCCACATCCAACTTGCCGCTTTCGATGTTCTTGTAAAGGGTGGCGCCCTCTTGCACCAGTAAAGCGCTGGTAATGATCACTGGCAAAATCGCGATCACCAGGCACACCGTCAAGGTGGTCAGGGAGGTCAGGTTACGGTTCCAGCCAAAGCGCTGCTGCAGGCGGCGTTGCATGGGCGCGAAGATGATGCCGAGGATCACCGCCCAGAACACCGCGCCGTAGAACGGCAGCAATATCCAGATAAAGGCGACGGTGACCAGCGCCAGCAGTAACAACAGGGTCTTGAATTGCAGGTTGGTTTGATTCATGTCCGATCCATGTCAAAAAGCACAAGGCCTATGTCGGCCCTGTTGCTTAGTCCGCAGCGACACCTGGGAGTGCCCTGGTTTATCGAACAAGCATAGATCGGCTTACCTAGACCTGGATCAATGCGCCAGTCCTTGGCCTGCACTACCCTCGCGCTTTTTTTGCGGCCCACACCTCCATGCTCCCACTGATCGCCCCCGAACTGCTTGCGCCCGCCGGCACGTTGAAGAACATGCGCTACGCCTTTGCCTATGGCGCCGATGCGGTATACGCCGGCCAGCCGCGCTATAGCCTGCGCGTGCGCAACAATGAATTCGACCATGCCAACCTGGCCCTCGGTATCCAGGAAGCCCATGCACAGGGCAAGCGTTTCTACGTGGTGGTGAACATCGCGCCGCACAATGCCAAGCTGAAAACCTTCCTCAAGGACCTGGCCCCCGTGGTCGCCATGGGCCCGGATGCGCTGATCATGTCTGACCCAGGGCTGATCATGCTGGTGCGCCAGCATTTTCCACAGATGCCGGTTCACTTGTCGGTGCAAGCCAACACCGTCAATTGGGCCAGTGTGGCGTTCTGGCAACAACAAGGCATCTGCCGAGTGATCCTGTCACGGGAGTTGTCCCTGGAAGAGATCGACGAGATTCGCCAGCACGTGCCGGCCATGGAGCTGGAGGTGTTCGTCCATGGCGCCCTGTGCATGGCCTATTCCGGGCGTTGCCTGCTGTCGGGCTATATGAACAAGCGCGATGCCAACCAGGGTAGCTGCACCAACGCGTGTCGCTGGAAATACCAGGCCGCCCCGGCGGTGGAAAACGCCACGGGTGACATCGTCCAGGCATTCGAACCGACGCTGGGCATCGGCACGCCGACCGACCAGGTGTTCCTGTTGCAGGAAGCCAACCGTCCCGAAGAGCAAATGCCCGCCTTCGAAGACGAACACGGCACCTACATCATGAACGCCAAGGACCTGCGCGCCGTGCAGCACGTGGAGCGCCTGACCCACATGGGCGTGCACTCGCTGAAAATCGAAGGCCGCACCAAATCGCACTTCTATTGCGCGCGCACCACCCAGGTGTATCGCCGCGCGATCGATGATGCCATGGCCGGTCGCGCCTTTGACCGCCGCTTGATGACCGACCTCGAATCCCTGGCCCAACGCGGCTACACCGAAGGGTTCCTGCGCCGCCATGTGCACGACGAATACCAGAACTACCAGAACGGCAGCTCCGTCTGCGAACGCCAGCAATTTGTCGGTGAATTGACCGGCGAACGCCGAGGCGAGCTGGCCGAGGTCAAGGTGAAGAACCGTTTTGCGCTGGGCAATCATCTGGAATTGATGACGCCAGCGGGCAATTTTCACTTTGACCTGGCCACGTTGCATAACGCCAAGGGCGACGCCATCGAGGTAGCGCCTGGGGATGGGCACACGGTGTATCTGCCCCTTCCGGCAGAGATGGACCTGAGCTTTGGCCTGCTAATGCGCGACGTGTAGACCCTCTGATGGGCATAGTCAGTTAAGCGAAGTGGTCCATTGTAGGAGCGAGCTTGCTCGCGAAAAACTTCCAAGCAACGCGTTCATTCTGGATAAACGCGGTGGCTCTGAGTTCTTCGCGAGCAAGCTCGCTCCTACAAAAAGCCTTAACTGACTGGCATTAGGGCAAGCCCCCTCTCACAGTGGGTTTCATCACCACAATGCGTGAAGCAGTTCAGATCCTGAACTGGCCCACCAACTGCCCCAGGCGCTGGCCCAGGTCCGCGAGGCTGCGGGATGTCTGGGCGCCGAGTTGGGTTTCATCGGCCACGCTGTCCACCGCCACGGCAATCTGATGCACGCTGCGGTTGATCTCTTCAGCCACGGCAGTTTGTTCTTCGGCGGCGCTGGCGATCTGCGCGTTCATCGAGTTGATGGTGCCGATCAACTGGGCCATGGTGTCCAGCGACGCGCCCGCCTGGTTGGCCTGGGCCGACGTACCGTCACCGGCATCGCTGGAGCGGCGCATGGCGTCCACAGCGGCTTCGGTGCCTTTTTGCAGGCGGTCGATCATGCCCTGGATTTCCTGGGTGCTGGTCTGGGTGCGGCTGGCCAGGGCGCGCACTTCGTCGGCGACCACGGCAAACCCACGCCCGGCCTCGCCTGCCCGCGCGGCTTCAATCGCGGCGTTGAGCGCCAGCAGGTTGGTTTGTTCGGCAATCGAGCGGATCACGCCGAGCACGCTGACAATCGACGACACGTCCTGCTGCAAACTGTCGAGGGACACGCCGCTGCTACGGATATCGTTCACCAGCGCATGGATCTGCGCGATGCTCCCGTCCACCACGCGCTTGGCGGCCTGGCCCTCGGCGTCGGTCTGCTGGGCGGCAACGGCGGCACCCTGGGCGCTACGTGCCACTTCGTGCGCAGCGGACGACATCTGATTGATCGCGGTGGCCACCTGGTCGGTTTCGTGACGCTGGCGCTCCATGGCGGTTTCCGAGCGCTGGGCCTGCTCGGAGACCTGGCTCACCAGGCCGGTGAGTTGCCCGGTCATTTCAGTGATCTGGCGTACCAGCCCGTGGATCTTGTCGACAAACCGGTTAAACGCGCCAGCCAGGTCGCCCAGCTCATCCTGGCTGGTAATGGCCAGGCGGCGAGTCAGGTCACCTTCACCGGCGGCGATATCGTCCAGGTTGGCCTTCATCAGGCTCAGTGGGCGCAGGATCGTATTGGCCACCAGCAGGCCGACAGCGGCAATCACCAGCAGTACCACGACGGCCACCCCCAGAATGCTCAACAGCACGCCTTCCATACGTTTTTCTACCTTGGCCTCGACCACCGCGACCTGGGCTTCGATGCCATCGAGGTTGACCGAGGTACCAATGACCATGTCCCACTTGGGCAGGTATTCGGTGTAGCCGAGCTTGGGCACCAGTTCGGTCTGGCCGGGCTGGGTCGAGCTGTATTGCAGGTAGTGGGTGCCGTCCTTGCCGACCTTGACCAGGTCGCGGTTGACGTAGACGCCATTGGGGTCACGGTTGTCCTTGAAGCTCTTGCCCACGCCGTCCGGGCTGTTGCCTTTGAATAGGCGAATGGTTTCAGAGTCATAGCCGAAGAAGTAACCGTCCTTGCCGTAGCTGGTGTTGGACAGCAGCTTGACCACCTGCGCCCGCACCGCCGTGTCACCGGGGGCGGCTGCGTCGTAGAGCGGCTTGATGGTGGTCATGGCCACTTCGACATAACTTTGCAGCGTGGCCTTCGCGTTGTTGAGCAGGCGCTGGCGAGTTTCATCCACTTCGTTGCGCGCCTGATCCTGAAGAATCCACACGGTGGTCAGGCTGATAACCAGGGCAAACAGCAACACCGGCACGACGGCAAGGGTCAGGACTTTGGCCTTGAGGCTCAGACGCATGGCTTTTCTCTCTTGTTAGTGGCGACTTGAGAGGTTAACGGCCAAACGTCAATTTTCTGTAGGAGCGAGCTTGTGGCGAGGGAGCTTGCTCCCGCTCGGGTGCGCAGCGTCCGCCAGCTTTTTTGGGGCCGCTGCGCAGCCCAGCGGGAGCAAGCTCCCTCGCCACAATGGACGCCTCAGAGCGTCATCGCCGCCAACCAGCCAAACGCCAGCAGCGGCAGGTTGTAGTGCAGGAACGTCGGCACCACAGTGTCCCAGATGTGGTGGTGCTGGCCGTCGATATTCAGCCCCGAGGTCGGGCCGAGGGTGGAGTCCGACGCCGGCGAACCCGCGTCGCCCAAGGCACCGGCGGTGCCGACGATGCACACGATCGCCACCGGGCTGAAACCCAGTTGCACGCACAACGGCACAAAGATCGCGGCCAGGATCGGCACCGTGGAAAACGACGAACCAATGCCCATGGTCACCAGCAGCCCCACCAGCAGCATCAACAGCGCCCCCACCCCACGGCTATGGCCGATGAACGCCGCCGACGCTTCCACCAGCGAGCGCACATCGCCGGTGGCCTTGAGCACTTCGGCAAAGCCCGACGAGGCGATCATGATGAAGCCGATCATCGCCATCATCTTCATGCCTTCGGTGAACAGGTCATCGGTGTCGCGCCAGCGCACGATGCCCGACACCGAGAAAATCAGGAAACCGGCCAGCGCACCGATGATCATCGAGTCCAGCCACAGCTGAATAATGAACGCCGAGGCAATCGCCAGGCCGGCCACCAGCAGGGTCAACGGGTTGTACTGCACCGCCACCTGTTCGACACGCTCGATTTTCGCCAGGTCGTACACGCGTTTTTTGCGATAGCTGACAAACACCGCCACCAGCAGGCCAACCACCATGCCCAGCGCGGGCAGGCTCATGGCGTGGGTCACGTTGACCTGGCTGATGTCCACGCCGCTCTTGGCCACGTTGGCCAGCAGGATCTGGTTGAGGAAGATATTGCCGAAGCCCACCGGCAGGAACATGTAAGGCGTGATCAAGCCAAACGTCATGACACACGCGATCAGGCGACGGTCCAGTTGCAGCTTGGTCAACACATATAACAGCGGCGGCACTAACAACGGGATGAACGCAATGTGGATCGGCAGGATGTTCTGCGAAGCAATTGCTACCGCCCACAGCAGGCCGATCAGCAGCCACTTGACGTGGTTGCCGCCGCTGGCTTCCTGGCGATCGACCAGCAACAGCGCTTTGTCCGCCAGGGCATGGGCCAGGCCGGACTTGGCAATCGCCACCGCGAAAGCGCCGAGCAAGGCGTAGGACAGCGCCACCGTCGCACCACCGCCCAAGCCACTGTTGAACGCTTTGAGCGTGGCGTCGATACCCAGGCCACCGGTCAAGCCGCCCACCAGGGCGCCGACGATGATGGCGATGACCACATGCACGCGGGACAGGCTGAGCACCAGCATGGTGCCGACCGCGGCGATAACAGCGTTAATCATGGTTACCTCAGGACAAAAACATAAAAGACAGGCATACCCGCGCCGCAGCGGCCATTGAAGGCGCTGCAGGTGTGGGCTTGAAGAGTCTTATTAGAGGGCGCGCACTTTGCAGCAGCGCAGCGGCCATGTCAAAAAGCGACGCCGTTTTGAGCGTTAAATTGAATGTTTGAATAAAGAAAAACTCAGCGCAGCCGATAGCGATGTTCCATGTGTAGTCAGGTAAGGATGTCCCGATGTCGCTCAGGCAGCTCTCCATTCAATGGAAAATCACCCTGCTCGCGGGCCTGTGCCTGCTGGGTATCGTGACCCTGCTGGTCGGTCTGTCGCTGTATCGGATGGCGCAAAGCTCCGAGCAGGTCAAGGCGTCCAGCATGCAGATGCTGGATGAAGCCGCCCAGGCGCGCATCGAGGCCCAGGGTGAAGTGCAGGCGCTGGGCATTCGCCAGCAGTTCATGGATGCCTACCAGTACGGCCACGGGTTTTCCCGTCAGGTGCTGTTCTTGCGCGAGCAGGCGGAAAAACGCTTCCTGGACGCCTTCGATACCCGCGAAGACCTGACCCGTCAGGTCAAGGCCGCGCTGCAGGCCAACCCCGACCTGCTCGGTTTGTCCCTGGTATTCGAAGCCAATGCGCTGGACGGCAAGGATGAGTTGTTCGCCAATCAGGCCGAACTGGGCAGTAACGACACAGGCCGCTTCGCCCTGTACTGGTCGCAGCCAACGCCGGGGAAAATCACCTCCATGGCGCTGCCCGAAAGCGACATGGCCGACACCTCCGTCGGCCCCAGCGGCGAAAAAGCCAACGCCTGGTTCACCTGCCCACGCACCACCCTCAAGCCCTGCGTGATCGAGCCCTACTTTTATGTGATCGACGGGCAGAATGTGCTGATGACCAGCATCGTCTTCCCGCTGGTGGTCAACGGCAAAGTCATTGCCTCGCTGTCGGTTGACATCAACCTCAACAGCTTGCAGGCCGTGAGCCAACAGGCAAGCCACAAGCTGTACGACGGCCAGACCCAGGTCAGCATCCTCAGCCCCACCGGCTTGCTCGCCGGCTACAGCCCGGACGCCAGCAAGCTCAGCCAACGCCTGGACCAGGTCGACACGGCCAGCGGCGCACAACTGATCAGTGCCCTGGCGGGCAGCACACAGACCCGCAGCCTGCGCAGCGACCAGCAACTCAAAGTGCTGGCGCCTTTTGCACCGATTCCGGGCGGCAAGCCGTGGGGCGTGCTGCTGGACGTACCGAAAAAAGTTTTGGTGGCGCCAGCCGAGGCGCTCAAAGCCCAGCTGGATGCCGACAACACCAGGGGCACCCTGCTGGAACTCGGCCTGGGCCTGCTGGCTGCCGTGGTCGGTTTGATACTGGTGTGGCTGATGGCACGCAGCGTGACCCGGCCTATCCTTGGCGTAGCGCATATGCTTGAAGACATCGCCAGCGGCGAAGGCGACCTGACCCGCCGCCTGGCCTACGCCAAACAGGACGAGCTGGGCCAACTGGCGGGCTGGTTCAACCGCTTTCTCGACAAGCTGCAACCGATCATTGCCGAGGTCAAACGCTCGGTGCAGGACGCCCGTGGCACGGCCGACCAATCCGCCGCGATTGCCAGCGAAACCAGCGCCGGCATGGAGCAACAGTATCGCCAGGTCGACCAAGTGGCCACGGCCTCTCACGAAATGAGCGCCACCGCTCAGGACGTGGCCCGTAGCGCAGCCCAAGCCGCGCAAGCCGCCCGCGATGCCGACCAGTCCACCTGCGATGGCCTGACCGTGATCGGCCAGACCACCAGCAACATCGGCCTGCTGGCGGCGGACATGAGCACCGCCATGGCACAGGTTGAAGGCCTGGCCAGCAACAGCGAGAAGATCGGCTCGGTGCTCGAAGTGATTCGCGGCATCGCCGAGCAGACCAACCTGCTGGCGCTCAATGCCGCCATCGAGGCTGCCCGCGCCGGTGAGGCTGGCCGTGGCTTTGCCGTGGTGGCCGACGAAGTGCGCAACCTGGCACGGCGCACCCAGGAGTCGGTGGAAGAAACGCGCGTGGTGATCGAACACTTGCAAAGCGGCACCGCAGAAGTGGTCGGTGCCATGGGCAACAGCTATCGCCAGGCTCAGGGCAGTGTCGAGCAGGTCGGCCAGGCGGTCACCGCGCTACGCCAGATCGGTGACGCCGTCACCGTGATCAGCGACATGAACCTGCAAATCGCCAGCGCCGCCGAAGAGCAAAGCGCAGTGGCCGAGGAGATCAACAACAACGTGGCGACGATTCGGGATGTGACCGAGTCGCTGTCGGAACAGGCCAATGAATCGGCGCGGGTGAGCCGGGCGTTGAACAGCCTGGCGAATCAGCAGCAGGGGTTGATGGATCAGTTTCGGGTGTAGGAACCGTCTTGCCTTTAGGAGCGGGCTGCCCTAATGCCAGTCAGTCAAGGCTAACACCGTACCTGTGGCGAGGGAGCTTGCTCCCGCTGGACTGCGCAGCAGTCCAATTGTTTGGGGCCGCTTCGCGGCCCAGCGGGAGCAAGCTCCCTCGCCACAGGTTAGTTCTCGGTTCTGGTGTTTCTTGAGTGAACGGCTGTAGGTCAGACGTGCCGGTGTGGCAGCTCGATCAGCGCCTTGAGCCCACCCAGCTCACTTTCCTGCAACTGCAACACCCCGCCCCACACTTCGACAATATCGCGCACGATGCCCAGCCCCAGGCCATGGCCGTCGATCTGTTCATCCAGGCGTGCGCCACGGCTGAATACCTGATCGCGCTGGGCTTCTGGAATACCGGGGCCGTCGTCTTCAACCGCCAGCAGATAACCGTGCGGTGTATCGCTCACACTCAATCGAACTTCGGCATCCGCCCATTTGCAGGCGTTGTCCAGCAAGTTGCCGAGTAACTCCAGCAAATCTTCACGGTCCCACGGCAGTTGCAGGCCGGCGGCGACGTGGTAGCTCAGGTCCAGATGTTCGCCATGGATCATGTTCAAGGTAGCCAACAGCCCCGGCAGTTCTTTTTCACAGTCGAACAGCGCACCCGGCAGGGTTTCGCCCGCCAGGCGCGCGCGATTGAGCTCGCGGTTGAGACGCTGCTGCACCTGCTCAAGCTGATCGCGCAACAACTGGCTCAACTGCGGCTGATCCCTGAGGGCCTCGCTCGACGCTGCACTCAACATCACCGCCAATGGGGTTTTCAGCGCGTGCCCCAGGTTGCCCAGGGCATTGCGCGAGCGTTTGAGGCTGTCTTCGGTGTGCGCCAGCAAATGGTTGATCTGCGCCACCAATGGCTCCAGCTCCAGCGGCACCTGGGTGTCCAGTTGCGAACGCTGGCCCTGTTGCAACTGGGCGATCTGGTTGCGCGCGGTTTCCAGCGGGCGCAAGGCGCGGCGCACGGTGATGCGTTGCAGTACCAACACCACCAGCAATGCCGCCAGCCCCAGTACCAGGCCGATCTGGCGCATCAGGCGAAAGCTTTCCCGCACCGGCGTGTAGTCCTGCGCCACGCTGATGGAAATTGGCTGGCCAAAGCGCTTGTAGTCCGAGCGTAATACCAACAGCTTTTGGCCTTCAGGCCCCAATTGCAGGTTACCCTTGAGCCCGGCCTCGGGGAGCGTTGGCAGTTCCTGGTCCCACAATGAGCGGGAACGCCAGTGCGTGTCGGCAAAATCAATGCGGAAATAGTGCCCCGAGAATGGGCGCTGATAGGCGGGTGACAGGCGATGCTCATCCAACTGTACACCGTTGGGCCCACGCACCAGGGCCGACAACAGGCTTTCGCTGTCGTTGCGCAGGCCGGCCTCCAGATAGCGCTGCAACCCGGCCTCGAACAGCCACAGGCTGGTTTGTGCCAGCACTACGCCGACGACCACCATCACGCTGATCAACCCCAGGCTCAGGCGCCGCTGGATCGACTTCATGCAGGGCTGGCGCCGAATCGATAACCCTGGCCGCGCCGGGTTTCGATCACACTGCGCCCCAGCTTGCGGCGCAGGTGGTTGACGTGGACCTCCAGCACATTGGAGTCGCGCTCGGTCTCGCCGTCATAGAGATGCTCGGCCAGATGGCTTTTCGACAAAATCTGTTCGGGGTGCAGCATGAAATAACGCAACAGGCGGAACTCGGCGGCCGTCAGCTGGATCTCGTCACCGTCGCGCAGCACGCACTGGCGGCCTTCATCCAGGTGCAGACCGGCAGCTTGCAGGGTCGGTTGGTTGGCGTGCCCGTGGGACCGTCGTAACAGCGCCTGAATGCGCAGGTGCAATTCTTCGGGATGGAAAGGCTTGCTCAGGTAGTCATCGGCGCCGGCCTTGAGCCCTTCGATGCGTTCTGCCCAGGAATCCCGCGCCGTGAGCACCAGCACCGGCGTGGCCAGGGCTGCCGCGCGCCATTGCGCGAGTACCTCGAGCCCCGGCAAGCCCGGTAGGCCAAGGTCGAGGATAATCAGGTCATAGGGTTCGCTGCGGCCCTGGTACGCCGCGTCGCGCCCATCGGCCAGCCAATCGACGGCATAGCCTTGGCGCTGCAGGCCCGCCAGCAGCTCATCGGCCAGCGGCACGTTGTCTTCCACCAGAAGCAGGCGCATCAGTCTTCCTTATCTTTGATCAATGTACCGGTGGTTGCGTCGAGCTTGATTTCGCGCACCACGCCTTCGGTGGTCACCAGTTCCACTTCATAGGCGTATTGGCCGTGCTTTTTCTCCAGCTCCGCCTCCAGCAGCCGGGCCCCTGGATAGCGCGACATCGCCGTATGCAACAGGTGCTCCAGCGGCAGGATCACCCCCTGCTGACGCAGTGCCAGGGCTTCATCCTGATTGAGGTCGCGAGCGGCCAGGCTTGTGCAAAAGGCCAGGAGCGCCAGCAGCACCACACTAGCGGCGCGTCGATATACCGTCATTACGTGTCCTGATGATTCTTGAGAACGTGCCCGGTGAGCGCGTCCAATTCAACATCCCACTCGAGGCCATGGGCATCTTCCAGCTCGACCTGGTAGATGTATTTGCCGTACTCCTCGTCCAGGTCGGTGCCCAGCAGGGTCGAACCGGGGTGCAACGCAAGGGCGGTGGCTTCAAGCTGATCGAACGCGAGAATAGTAACAGTGCCAGGCAATTTCAGCGGTTTGTCGGGGTCCATTGCCCAGGCCTGCGTGGCCGAGGACGCAATGATACCGGCGGCGACCAGCGCCGTGAGGCACTTCATGATAAGTCTCCGTTTCAGGATGTTTTTCCTACGACGGGCTACGGTACGCGCGCCAACTTAACTGAAGCTGAATTGCCACCATGGCAATTTCCTGCTTGCACCAACAGGCGCAGTGCTTATAAAGGCTTACGCGCTATCGTTGACGTTTTTCGCGAGCTCGCTATTTCAATCGCTCTGACAGAGACCGGTATGACAGCTATCCACATCAAGTTCCCTGCCCTGACGCTCAAGGCCGGTAAACGCGCCTTTGCACGCATTCGCGAGCAAGGCCTTACCTCTTCTGACGTTGGCATTCTTCCGGGTGCGGCCGGCGGTCCCAAGGCACTGGGTATCCAGGGCCTGGACCTGGCGCTGTTCGGCGACTGGCTGGCGCGTGCGCCTCGGGAGCGGGCACTGATCGGTGCGTCCATTGGTTCCTGGCGGTTTGCCAGCGCTTGCCTGCCCGACCCGGTACAGGGCCTGCTCGACCTCGGTCGCCTGTATAACGAACAGCGTTTCGCCAAAGGCGTGACCATGGCCGAAGTCAGCCGCAGTTGCCAACGCATGCTCGACGACCTGCTGGCCGGCCGCGATGCACAGGTGCTGAGCAACCCCGACTACCGCCTGAACATCATGGTGGTGAAGAGCCATGGCCTGCTCGCCGACGACCACCGAGGCCGGCTGGGCCTGGGCCTGTCCTCGGTGATCGCCGATAACCTGCGCGGCCGCGCACGGCTGTCGCGGCATTTCGAACGCCTGATCGTCCACGATCCCCGCCAGGCGCCCCCGGTGCACCCCTTGCAGGATTTCCCGTCGCGCTTCCTTGAACTGGAACTGGGCAACCTGCGCCAGGCACTGCTGGCGTCCGGCTCGATTCCCATGGTGATGCAAGGCGTGCGCGACCTGCCCGGCGCAGGTGCCGGCACCTACCGCGACGGCGGCCTGTTGGACTACCACCTCGACCTGCCCTACCGCGGCGAGGATATCGTGCTGTACCCGCACTTTACCGACCGGGTCATCCCCGGCTGGTTCGACAAAGGCCTGCCGTGGCGGCGCAGCAACCAACAGGGTTTGCAGGACGTCTTGCTGCTGGCACCGTCAAAGGACTATCTGGCCCGCCTGCCTTACGGCAAATTGCCGGACCGTAGCGACTTCAAGCGTTTCATGGGCGATGACGCCAGTCGCCACAAATACTGGCAGACGGCAATGAGCGAGAGCCGGCGGTTGGGGGACGAGTTTCTGCAGTTGGCGGACAACGGTGGGCTGGGCGAGCGTTTGCAAGCCCTTTGACCCAGCGGTATGCGCGGCGACGGGTCAAGCTGTTAAACTCGCCGCCTGCCAGATACCTGACCGAGCTGAAAATACCGTGGAAATCTTCAAAGAGTTTACGTTCGAATCCGCCCACCGCCTGCCCCACGTCCCGGACGGCCATAAATGCGGGCGTCTGCACGGGCATTCGTTCAAGGTGGCGATCCACTTGAGCGGCGACCTGGACCCCCATACCGGCTGGATTCGCGACTTCTCGGAAATCAAGGCGATTTTCAAGCCGCTCTACGAGCGTCTCGACCACAATTACCTCAATGACATCCCCGGCCTGGAAAACCCTACCAGCGAAGTGCTGGCCAAGTGGATCTGGACCGAATTGAAGCCACTGCTGCCGGAGCTCAGTGCGATTCGCATCCACGAGACGTGCACCAGCGGGTGTATCTATCGCGGCGAGTAGCGATGCGTTGTTGAAAAAACCACCTGCGGGTGGTTTTTTTACGCCTGGCCCAAGCCGATCCAATTTGTGTCACGGTTGCACTGCTTTCGCGCTTGATTGCCCCCCCGGAAACAACCCTGCTGCTATAAAGATCGAGCGCCATGGGTGCTTGCACCACTGCCCCCGGTTTGGCACGTACGGTGCAACAGGCCAGCGTCATTATTCAGGGAGCAAGGCACATGACCCAGCAAGAATCCGGCAACGATTACCCCCTCAGCGAAGTCCCTCTGCATGCGCGCAAGGGCCTGGCCTCCACGGCCATGGTGCTGCTGGGGTTCACGTTTTTTACGGCAACCATGTTTGCCGGCGGCAAGCTGGGGGTGGCCTTCAGTTTTACCGGCATGCTCGGCGTTGTGGCCCTGGGTAACCTGTTGTTGGGTAGCTACGCCGCTGGCCTGGGTTACATCGCCTTCAAGAGCGGTTTGAACTCGGTGTTGATGGGGCGTTTCTGCTTTGGTGAAATCGGCAGCAAGCTCAGTGACCTGATCCTCGGCTTCACCCAGATCGGCTGGTATGCCTGGGGCACCGCCACTGCCGCCGTGGTGCTGGGCAAGTACTTCGAATTGAGCCAGGGCAGCGTGCTGGCCTTGATGGTGGTGTTTGGCCTGGTGTTCTGTGCCACGGCGTACGTGGGGTATCGCGGGCTGGAAATCCTGTCTTACATCGCGGTGCCCGCCATGGGCATTCTGCTGTTGCTGTCGATGTGGGTCGCTACCGTGAAGATTGGCGGGCTGGATGGTCTGATGGCAGTGGTGCCGAGCGCCGAGCTGGATTTGTCCACGGCAATCACCCTGGTGTTCGGCACCTTTGTCAGCGGCGCGACCCAGGCCACCAACTGGACGCGGTTTTCCCGCTCGGCCAGGGTCGCGGTACTGGCCAGTCTGATCGGCTTTTTTATCGGCAACGGCCTGATGGTGTTGATCGGCGCCTATGGCGCCATCGTCTATCAGCAACCGGATGTGGTGGAAGTCTTGCTGCTGCAAGGTTTCGCCATGGCGGCGATGGCCATGTTGCTGCTCAATATCTGGAGCACCCAGGACA
Source organism: Pseudomonas sp. R5-89-07 (assembly GCF_003851685.1). Lineage (NCBI taxonomy): Bacteria > Pseudomonadati > Pseudomonadota > Gammaproteobacteria > Pseudomonadales > Pseudomonadaceae > Pseudomonas > Pseudomonas sp. R5-89-07. Next base: position 2,109,565 of record NZ_CP027727.1, on the reverse strand, counting down.
ACACCATCTACAACTTCGCCGTCGCCGGTTGCAACTTGCTGCGCACCCGGCGGCGCAAAACCGTGACGCTTGCGGGCGCGGTGATCGGCACCCTACTCGCCTTGCTGGGCATGTACGACATGCTCGTGCCGTACCTGATTCTGCTGGGCACGGTGATTCCGCCGATTGGCGGGGTGATCATGGCGGACTTCTTCTACCGTTATCGCGGCCAGTACCCACGTCTGGCGGACGCCCGCCTGCCCGCATTCAACTGGCCCGGGCTGACGGCGTATGCAGTGGGCACGCTGCTGGCGTTCAACTCGCCATGGGTTGCACCGCTGGTGGGGATTGCTGCCGCGTCGCTCACCTACATCCTGCTCAGCGCCTTGCTGCGCGTGCGCCAACCGTTGGCTGACGCCCAGGCATGAGCCTGACCACGGGCGGTGGTAACCTGAAGGCCGCCCGATTGAATTTAGCCAAGAGGAACTTGCCCATGCACATCATCAATGCCCGCCTGCGCAACCGTGAAGGCCTGCATGATCTGCACCTGGAACATGGCCGGATCGCCAGCATCACTGCGCAAACAGCCGTACCACCGTTAGCGGCTGGAGACCTGGATGCCGCCGGCAACCTGGTGATCCCGCCCTTCGTCGAACCGCACATTCACCTGGACGCCACCCTCACCGCCGGCGAACCCCGTTGGAACATGAGCGGCACCCTGTTCGAAGGCATCGAATGCTGGGGGGAACGCAAAGCCACCATCACCCAGGAAGACACCAAGGCCCGCGCCAAGAAGACCATCCAGGCCCTTGCTGCCCACGGTATCCAGCATGTGCGCACCCACGTCGACGTGACCGACCCGGACCTCACCGCACTTAAAGCCATGCTGCAAGTGCGTGAAGAAAGCTCGCACCTGATCGACCTGCAAATCGTTGCCTTTCCCCAGGAGGGCATCGAGTCTTTCCGCAATGGCCGTGAACTGATGGAAGAAGCCATTCGCCTGGGCGCCGACGTGATCGGCGGCATCCCGCACTTCGAGTACACCCGTGACCAAGGGGTAAGCTCGGTGAAATTCCTCATGGATCTGGCCGAACGCACCGGCTGTCTGGTGGACGTGCATTGCGACGAAACTGACGACCCGCACTCACGCTTTCTCGAAGTGCTGGCCGAGGAAGCCCGCAGCCGCGACATGGGCGCCCGTGTCACCGCCAGCCACACCACGGCCATGGGCTCCTACGACAACGCCTACTGCGCCAAACTGTTTCGCCTGCTGGGCCACTCCGGCATCAGCTTTGTCTCCTGCCCCACTGAAAGTATCCACCTGCAAGGCCGCTTTGACAGTTTTCCGAAACGCCGAGGTGTCACACGCGTCAACGAACTGCTAGAAGCCGGCATGAACGTGTGTTTCGGCCAGGACTCCATCGTCGACCCCTGGTACCCCTTGGGCAACGGCAACATCCTGCGGGTACTGGAAGCCGGTTTGCACATCTGCCATATGCTCGGCTACCGCAACCTGCAGAGCGCCCTGGACCTGGTCACCGACAACAGCGCCCAGGCGATGGCGCTCGGCGACCGCTACGGCCTGGTAGCCGGCCGACCGGCCAATCTGCTGGTGCTCTCGGCAGACAGTGACTACGAGGTGATTCGCAGTCAGGGCCTGCCGTTGTATTCGATCCGCAACGGTAAGGTGCTGATGAAGCGCCAGCCGGCACAGGTGGAGTTTGTGTAACGCGCTGAGCTAGACGATCGAGTCGATGTCAAGGACGTGCGCTTTTCCCAGGTCGCTGTGGATGGCTGGCGGGATACTGGCAACCTGGGACATGGCTCGGTTTTCCCGGTGGGTGAACCAGCGCTTGAGGCCCTGCCGCAGGTTGGCGCCGTGAGCGTGGCTACCGTGTCGAGGCGGCGCCAGCGCAGGCTGGCCAAGCGCTCGCGACTGGTATGCAATCGGTCGATCTCGACGTTCAAGGCATCGTTGTGCTCATGGCTACGGTCATTGGCCGGGCGCGAGCGGGCAAGCTGGCGGCGTTTGGCCCTTAACTGCTCGCGCATGTCTTCGAGCGCGCGATCCAGCAGCTCGAACTCCCTCGTGCTCACCAGCGGGCCCTGGCTATCCAGGGTTTGCTGCCAGCGCCGCAATGTCGCCCAGGCAGCGGGAATATAGCTGGTGGTCATGAAGTGCTGCTTGGCCTGGAATAGTTGCCTCAACAGGTTGTCGCGCTCGGGCATATCGCCGTGCAGCTGCAACGCTCGATTACACCCCACCTCCTGGATCGACTCACAGCCGGGTTTCCACAACACCGAAGAACGCGTGCCATCGGCAAGTTCAATGGGCATGAAATGCTGTTGCTCACCATGGTGCTGATAAGCATTCCCACCGACGCGTACCAGGCCAGCGGCGAACAACAAGCCGCCAGCGGCGGGGGCGCTGAATAAGGTGACGGCGCCCGGCACCCACAGTTTGGCAGTGGTGTTCATCCACGGCGCAGGGACACTGGGGACGGGATCATTGTGGTTGACGATTCGATGGTGGACCAGGGCGCAGGCGCCTGCGGTGAATTCGGAATCGGCGGCGCGGGGGGCACCGTAGGTGTAGAGGAGGATGTTGTAGTTGGCGTCCGGGATGCGGCGCAGTGCTTCGGCGAGTAGTAAAGCAATCGCGCCGCCAAGGCTGTGACCGCAGATGACCACGCGTTGATCAATGTAGTATCGCGAAAGGTAATCCAGAACAAAGTGATACATAGCCTGAAACCCTTGGTAAAAACCTCGATGAGCTTTACCGGCACCTTCGACAAAAGGGACTTGATGAGCATCTGCGTCGCGCAAAGCATCTGCGCCACTGGCCGTACCACGGACAGCTATAAGGACAACTTCATCGTGATGACAAATGAAAGCTTGAGTGTCAGTGCCGGATTCAACGTCGTTAAAAAAATGTATACGCTCCGGATGCTCACCAGGCGGTTGATTGCGCTCATACAAAAGAGGATCAAAGGGCAAAATCTCAAAGCGACGGGAGTAGGCGACGTCTTCATACAATGGATAAAACCGCTGAACTTGATCTGAGTCGAACTTCCAAGCCTCCTGGTAACGCGACAACTGCTCTACAAACACGTTTCCTATACTTGGGTTCAGCGGAAAACTGACCGTATCCCCATCTCCCGTTGGAGGATCCTGGCCAAATTCGCAGTAACTCAACGTAGCCATAAGCGCCAGCTGATAGAGGTTAAGCGCACAAAACTGATCATCAGGGGAAATGATTGGCCGTAACGCTCGTAGAGGACGTACCTCCAAAGTCGTAAATTGGTTGGGAAAAAGCATCACCCCTTTGACTAAGTTCTCAGGAGGGCCAAACCCTAGATCCGCCATAATGTTGAGCGCATTTCGCGGAGGCCCAAAAACCTCGGGCGACTTTGGAGGTAAGTGGGCTTTGTACCGAACCAGATCACTGACCTCCACGTGATAAAAACGATCTGCCTTTTGCCGTGCCGGGTTATTTTCGACACGCTGGCCATCGCTGCTCAGAAAATAAGTCTGTTCTGCACGTACCTGAAGCTCCGTAATGGGTAATGCGTAGTCACGCCGACTCATAAGCCTTTTATAAGGCATTTCGTTTCCTGAATAAGGCTCATCCATCAGCAGAATTACCGGCCCTCGATACACATCCGGATGTCTGGCAAAACCGTCTCCATCCAACCGCCCTCTGTATTGCTGCCCCGCACTGTCCTCGAGAGTGTATGGCAGCCCACCGTAGGCCTTACCACTGCCCGTCTCATCGACCAGACGAAAGGACAACCAATCCCCGCGCGATGGGCATGCGGGCATCCTGTCGTTAAAAAACTGTTGCTTCCATGCATCCTGTTTCACGGAGTTTCTCCCTATTAATTACATGACGGGTAAATGCTGCATAAGCGTCCATCCGGCATTTTGAAAGCCTTGAAGTCGGGGACATTCCCCCGGCAAAACGCGTACAGATCCTCCGCGCTTTCGCCCTTACAGCGCTTCCAGCCACCCAGGACCTTTACCCAGTTATCAGCCACAGCCGGCTCTTCCTCCTCGGTAAATCCCAACACCAACCTCAACGTTTTCCCCGGCAATGCATCACGGTGCACATGCCCCCCAGGCCGTGCCGTCTTAAGTTCGCCAGCAGCATCCAGTGATTTGCACCAAAGGAATTTAAGAATGGCATGCTCGGGGCCAGCGGTACGAAATAACCACTGGCATCGTCCAGGGAGTTCCTGGACCCCAGTCTCAGGCATCAAAGGCATTCCAGGCTCCCATCTATCGTGAAAATAGATGAGGGCATAGTCCCTTCCGATATCCGACCAACGCTGCCCCCAACTGGCATTAATTGCGAAAACAAGGCTGCGCAATACCAAAGGGCAGCCATTAACTTGCTCCGTCAATGGCACCTCAAAACTGACCCTGTTGGCGATGGGCTTTCTGATAGCCTTGAATATTTTGAGCTCAGGTCGCCTGCCATTTCTTCTAGGCAGTTTGCAAACTTCGCCTGATGCAGGTGCATACGAAGCGTCCCCTAACACGTCAAACCCCGCCGGCAAATCCACCTCCAGCGTAAAGCTGTCCGACGCCCTCCCCGCACACCCCGAAAGCCACGCCACTCCAGCAGCCAGCAATGCACCTCTCATCCACCTACTCATCCCCGAGCCCCTCCTTGCACCACTGCTCCAGCACACGCTCAAAATGCTGTCCCGGTGCCTCCCCCTCCAACGGCTGCCACCGAATGACACTGCCCCGAGTTGCCTCCTCCAACCGGCGCACCACCAAAAATTCAAGCTGCTCAGGCGAACGCCATTGCCAGTCACGGGCCTGCTCGAGTACTTGGGCCAGCCAGGTCCTGGGGTCGTGAAACTCCACCAGAGCAACCAGGTCTTCACTGTGCTCAGCCAACAGATAGCGCAGGATATTGGCCTGGAGAATGGCCCCGGCCTGAGGGTTGGGCGCCTCCAGCCAGGGCGCGGGGTCAGGGACCGGATATTCACCCGGCGCGGAATTGTCCTGGCTGCACCACCGGTCCTCATGCCAGTAGCACACGCTGGTCAGCGGGCCCAGGTAGACGGGCCATTGCTCTGCCGGCAGATACGCCAGGGCACGGGCCAGGGTGCGGTTGTCGTGGAAACGGTACAGGGCCTTTTTGCCTTCCGGCCCGACCAGCAGTCGCTCACGCCAATGTCGGGTCACAGCGACCAGATCATCGCTGGGCAAACTGCCCAGCCAGCCCCGGTTTGCCTCCGGGTCCTGCAGAAGATTGGCCAGCGCAGGCTCCCCCATCTGGTCCAATAACAGGATCACGGGGCCCCTGCTCGCCAGTTCCGCTACCGCTGTTTCGCCATAGAGCGGGCAATACTGCGAGAGATCGCGAACTGCCATAAGCGCCTGGCATTGCTCGTTGCTGGCTTCGAGTATCAGGCACAAGCGACGCCCTGCCTGTTGCTGTTGCGCCATCCATTGATAAGGCAGCGCTTGCATCATGCGGCCCTCCCGGTGATGTCGCATTGGCCCTCGCGACAACGCTCGCATATGGGGCAATAATCCGCGTCCAGTAGGCGGGCCACATCCATGACGAGGCCCTGTACAGCCGACACCCCAGGCGTCCCCGTAACCGACGCAGCACTGGCCGACCTTGCAGCGGATGGCGCACCGCCAACAGTGATTGGCCGGCTGCTGAAAATCCCGCCGGCCTGAATCTGCAAATGCTCGCCGCCGGCCTTGAAACTCAACTGCGCACCGGCATCGACGACAAGGCTGGCCCCCGCCTTCAGGTGAATCTGCTGGCCGGCTTCGATGACCATGACCTGAGTTACCTGGGTGTGGCTGTCGCCGTGCACGGCCAGGTGATCGCTCGCCTCCAGCAAAACCTTGCGGTCGCCCGTGAGGTGGCGCTGTTCACCGCTCTCGAGGCGAACCGTGCTCAAGCCTCGAATGATTTCACTGCGCTCGCCCAACACTTCCAAACGGCTGTCGTGCCCCACATGCTGCTCCAGGTCACGCTGAGCACGCAGGTAGATCAGCTCTTCGCCACGGCGGTCTTCAAGATGCAACTCGTTGCTGCCCGTGCCGCCCGGAACGCTGCAACTGCGCAGTACGCTGCGGGTCTTGTGCTGCGGCAGGGAATAGGCCGGCAGGTGCAGTGCATTGGGCAAACAACCGTTGATCAATGGCTGGTCCGGGTCGCCCTCCAGGAAGGTCACCAGCACCTCCATGCCCACCCGTGGGATCATCAGGGCGCCAAATCCGGCACCGGCCCAACCGGATGCAACCCTCACCCAACAGCTGCTGTTGTCATCCGTCTTGTCCAGGCGATCCCAATGAAACCGCACCTTCACTCGGCCATAGGCATCGCAGTGCACCTCCTCGCCCGCAGGCCCTGTAACAGTCGCCGTTTGGCTCCCATTGATGGTTGGCTTGGGATGTTTGAGAGCAGGCCGATGCACCGCACGCCAGGGGGTCGCGGTGAAACGGTTGCGATACCCGACGAAGGTGTCCGTAGCGGCTATCGCTTCTTCCAGCACCTGTGGCTGATAGCCTTCGTGCCGCACCGAGGTGATCAACCACAGGTCGTTGCAGAGCGGATCCGGATGGTCTTGCAGTTCAAGAAAATGGCCACTACGCAACAAAGGCTGGTCGCTGTTGCCTGACGCACAATGCCGGTCGCACTGGTGTCGTTCCAGGCTGCGACGCGCCAGTTGCGCCCCCCGTGCATGGCCGGAGAATCCGGCAGGGTAACGGTAATCGTCAAGGGCTGGGCCCGCTGCGCAGCCGGCAGCTTGCTGCAACCGCAGCGACGGGTGTTCGAAGTCATGGTCACGGCGCACCGTTCGCCGGCTGCGAGTTTGCAGGCGAACATCGAAGCGGCTGACCCCCTTCGTTGCGCCCATAGGATCGGCTGTCGAACAATAGCGCTGCATCGGCAGGCGCTGAAACACTGTCTGATCATCACCAAATACCAGCAGATGTGAATCGGCGCTATGACGGAAGTGGTAATGGATTCCCTCTTCCTCGCACAGTCGCTGAACGAAGTGCAGATCGGTTTCTGCGTACTGCACGCAGAAGAGCCGAGGCGGATAAATCACCGGACCCAACTCGAAGGCGTAGGCATCTGCCAGGATGCCGTGTTGTTCAAGAACGCTGGCGATGATCTGCGGCACACTGCGCTGCTGAAAAATCCGCTGGTCGCGACGGTAGGCAAGGCAGGCCAAACGGGGCGCGAGGGTAAGGTGATAACGGGTGAGCCGAGTACCCGGCGTATCACGGCCGATAGCGTAAACCAACCCGTGCAGGCCTTGATTCGTTTCGCCCAAATAGAGGAAGGCAGGCTGATGAAGCAACGCTTCCAGATTAAGGTCAGGGTTTTCGCTGACTAATTGCACTTGAATGAAATACGGTTGATCCAGGCATTCACTGCCTTTGAAAGCAAGTACCTGCAAGTTGGCAGGCACCTGTGGAATCATTAATTTGAAATTTGACGAAACAAAAACGTCAGCCATCCGTTGTTACCCACCGTCGATAACTTGCTGATTAAAAGCTTTCTCCGTTGAGTGCCAAATGCTGGCCGAAAAAAAGCACCTGAACGCTCTGAAGCTTAGCGAATTCAGGGAAAATTCGGCCCTTCGAAAATAAAAGAGAAGATTCTTACGGCGAGGATGGAACTGTCTATTACAAAGTAATAAATTCGTTTAATAAACACATCATCATTAATAAGAAAGTTCCTACTCAATCAATTTCCAAGAGAACTACCTGCCAAGGAAACAGCTGACACCCATTAAATGGCAATGGCTTACTCCAATGAATGCGCAGTCCCGAAAAGACTGACGCTCAATAAGGTCTCGCCCTCAACCCGCAAACGTACTGGCGCTGTGCCAGCCGGCATCACCACAGCCACTTCTCCAGCGCCAACCCACCCTGCCCGCCATGCCGCGCAAGCCACCGCACTGGCGCTGGTGCCCGAGGACGCGGTAGGCCCCTCACCGCGCTCGAACACCCGCGCGATCACCTGATTACCTGACGCACGTGCCGCCCATTGCAAATTCACCCCGCCGACACAGGGGCGACCACTGCCCAGAGGCGGAGCAAACGCAATCGCTTGCAATCGCTCAAACAGTGCGGGTTGATGCATCGTTTGATTGTTCGGCAACGCGTCCAACTGCTCGACGAGCGTCACACAATGGGGGTTGCCCACCCGCACAAACTGGCTGCGGCCCCATTGCGGGTCTATGGCCGACAGCGCGGCCACGTGACTGAACCCATCCTGCTGCGCCAGAACGCGATCTATCCCTTCGGCACCGGCCGCCGAAGGGCCGAAAACCGGTTGCCCCAAGGTCAGCCAAAAGCCGCGGGCCTGCCGGTAAACCGCAGGCTCCACCTGAGTGGCCAGCGGTGAGGCTGCATCCGCTTTATCGTGATGCACCCTCAACTCGCAGCCCTCGGACATAAGGCCCTGGTCGGTCATTGCCTGGGCAAAGATGGTCAACCCGTTGCCACTGCGCTCGGCGAGGCTGCCGTCGGTATTGACGATCAGCAGATCAAAGGGCGGCGCTGCCTGGAACGGTCCCACCAGCAACCCGTCGCATCGATGAGCCTTGGCGTCGGCCGACGGCGGCACTGCCCCCCATCCACATTCGGCGACGATGGCCAATGCGGTCCAGGCCTGGCGCTCACTTGCGGCGAGGTCGGCGCTGCCAGGCAGGTCAACCCCCCGGCGACGCAAATGTGCAGGGCTGACCACCCCATAGATATTGCCGCGGGCATCATAGAACCGAGTCACGCTGCAAGCTGCCAGGGAAATTTCATCGGTCTGCTCGTGGTTGCCTGAGAAATAGAGCAACAGCCTATTACAGAACGCCCACGTCGATACATGCGATAACGTTTAGTTGGGAAACTCCGTCGCGCACCGCCCGCAAATCCCGAGGGAACCTGGCTCGCTCGACGAGGCCTGATGTGCAAGGATGTCGCGCAGGACATCGTTCGTTGAACGCAACACCAAGGATTATTCATGACTGCCATTCCCACTTCTGCCCCCGTGGTTCCCGGGCGGCTGGAGCAAATGTCGACCCGTATCGCTTTCTTCATCGCAGGCTTCGGCATCGCGGCCTGGGCCCCCCTGGTGCCGTACGCCAAGGCGCGAGCGCAACTCAACGAGGGAACACTTGGCCTGTTGCTGTTGTGCCTGGGGGTAGGCTCGATCCTTGCCATGCCTGTGGCAGGGGTGTTGGCGTCGCGCTTTGGCTGCCGGCGCGTATTGAGCGCAGGCACGATCATGATCTGTCTGGCATTGCCGCTGCTGGCCACTGTCAGTTCGATTCCGCTGCTGATGGCCGGGTTGTTCCTGTTTGGCGCGGGGTTGGGGACCGTGGACTCGACGGTCAATCTGCAAGCGGTGATCGTGGAACGGGCCAGCGGCAAAACCATGATGTCGGGCTTTCACGGCCTGTTCAGCCTGGGTGGCATCGTCGGTGCGGCCGGCGTCTCCGGTTTGCTGGCGCTGGGCTTGTCGCCACTGCAGGCAACCCTGGTGGTGATCGTCATCATGGTAGTGGCGCTGCTCAAGGCCGGGCCGCACTTGCTGCCCTATGGCAGCGAAAGTTCAGGACCGGCGTTTGCCATTCCCCACGGCGTGGTGCTGTTTATCGGCTGCTTGTGTTTCATCGTTTTCCTCGCCGAAGGCGCAGTACTGGACTGGAGCGCGGTGTTCCTCAGTGCCGAGCGCGGGCTGGACGAGGCTTATGCAGGCCTCGGCTATGCCGCATTTGCGCTGACCATGACCGCCGGACGTTTGACCGGTGACGTGATTGTGCGGCGCTTGGGCGCTACGCGGGTGATCGTGGCAGGTGGCACATTGGCAGCGGCCGGTGTGTTTCTGGCCACGCTGTCCCCGGCCTGGGAGATGGCGCTGCTCGGGTATGCGCTGGTGGGCGCCGGCTGCTCCAATATCGTCCCGGTGCTCTATACCGCCGTGGGCAAACAGAACGTAATGCCCGAACACATTGCCGTGCCCGCCATTACCACCCTGGGCTATGCAGGCATATTGGCCGGGCCGGCCGTGATCGGGTTCATTGCCCATGGCAGCAGCGTGGCGACCGCGTTCCTGCTGATCGGTGGGTTGCTGGCGGCGGTGGCGATCAGCGGAAGAATCGTGCGGGTATAAACGCACGCCTGTATGAGCGGCCCGATTATTCAGCCCGCTCATGCACCTGCAAAGCCTTCAGTCGCCCTTTTCTTTCTTGTCGTTTTCCAGCCATCGGTCGATGCTGTAGTTCTTCAGCCAGCCATCAATGTTGTGGCTGCCGAAAATGTTGGTGCCGTTAGCCTTATTGCTGTCCAGGGAGTCGAGTAATCCTGGTCGCTCAACAATGTTCTTGGCAACGTATACCTGCTGCTCGCTGTATTTCTTCTTGGGGAACCCAGTCGCCGGATCCCGTACAACATTACCGTTCTTGTCGGTTTCGTCAGGGTCTTTACTCATTTCGATCAGCGTATCTGTCTTGACGTAGCGGTGCTTCTCGAAGAAGAAATTGTAGTCTTCGGATGTGTCGCGCAATTGATCAAACATGCCCCTGAATGCTTGGACGACTTGTGCATTGGTTTTGGAATGGAAAGGGTCGGCACTTTGCGTATTGGGATTGGTATTACCCACGATCAGGTCCGATGCCTTGGCCAGGCTTTCGGGCGTGATTTTACCGCCATCTACCAGAATCGCTTCGTTGAGCCGAGGACGATTGAGTATCTCCCTGGCCAACAGGATGGTGCGCTCGGAGACGTTGCTGGTGTGTACATCCTCGTTGGCAATTTGTTGCAGCCCGCTCTGCGTCAGATGACCATCTTTCTTGAACTTATCCAGCATGGAAAAGTTGTTACTCAGATCAGTCGCCAGCAGGTGATCATCGGAACTGATATACGGATTGCCCACTTTCGACATTCCGCCATACAAACCTTGCCCATCAAAATGCCGACTGGCGCCGTTGACCATCAAGTTTTTGGAGACATAACTGGAGGTTGTTCCGAGCGGCTGCTGAGTGCCAATCGCCTTGTCGACCACGCTGAGCCGCGTGAAACCCCCACTGCCTGTAGCAGGCGCCTGACTCCCACCGGCGGACCAATTGTGCAGGGGAGGTAATCCAGAGCCCGAAGTATTTATGCCGTTAGTCATGTTCGTTTCCACCTTATTTAGGTTGCATTACCTGAACCTCGAGTGACCTATCCTCAAGAGCGCTGTGACGGTCAGCGCGAGACAAGCCTCGGATATGTGGCAACCTAAACATAATGGTTCCGGCAAGCCGTCAGCCTGCTCTTGGTAAACCTTGAACGTTTGTAACCAGCCCAGCGAGGTCCATGGGTTGGCCCTCATTGACGGCGTGACAATTTGCCCCACAGCGCTTCGAGCAATGACAGTGCTGAGCGAGGCGCCGGCCTGTCCTCCATGGCGCGCGAGCCCCTATCGAAGTCTTCAGTCGTAGGCGCCTTGAAACTGAACTTGGGTGACGACGTGAGGTTGAGCCCCTTTGCTTGAGAGGGGCTCGGGCTTTGTAGCGTAGTTGCCGAAGCAGGCAGGGTTGCAACAGCGTACTGGGAGTGAGACTGGCGAGGTTCAAATGATGTCGAATTCATAGGCCATTACCTGTTCCCGTAGACGAAGGCATCCATTGGGTAAGACCGATGGATGCTTTCTTCGTGGTAAATACTTGTAAATGGTTCCAGCATCACCGAGGAGCGGTTTCCTGGCCGAATGTCTACCCACCGATGCAACGCATTGGGCCAGGTCTTAGCGCAGGAGCCGATACAGGTCTTCCCGGGTGATCTTGCCATCGCGCAGAAACCCGAAGACATTATCCATCGAGCCCTTCAACTCCGAGCGCGCCATGATTTCTCGCGATAGCAGGGTAATGCTGTCGGTTGGCCCATGACCATAAAGCGGACGCGACGCATACTTTGCGAAAGTGTTGACGTCGATAGCGTTTCTATCGGCGCTCCACCTCGGCCCTTTCAATGCGCTGAAGTGATTCAAGACATTCTGAGCAAGTTGCCTGTCGTCCTGAAGCTTGAGTGGGTTCGACGAAAGGATGAATTTGCTGATGTCTTCTTTGGACAGGGACTGATCCAAAGCACCCGTCCCGTCATTTCGATCGAGGGCTTGCATCAGCCCCGGGCGTTTGAGCAGTTCCCTGGCCAGCCTGATGTTCGCGTCCCTCTCCGGATACCCGGTCAAGGGTCGACCTGCCATATTATTTATATGTTCGGGCGTGACGGTTGGTGCGTACCAGGGTTTGAACACGTTGTATTTATTCAACAGCCCCTGAGCCAACAGCTCGTTGCTTTGCTTGCCGTAATAAGGATCCGGCAGCGTTGGATTGGGCCGTGGAGGCGGGCCTGAAAGTGTCGGGTTGGGACGTAAGGGCGGGCCTGGATTGAAGCCTGGTTTCGAAGACTGCGCTGCGCTGTCGAAAACCGGGCCGGACTGACTCGCCGACTGCTCGAAACTCGGGCCCGCCGCGCCCGCAGCCTTGACCACCGGGCTGGCTGGTGCGTCTGCGCGGGTCTGCGGCAGGTTGTCAGTTGATGAGGCGAACGCTTGATTGGATGCGGATACCGACATGGGGTGCTCCAGTTCTGATTTAGGGCGATGCCTTGCTGGCGCAGACGCGTCAACAACGGGTGGATCTTCTGCACCAGCAGGCCCTTGCTGTGTGGCAGAGCACAGGCAATAGGTTCCTCGACGTGTTGAAAACACCCGCATACGGGTAGGAACGAAGCCTTGAGGGATGAAGAACAAACCGCGAAATTTTCCCCGCCCACGACACAACGCAAATCGCCACTCACCCAGGACAGGATGAGCGGCGATCGCTTGAATCAACGCACGGTCAGAACCCGACGCTGGCCTGTACGAAGAAGGTATGCGGTTCGCCCAGATACAACCCGGCATTGTTGTCGCTGGAGCGGGTGTAATGCTGTTGGTCGAAAAGGTTTTTCACGCCAACGCCCAGTTTGAGATTCGACAATTGCGCACCGAAGTCATAGCCACTGCGCACGTTGACCGACACATAACCTGGGATATCACCGAACTGGCCATCGGCGGTTCCTTGTGTGAGGTAAGTAGTGCCAGTACCCGGCGCACGCTGGCCGGACTGGGCGTAGACATCCAGGTTATGGGTCCAGCGATTGACGTCGTAGCGCAGGCCCAGGGTCGCCACTTCGCGCGAATACAGGGGCAGGTCGCGGCCCTTGAAGGGCACATCGCCTTCAGAGGTGGCTTTGGTGTAGGTGAAACCGGCGTTGGCGGTGAGGCCGTCCAGGCGTGGGTCGAGGTAGGACAGGTCGTAGTGGGCCGACGCCTCGAGACCCGCGTGTTTGGTGGCGCCGAGGTTAGTCCAGCCCACGTCGTTGCTGACATACTGCAGTTCATCCGAGAAGTCGATGTAGAACAACGTCACTTCGCCGCCCCAGACGCTGTCGTTGTAGCGTGTGCCAATCTCGTAGGTCTTGGCTTTTTCCGGATTCAGGCCGTTGGCGGTCTGGTTGCCGGTGCCGCCCTGCCCCAGCTGGAAATACTGCAGGCTACCGAACGAGGTTTCGTAATTGGCGAACAACTTCCACGCATCGGACAGGTGGTACATCACGCTCAGGGCCGGCAGCGGTTCGTTGTTATGGATCTCGCGGCGTTTTTCCTCGGTGCGCTTGCCATTGAGGCCCACGACCGGGCGATCATGCCATTCGGTGCGGATATCTTCGAAGCGGATGCCCGGGGTGATGGTCCACTTTCCGATATCGATCTTGTTATCGATGTAGAACGCGTTGGCCTCGGTACCACCCGTGCGGTCCTGATAGACGTGACCATCGCTCTGCCCGCCCGGCGTCGGCACGTTATTGACCAAGTTCAGGCTGGTGGCCTGTTCGTGCATGCCTTCCTTCAGATAGCGATAACCCACGCTGACTTCCTGAGTGCTCGGGCCGATGTCGAACACATGGGACACCCGTGGCTCGATGCCGAAGGTGTAATAGGTGCGCGGGTAGGAACTGAGGGTTTTCAGGTCACGATTGGCGATGTTGCTGCCACGGAAACTGTCGGAGTAGTACGTCAGCACTTCGGCCTGGGTACGGTCGTCGATCTGCCGAATGTACTTGAAGGACACGTCCTTGCGGCGGCCGCTGAAATTGTCCCAGTCGCGCACCGACTGGTAGGGGTTGGCGTCGAACTGTTGCTGTGTAAGGCCGCCGGGCATGTCGGCGCTGGCGTCGTAGTAGTGGAAGTTCAGCGAGAAGTCATCTTGATCGGTCGGTGCCCAGTGAGTCTTGAAGATGACGTCGTCAATGTCATTGGAATTGTTGCTGTTGCGATAACCGTTGCCATTGACCCCGGAATACAGCAGCGCGGCGCCGATGCCGTTGTCGGCGGTGCCACCGATAAAGGCGTTCTCGACGTGCTTCCAGCCGCCGTGGGCGGACGTCTGCAGCGTGGTGCCGACGTCACCGGAAAATGTTTGCGGGATTGCACGGGTCACGAAGTTGATCACACCGCCAACGTTTTGCGGCCCATAACGCACCGAACCCGCACCGCGTACGACGTCGATGCTCTCCAGGTTACCGGCGGAAATCGGCGCCATCGACAGTTGTGGCTGGCCGTACGGGGCGAACGCGGCCGGTACGCCATCAATCAGCACGGTGGAGCGTGGTGACAGGCGCGACGTCAGGCCGCGTACACCGACGTTGAGGGAAATATCGCTGCCACCGGTGCCGTTGGCTTCCTGCACCTGCACGCCGGGAACACGGCGCAACACGTCACCCACATTCATCGCGCCCTGCTCGACCATGGCTTCGCGGCGGATCACGGTACGCGCGCCAGGATGGTTCTGCACCACTTCGGCATTGGCATCGCCGAGCCAGTCGCCGACGACCTTGATATCGGTCACCCCCAGTTCGAGGGGCGAGCCAGCCTCCCCGGTGCCGTTGCTCACCGGGCGCAGGGTCACAGAGCCGGCGTCGATCTGATAATCGAGCCCGCTGCCCTGCAGCAATTGGCGCAGGGCTTGCTCGGGCGCGAGGTCGCCGTCCACCGAGGGCGCTTGCTTGCCCGCGACCATATCGGGGCTGAAGAATACCTGCAGGGACGTTTGCTGCCCCAGTTGGCTCAGCGCTGCGCCCAGGGGTTGGGCGCGAATATGAATGCCTTCGCCAGCATAGGCGGCAGGCAGTGCGGTGCTGACCGCAATGACCAGGGCCAGGGGTGCCCAGCGGGAAATTTTATCGTTATCGATGGCGAGTTTTTTCACGTCGAACCGGGTCCTGTGATCGCAAGGGTGTCGGCTGTTAATACAAACCAGTCGCAGTTGCAGAAGAAGACGAAGAACTCGAAAAAAACCTGAATCTCAGCGTGAAATAATTTCTTGGCTGCCATCCGGTAGCGTCTGCACGGCCACCGGCAGGATCTGCGGCAGGGCCTTGAGCAGAGCGTCGGTATCACCGGTCTTGAACACGCTGGTCAGGCGCAGGTTACCCACCGATGCCGTGCTGACCCTCAGCGGCTGTTCGCGGTAGCGCGACACTTCCCGCGCCACGTCACTCAATGTGGCGTTGTTGAATATCAACTTGCCGCTGCGCCAGGCCGTCAGTTCCGCCGGGTTCACCGCGTAAGCCGCCGCCACCTGGCCCTGGCTATCGACATGGGTGCCACGCCCGGCAGTCAGTGTCACCACTTGATCCGACACGCGCCCCTGCACCTTCACCGTACCGGCCTCGACCGCGACGCGGGTCTGCTCGTCGTCCCGGCGTACATCGAAGCGCGTACCGGTAACCGTCACATGCCCTGCACCGGCCATCACCACGAAGGGGCGGCTGGGATCATGCTCGACACTGAACATCGCCTCGCCCTGCTTGAGCTCAACACCGCGCTGGCCATGTTCGTAGTGCACCGTCACCACGCTGCGGCTATTGAGGTCGATCAACGAGCCATCGGGCAAAACCACCTGGCGATGCTCGCCCAGGCGCGTAGCGAACTCAGCGTTGTACGATTTTTCCGGGTTGAGCGTAAGGAACAATCCCAGACCCAGTGCAACGGCGACCACACTGGCAGCCAGCGCATAGCGCAGCACGGCGCGGCGCACAGGGCGCTCGATCGACGCATCGCCGAGGGCCTGCAGCCGAGCCTTGGGCAGCAAGTCCGCGGCGCCCCACAGACCTTGCAGCACATCCAATTCATATTGATGTTCAGGCCGCTGTGCGCACCAGGCTTCAAAACGCTGGCTCTCTTGCGCACTCAGCTCGCCATCCTGCAGGCGCACGAACCATTGCGCGGCCTCATCGCGGGCACGGGTATCCATGGTGGAAGGTCCTGTTTCAAAACGGCTCATGGTGCCAGCGCGTCCAGGCGGTCGCGCAAGTGCCGCAGGGTGCGGATCATATACTTTTCCACCATGTTTTTAGACAGTCCCAGGCGCTCGGCGATTTCCTGCTGGGTAAGGCCCTCGATCTTCTGCCAGACAAAGATCCTGCGGCAGTTGAGCGGCAACTCGGCCAGGGCCCGCTCGATCGAGTCCGCCAACTGGATCGCGTGCATGTAGTGCTCAGGGTCACCGCTGTGGGGCGAACGCTGGTCAACGGCGTGCAGCGTCATGGCCTCACGACGGTCCTCGCGGCGGTAAGCGTCAACCGCGATATTGCGCGCTGTCTGGTGCAAATAGGCTCGCGGCTGTTCAACCTCGCAGGGTTTGGACTCAAGCACCCGCACAAAGGTGTCATGGGCCAGGTCTTCGGCCTGCTGACGGTTTCTCAGGCGGCGCGTCCAGGTTCCGATCAACTCTTCGTAGTGCTCGAAAAAGCCTGTTCTGCGGGGCGGCTGCGGGATCATCGCGGGTGCACTGGGAAGGCGGGGCGTGAATAATAATGCTTCCTATTAAGCAGGGCAATTGCTGGCGGTCGCTGAAATAAGCGATGAACTTGTACGCTGCCCTGCCAGTCAGCTGACTGAACTCACAAATCAAAGGTGGGCAGTTCATGCAGCTCTCGTTGGAACAACAAGTGGCCCTGGTCACCGGTGCCAGCTCCGGCATCGGCGCGGGTGCCGCCAAGGCGCTGGCCGAAGCCGGAGCGGCCGTGGTGCTTAACTATAATTCCCAGGCGGCACCGGCCCAAGCCCTCGCCGCGCAGATCAACGCCAACGGCGGGCGGGCGATTGCCATCGGTGGCGATGTGTCGAAGGAGGCCGACGTTGAACGCCTGTTCGCCCAGAGCCTCGATGCCTTCGGTCACCTGGATATCCTCGTCGCCAATTCCGGCCTGCAAAAAGACGCCAGTCTGGTGGACATGAGCCTCGACGACTGGAACACCGTGATCGGCGTCAACCTCACCGGCCAGTTTCTCTGCGCCCGCGCCGCCGTGCGTATTTTCAACCGTCAAGGCGTGCGCGAGGGCGTGTCCCGCGCTGCCGGCAAGATCATCCACATGAGCTCGGTGCACCAGTTGATTCCCTGGGCCGGGCATGCCAATTACGCAGCGTCCAAGGGCGGTGTGGAGATGCTGATGCGCACCCTCGCCCAGGAAGTCAGCGAGCAGCGCATTCGGATCAACGGGATTGCACCGGGGGCGATCCGTACCGCGATCAACCGCGCGGCCACCGAAGGCGCCGCGGAAAAAGAGCTGCTCAAGTTGATTCCCTATGGCCGGGTCGGCGATGTGCAAGACGTGGCGAACGCCGTGGTATGGCTGGCCAGCGACGCGTCCGACTATGTGGTCGGTAGCACGCTGTTCATCGATGGCGGCATGAGCCTTTATCCGGAGTTTCGTGGCAATGGTTGATCTGAAGAACGAGCCACAAAGCCCCATTCATGCTCACGGCATCATCGGCGACATGCGCAGCGCGGCGCTGGTGAACGACCAGGGCAGCATCGATTTTTTCTGCTGGCCGGAATTCGACAGCCCGTCGATTTTCTGCGCGTTGCTCGATACCCCTGAAGCGGGCACGTTCCAGCTCACGCCAGACCTGCCCAATGCACGCCGCGAGCAGATCTACCTGCCCGACACCAATGTGTTGCAAACCCGCTGGCTCAGCGATACGGCGGTAGTGGAAATCACCGATTTGCTGGCCGTCAGCGAAGAGGTCGACGATCTGCCACTATTGATACGCCGCGTGCGGGTGGTCAGCGGCAGGGCGACCTTCCACCTGCGCTGCGCCGTGCGCCATGACTACGCCCGCGCCAAGACCCACGCCAAAGCCTGCGATGCCGGCGTGTTGTTCAGCGCGGACGGTCAGCCTGGGCTGCGCCTGGTCAGCAGCCACCCGCTCACGCTGGACGAAGATGCGGCACTGGCGCGCTTCACCCTGGCCCAGGACGAAGGCGCCGAATTCGTCCTCGGCGGCCAGGACGACCCACGGGTGACCAATGCCTGTACTGACCTCTACCTGCAACGCACCTTGAAGTTCTGGCGCAGCTGGATCGGCCAATCGAACTACCGCGGGCGCTGGCGCGAAACGGTCAACCGCTCGGCCTTGGCACTGAAGCTGCTGACCTCACGCAAACAGGGCGCAATCATCGCCGCCGCCACCTTCGGCCTGCCGGAAAGCCCTGGCGGCGAACGCAACTGGGACTACCGCTACACCTGGATCCGCGACGCCTCGTTTACCGTCTACGCGTTCATGCGCCTGGGTTTTGTCGAGGAAGCCAATGCCTACATGCGCTGGCTCAAAGGTCGGGTCAGCGAGTGCTGCGGCCAGCCCACCAAGATCAACATCCTGTACGGCATCGACGGCCGCCAGGAACTGCCCGAGACCACACTGGAGCATTTGAGCGGCCATGGTGGCGCCCAGCCGATGCGCGTGGGCAACGAAGCGTTCAGCCAGGTTCAGCTGGATATCTACGGCGAACTGATGGACGCGGTCTACCTCGTCAATAAATACGGCGAAGCCATTTCCCACGAAGGCTGGAAACATACCGTGGAGGTGGTCGACCAGGTCTGCGAAATCTGGGACCACGAAGACGTCGGCATCTGGGAGATGCGCGGTGAGCAGCATCACTTCCTGCACTCGCGCCTGATGTGCTGGGTCGCCCTGGACCGCGCCATCCGCCTGGCCTCCAAGCGTTCGCTACCGGCGCCGTTCGCGCGCTGGGACCAGACCCGCCAGGCCATCTATGCCGACATCTGGAGCAACTTCTGGAACGAAGAACGCGGGCATTTTGTGCAGCACATCGGCAGCACCGCCCTCGACGGCTCAATGCTGCTGATGCCGCTGGTGCGTTTCGTTGCCGCCACTGACCCGCGCTGGCTGTCGACACTGGAGGCCATCGAAAAAAGCCTGGTACGCGACGGCATGGTCTACCGTTACCGCAACGACGACAGCCGCATCGATGGGCTGTCAGGCACCGAAGGCGCGTTTACCGCGTGTTCGTTCTGGTACGTCGAATGCCTGGCCCGCGCCGGCCAAGTGGAGAAGGCCCACCTGGAGTTCGAACAACTGCTGCGCTACGCCAACCCGTTGGGGCTGTATGCCGAAGAGTTCGACAGCCAGGCCCGGCACCTGGGCAACACGCCCCAGGCCCTGAGCCATTTGGCGTTGATCAGTGCGGCGACGTTTCTGGACCGTAAGCTCAGCGGTTCGAAAACGGTGTGGCAGCCTTGATGTCAGCCAATGTCTCAGCAACACTCAGGAGTCGACGATGACCGCCCTCGCCCCCCTGCTCTACGTGCGCACCTCCATGCTCGATATCGCCTACGAAACCCACGGCCCGGTCGAGGGTGCGCCGGTGATCCTGCTGCACGGCTTCCCCTATGACCCCCGCGCGTACGATGAAATCGCGCCGGTCCTGGCCGAGCGCGGCTATCGCGTGCTGGTGCCCTACCTGCGCGGTTATGGCCCGACGCGGTTTATCAACGAGCAGGTCATGCGTTCCGGTCAGCAGGCCGCGCTGGGCAAGGACTTGCTGGACTTCATGGATGCGCTGTCGATCCCCTGCGCCACACTGGCCGGTTATGACTGGGGTGGGCGCGCCGCGTGTATCGTTGCGGCGCTGTGGCCGGAACGGGTGCGCGGGCTGGTGACGGCAGATGGCTACAACATCCAGGACATCGCCCAGTCCCTCAAGCCGCGAGCACCTGCGACCGAACACCGCTTGTGGTACCAGTATTACTTTCACACCCAGCGCGGCGTGGATGGCCTGACCGCCAATCGTCGGGAGCTGTGCGAGCTGTTGTGGTCGCTGTGGTCACCGACCTGGGCGCGCGGGCCGCAGCTGTATGGGCAAACCGCGCCGTCGTTCGATAACCCGGATTTTGTCGAGGTGGTGATCCACTCCTACCGCCATCGCTTCAGGTATGCCTCGGGGGATCCCGCGCTGGAATTTATCGAGCAGGCATTGGCGCTGCAACCACCGATTTGCGTGCCGAGCATTTCGCTGTGCGGGGCCGAAGACGGTGTAGGGCCGCCACCGGAAGAGGACGACGATGTCGAGCGTTTCAGCGCTTTTTATCGGCGGCAGGTGTTGCCTGGCGTAGGCCATAATATTCCTCAGGAAGCGCCGCAGGCCACCCTCGCAGCGCTGCTGGAATTGCTAGGCCGGTGAAAACCGTTCGCGGTAGGCCTGGGGCGTCACCGACAGGGCCCGCAGGAAACTGCGGCGCAAGGTTTCTTCACAACCAAACCCGCAGTGCACGGCGATGCGCTTGATCGGGGCTGTGCTGTCTGCCAATTGCCGGCGTGCGCTTTCGACCCGTATCAGCTCCACGGCCCGCGCCGGGGTCTGGCCGGTTTCGGCACGGTAGTGGCGCACGAAGCTGCGCTCGCTCATCCCTGCCTGGGCGGCCAGGGTGGAAATACTCAGATCCAGCGTGAGGTTCTCGGCGATCCAGGCGTGTAATTCAGCAAAGCGGCTGTCGCTCTTTTGCAGGGACAAGGTCACGCTGAATTGCGACTGCCCGCCGGGACGCTTGAGAAATACCACCAGATGCCGCGCCACTTCCAGGGCGACGGCGCGTCCCAGATCCTCCTCCACCAGGGCCAGGCACAGGTCGATACCAGCGGTCACACCGGCCGAGGTCCACAGCGCGCCTTGCTGGATAAAGATCGGATTGGACTCCACCGTCAATGCCGGAAACTTGCGCGCCAGCTCTTCACAGCGCGTCCAGTGGGTGGCCACGCGGCAACCGTCGAGCAGGCCACTGGCGGCCAGCAGAAAAGCGCCGGTACACACCGAGGCCATGCGCCGGGTGTGCCGCGATTTTTCCCGCACCCAGCGCACCAGCGTCGGGTCTTCGGCGGCGCCGTATACGCCCCAGCCGCCAGCGATCACCAGCGTGTCGCACGGCTGCTCCGCGACGGGCAGCGGGTCGGCCACCAGCGCCAGGCCGGCAGACGTCATTACCGGTCTGGCCTGGTCAGCGATCACATTCACCGCATAGGGCAAGGGCAACCCGCGCTGGCGGGCCAGGTCATTGGCCGAAGCGAACACTTGCAGCGGCCCGGTGACGTCGAGCACTTGGGCATTATCGAAAGCGAGGACATGAATGATTCTGGGCATGGTTGGCGTGATCTGTGGGCTCAATGGCGTATGCGCCAAAGCCTAGGCCCCTACAGTGGAGCCGTCCACCCCTTTTATTGGAGCTTCACTCATGACCTTGCACATCGGTTTCCTGCTATTTCCCGGCATCCAGCAACTGGACCTTACCGGCCCCTATGACGTGCTCGGTTCGCTGCCGGACGTGAAGCTGCACCTGGTGTGGCAAGACCTGGCGCCGGTCACCTCCAGCACCGGCCTGGTATTCACGCCGACCATCACCTATGCCGACTGCCCGAACCTGGATGTGCTGTGCGTGCCCGGCGGTGCCGGTGTCGGCGCGTTGATGGAGGACCCGGCCACGTTGGACTTTCTCAAGGCCCAGGCGCAAACCGTGCGCTACATGACCTCGGTGTGCACCGGTTCGCTGGTGTTGGGCGCGGCGGGTTTGCTGCGCGGTCGCAAGGCCACCACACACTGGGCCTACCACGACCTGCTCGCGCCGTTGGGCGCGATCCCGGTGCAAGCGCGCGTGGTGCGCGACGGCAACCTGTTTACCGGCGGCGGTATCACGGCGGGTATCGACTTTGCGTTGACCCTGGCGGCGGAGTTGTATAGCGAAGCGGCGGCGCAACTGGTGCAGTTGCAAATCGAATATGCACCGGCGCCGCCCTTCGATGCGGGCCGGCCAGAGACAGCGCCGGAGCATGTGGTGGAGGAAGCCAGCAAGCGTACGGCGCAATCGCGCAAGGTGCGTGGAGAGATCACCGCACGGGCGGCTGCGCGATTGGGTTGAATGTAATCCCGTAGATGATCATTCCCACGCTCTGCGTGGGGATGATCTTACGATCTGTGAGTGCGTCCCTGCTTCAAGCATTTAGCCGCTCGGCGTCCCCCCTTCCCACCACCCCTCAAAAGCTTTTCCTGCCAAACAGGAAAAATCTGACATTTGTTCCTACACTCCAAATCACATCCCAGCACCGGGTGACAGAACAAGGAACGTCAACAAAATGGCACACATAACTCAAATTAACGTGTCTATAATGCCAACTTCGTTTCATGGTCAACTTATTGACTAAGCCGCAAAAGGGAACTCCTTTAGCCACTAGCCCCGCAAAACTTCCTTCATTTGGATGGTTTCACTTGGATGAATGGTTGCGTTTTAACCAGATGTAGCGCGCTGCCTGCTCGATGGGTCGGTCGCAAAGCGAACCTGGTGTGCAATGAGGGATGTTTGTATGCGCGAGAAGTCATCAGTTGTCAGTTTGTTTCTGACCCGGGCCGGCTTTGTTGAGTTTTTTGTTGTTTTTGTCAAGTTGGTCCATGGGCTGACCGCCATCTTGCCACCGCTGGTCCTGGCGATTTTCCTCGACCCGATGGCGCCCGAGATGCGCTCGCACTTCCTGGGGCTGCTGCTGTTTTTCGCGGTGCTGACGGTTATTCTGTTCCAGGCCCTGGGCATCTATTCCGAAGAGCTGTTCAGCAACCGCCTGCGCCTGCGCGCCAACATCGTGGCCTGGTCGTCGGCGTTCTGCATCCTGCTGTTCATGTACCAGATCCTGCAGGTGTTCCCGCAATTGAACCCGCGCAATCTGGTGGCGTGGTACTTCGCCAGCCTGGGGCTGTTCTGCCTGGAGCGCCTGGTGATGCTGCGCCTGTACCGCAACCTGATGCGCAAGGGCAAATTCCTGCAACGTACGGTGATCCTGGGCTTCACCGACACCGCCGTGCATGTCGCCGACCACCTGCAACGCAATGGCGATATCCGCTCCGGTCTCATTGGCTTCATCGACGACCGCACCGAACGCATCCCCAAGGAACTGAGCAACCTGCCTCTGCTGGGCAATACCCGCGACCTGGAAAAGCTGATCCGCGCCGAGCAGGTCAACCAAGTGATGATCTGCCTGCCGTGGGCCGCCGAGCAGCGTATCCATGGGTTGGTCAATCGCCTGCGCCAGATGTCGGTGAACGTGATGCTGGTGCCGGACATGGCCGCCCTGCGTTACGGTCACAGCCGCATCACCGATGTGGGCGGCATCCTCATGTTCAACACCTCGCAGTTGCCGCTGCGCGGCTGGTCGCCCTTTATCAAACGCTGCGAAGACCTGCTGCTGGCCAGCCTCACCCTGGTGGTGCTGTCGCCGGTGATGCTGTTGACAGCCATTGCGATCAAGCTCGATTCCAAGGGGCCGGTGCTGTTTCGCCAGAACCGCTATGGCTACAACGATAATGAAATCCGCGTGTTCAAGTTCCGTTCGATGTTCACCGACCAGAGCGACTTCACCGCCGAACGCCAGACCACCCGCGAGGACCCGCGCATTACCCGCGTCGGGCGCATCATCCGCAAAACCAGCATCGACGAACTGCCGCAGTTGTTCAACGTACTGCAGGGCAACATGTCGATGGTCGGCCCACGCCCCCACGCCACGGCAACCAAGGCGGCGGGCGTTCCATTCGAAGTGGCAGTCAGCGAATACAGCTCACGGCACCGGGTCAAGCCCGGCATCACCGGTTGGGCGCAAATCAACGGCTACCGGGGCGAAACCGACACCCTGTACAAAATCCAGAAACGCGTCGAGTACGACCTGGAGTACATCTCCAAATGGTCGGTGTGGTTTGACTTGTACATCGTTTTCATGACGGTCCCGGCCGTCCTTTCCACCAAGGAAGTCTATTGATGAATACCCTCAACGGATTAATTCCCTGCATCATTTCCGGTGGTTCGGGCACGCGCTTGTGGCCGGTATCGCGGCAGAACATGCCCAAGCCGTTCATGCGCATGCGCGACGGCCAGAGCCTGCTGCAGAAAACCTTCCAGCGCGCCGCGCGCCTGCCCGGCGTGGAAAGCGTGCTCACGGTGACCAACCGCGACCTGCTGTTTCGCACCCTGGACGACTACCGCGGGGTCAACAAGGCCCACCTGCCCCTGGACCTGCTGCTCGAACCCTTCGGGCGCAACACTGCGGCGGCGATTGCCGTGGCGGCGCTGCATGTGCAGGAACATTTCGGTGGCGACGCGCAACTGCTGGTGATGCCCGCCGACCATCTGGTGCTCAATGAAAGCGCATTCGCCGACGCCGTCGCCCAGGCCCGCGACCTGGCCGAAGCCGGCTACCTGGTGACCTTCGGCATTCAACCCGACCACCCGGAGACCGGTTTTGGCTATATCGAAAAAGGCGAAGCGCTGCGGCTGGGCAACCGCGTCAAACGCTTTGTCGAAAAGCCCGACCTGGCCACCGCCCAGGCCTACCTCGACGGCGGCAAACACTTGTGGAATGCCGGGATGTTCTGCTTCAAGGCCAGCACCTTGGTGGACGAACTTAACACCCACGCGCCCGACGTGCTGATCGCGGCACGTGCCGCCCTCGAACACAGCCAGCACCTGCAAAACAAAACCTCGCGCCAACGCGAGCTGGACAGTGACGCCTTCGGCAGCGCGCCGGACATTTCCATCGACGTGGCGCTGATGGAAAAGTCCACGCAAGTGGCGGTGGTGCCGTGCGACATCGGCTGGAGCGATATCGGTTCCTGGGAAGCCCTGCGCCAGCTCACCCCCAGCGATGCCCAGGGCAACCAGGTCAATGGCGAAGCGATTTTGCATGACGTGCACAACTGTTACATCGACTCGCCCAAGCGCGTACTCGGTGCGGTCGGCGTGCGTGACCTGATCATCGTCGACACCCCCGACGCCCTGCTGATCGCCGACGCCCACCGCAGCCAGGACGTGCGCTACATCGTGGCCGAACTCAAGCGCCAGAACCATCCGGCCTTCAGCCTGCACCGCACCGTCACCCGGCCGTGGGGCACCTACACCGTGCTGGAGGAAAGCAGCCGCTTCAAGATCAAGCGCATCGTGGTCAAGCCCCAGGCGTCGCTGTCGCTACAGATGCACCATCACCGCAGCGAACACTGGGTGGTGGTCAGCGGCGCAGCGCAGATCACCAATGGCGAGCGCGAATTTTTGATCAACGCCAACGAATCCACTTATATACCGGCCGGGCACAAACACCGCCTGACCAACCCCGGCATCATCGACCTGGTGATGATCGAGGTGCAAAGCGGCGAGTACCTGGGCGAAGACGATATCGTGCGTTTCGATGACATCTATGGGCGTGCGCCCGCCGAAGTGAAGACGTGACATGCGCACCTCACTGATCATTCCGACCCGCAATGCCTCCAGCCACCTGGCGCGGTTGCTGCCAGCGCTGAAGATGCAAACCCTGCAACCGGACGAGATGCTGGTGGTCGACAGCGCGTCCAGCGATGACACCGTGGCGCGCTTTCGCGACTATGGCGCGCGGGTCGAGGTGATCGATGCCCGCACCTTCAACCACGGCGGCACGCGGCGCTGGGCCAGTGAGCAGGTGAGCGGCGATGCCCTGATCGTGATGACCCAGGACGCCATTCCCGCCACCCCCGAAACCTTCGCCAACTTGCTCGCTGAACTGCAGCAGGATCCGCTCAACGGTGTGGCCTATGGGCGCCAGTTGCCGCACCCGGATGCCGGCGTGCTGGGCGCGCAGTCGCGACACTTCAATTACCCGGCCCAGAGCCGTAGCAAGCGCCTGGCCGATGCCCCGGAACTGGGGATCAAGACCTGCTTCAGCTCCGACTCGTTTTCCGCGTACCGGCGCAGCGCCTTGCACGCTGTGGGGGGCTTTCCCGCCGATGTCATCGGCAGCGAAGACGCCTACGTCGCGGCACGCATGCTGATCGAAGGCTACACCGTGCGCTACGCCGCCTCCGCGCAGGTGTACCACTCCCACGATTACCGACTCATGGATGAGTTTCACCGCTACTTCGACATTGGCGTGTTCTACGGTCGCGAACCGTGGATACGCCAGGCCTTTGGCGATGCCGGCGGTGAAGGTAAACGCTATGTACTGGCTGAACTCGCGGCGTTGCGCGCAGCCGGTGCATTGCACCGCGTACCCGAAGTACTGGTGCGCAGCGCGTTCAAGTTGCTCGGCTATCGGCTGGGCCATCAGGAACGTCGGCTACCCCTCGCCCTCAAGCGGCGCATCAGCATGTTCCCCGGTTATTGGAGGTGAGCATCATGACCTACAGGAAGTCCTATTTGATGAAACGAACCCTGCTCGTCCTGGCCATGATGGCCCTGGCCGCCTGCAATACACCCGCACGCATCGTCGCGCCTGACGGCAAGACCGTCGAGGACGGCAAGCGTGCCCTCGACCAACTGGCTCAACTGCCGCCGGCGGTGGAACGCATCCGCATCGGCGACCAGTTGCGCATCGTGCGCGATGCCGGGGAAATGCCGACACTGTCGGCGTTCAACGTCAGCACGATCTATGAGCTGACGCTGTACACGGTGCAAACCGACGGCAAAATCAACTACCCGTTCCTGGGCCCGATCCAGGTGGCCCGACGCACGCCGGGCGAAGTGGCGAACGAGCTGAGCAACAAGCTCGCGCCGGTGTATCGCGAGCCGCGGGTGACGGTGAACATCAACCAGGCGCCGGGCAATTCGATCATCGTCGGCGGCGCGGTGAACAACCCGACCACGGTGCCGATCGCCTCGGCCAACACCCTGGAGCAAGCCATTGTCGGCGCCGGCGGGGTCAACCCGGCAGGCAACGCCAGCATGGTTGCGCTGTTGCGCGAGGATAACCAGGGCACTTATCGCGCCTACTTCCTGGACTTCAGCCAATACCTCAAGACCGGGCCCAACGGGCGCAAACAAGTGCCCCTGCAGCGCGGCGATGTGGTGTTCGTGCCCAAATCCAACGTGGGCGAGCGCATCCAGGGCGTGGATACCTACCTGAACCAACTGATCCCATTCACCAAGTCGATCGGGGTTGGCTACAACTACACCCGAACCAGCGGCGGCAGTAACTAAAGGAGCGACATCCCATGATCGAGATCCGTTCTTTTCGCGATCTTCTGCGCCTGTTCTTCATCTTCCGGCATGAGTTCAAGCTGGCGGCCATCGCGGCGCTGGTGATCATTCTGCTGGGGGCCTTCCTGCTGCCCGCCAAGTACGAATCCACCGCGCGCCTGCTGGTCAAGCCGGGGCGTGATTCAACGCTGCCGATCGAGATCAGCAACCGTCAGGCGCTGGTCATGCCCAGCACCCAGCGCGACCCGATTGTCGATGAGGAACGCCTGCTGACCGGTCGCCCGATCGTGCGAGCGGTGGCTGAGCATTACCTGGAAGTCATCGACAAAATGCCGCCGCCGGAAGGCATCTGGAAACGCACCAAGTACTACGTCAAAAACGGCATCGGCGCAGTGTTCGACGGGGTGCGCGTGGTGCTGGAAACCGTGGGCGTCATTGAACAGACCACGCCGGTGGAGCGCCTGGCCGCAAGCCTTGAGAAGAACTTCGAAGTCAGCCACGCGGCGGGGTCCACGGTGATGGACATCAGCTTCAAGTGGAGCGACCCCGAGATCGCCCAGGCGGTGGTCAAGAGTTGGGTGGAAACCTACATCAACGAACGCACCCAGGCCCTGGGGCGCAAGAGCCTGTACGCCTTCTATGAAGGCCAGGTGTCCAACAGCGCCACCGAAATCAAGAGCTACAAGGAGCAGATCCTTGCCCACTTGAACCAGATCGGCGCGGCGAGCATCACCGATCGCCTGGAAGACTTGTCCGAGCGCATCAACGTGTTGCGCGGCGAGACCTTCAACACCACGCGCTTGATCGCCTCTTCGGACAGCGCCCTTGAGAGCACGCGTACCCAGCTCAAGACCCAGCCCAAGGAAGTGACCACGGTTCGCCAGATTGCGCTGAACCCGCAGCAACAGGATTTGCGTCGTCTGCTTAACCAGAAGCTGCTGGAAAAAGCCGACATGATGCGCACCTACACCGATAACGCGCCGCCGGTCAAAGCGCTGGATGCGTCGATCCGGGCGATGCAGGCCCAGGTCGCCGGTGAAAGCAACACCGTGCAAAGCTCGGAAAACCGTGCGCCGAATACCCTGGAAATCCACTTGCAGCGGGTGCTGCTCGATGAGTCCAGCAACAACCTGGCATTGCGTACCCAGCTGGTGCAACAGCAGAAGCAACTGGTCAACCTCGAAGCGCAACGCAAGGAGGCCCTGGAGATTGAACCGGAGCTGGCGCGCCTGTCCCGTGAACTGAGTGCCACCGAGCGCAACTACGCGCTGTACGTGGACAACCTGGAAAAATCGCGTATCGACCGTGAGCTGGATAACAGCCAGATCAGCAACATCGCAGTGATCGAGGAAGCCACCCTGAACCCAGGGCGTATTTTCCCGAAAACCCTGCTGATGCTGTTACTGGCAATTCCGTTTGCCATCGTCGTTGGGCTGCTGGTGATCTACCTGTGCTACCTGCTCGACCAGCGCATTCATGATGGCGGCCTGGTGGAACGCAAGTTCGGCCTGCCGCTGTGGACCACCCTGCCGGAGCTGGACACCAGCACCGCGCAAGGCACCAATGCGTTCAATGCGAGCATCTACCGGCTGTACGGCCTGCTGCAGCTGGACCGCGTGGCCGAACGCGGCCTGACCCTCGGGCTGACCTCGGCGCGCCACGGTGAAGGGGTGACCTTCGTGGTGGAACAACTGCGCCAATTGCTCCAGGAAAACGGCATCACCGTGCGCGTCGGCGGAGCGGCACCCGCCGAGCCGGGCGAAGTGGTGCTGCTGGATGCCTCGGCGCTGCTGGACAACCGTGATGCGTTCGTCACCCTGCGCCGCGCCGACCTGATCGCGCTGGTGGTAGAAGCCCAGAAGAGCACGGTGCCGGTGGTGGAGCATGCGCTGTCGATCCTCAACACTGCCTTCGGCAAAGTCGATGGCATCATCATCAACCGGCGTAAATTCGAAGTGCCGGCCAAGGTGCTGCAGACCATCGCCAAATACCGGGGGGCGTTCTGATGCGCATCGCCCTGCTCGCGCCTTTGCCACCGGAAAAGAATGGGATCGCCGATTACGCGAACCATTTCAAGACGGCATTGGAGCAGTTGGGCGTGACGGTGGTGACACCGTTGAATGGCGTGGAAGGCTCGAGCGCGGCGATCAAGCAGGCCATCGCCGCATTCGACTGGCGCAGCGTGGACCTGGTCCACGCCGAGCTGGGCGGCGGGCGCCTGGGAGAGTTCCTGGCCTTGCGCGAGTTGCGTAAGGCCTACCCGAAGCTGCCGCTGACGGCCACCGTGCACGACCCCGAGCGCATCGTGTGGCGGCGCGAGCGGTTGCCCTTCCCGCTCAACCTGCTTGAGCGCCTGCCCAGCCCGTTGCCGCAGGCGGCGGTGGTGCTGGCAGACCCATTGACCCTGCGCGAAGAACGCCATGTCGCCGGCGGCCTGACAAGGCTGATCACCCTCACCCGCCTGGGCGCCGACTGCCTCAGCCAGCGCATGCAACTGCCCGCCGGCAAAGTGGCGGTGATCAACCACGCCAACCTGGCCATTGCAGCCGTGGCACTGCCTCCGCTGGACACGCTGCACCTGCTGTACTTCGGTTTTATCTACCGTGGCAAAGGCATTGAAGACCTGTTGCAGGCCCTGGCCGCCGTCTTCAAGCAAGCCCCTCAATTGCGTGACCGTGTGCGCCTGACCCTGGCCGGTGGCACTGCCGCCGAAATGGCGTTTGGCGCAGGCGGCAATTACCTGGAGCAATTGAACCGCCAGATCGCCGACCTCGGCCTGGCGGGCTCCATCGACTGGCGGCTGAATCTGCCGGC
Source organism: Pseudomonas sp. R5-89-07 (assembly GCF_003851685.1). Lineage (NCBI taxonomy): Bacteria > Pseudomonadati > Pseudomonadota > Gammaproteobacteria > Pseudomonadales > Pseudomonadaceae > Pseudomonas > Pseudomonas sp. R5-89-07. The sequence continues at coordinate 2,079,427 of NZ_CP027727.1, read as the reverse complement.
CGACGAAATTGCCCAGACGATCCAGGCCCACCATGTGATGGTGCTGCCGTATCGTGAATCGAAAAAACTCGGCCTGCTCGGCCGCCAGCGCGGCACCAGTGGTGCGTTGTCCTGGGCCGCCGCGTGCGGGCGCGGGGCGATTACCTCCGATGCCCGTGCATTTGCCGAAGAAGTCGCCAGCGGTAACGGCGCGATCTTCCCCGAAGGCGATGTGACCGCGCTAGGCGAGCAATTGCTGCGCCTGGCCCGTACACCAGCATTGGCCCAGGACTGGGCCGAACGCGCCGCAGTCATCGGCCGCGAACGCCTTTGGCCGCTCACCGCGCAGCGCTTCAAGCAGCTGTTCGAACAGGCTATCGCGGGAGCCCCGTATGGCGCGTAAACGGACCTACTTCGCCACCCTTGCGCTGATTGCGGCCCTGGGCCTGACTGCCTTTATCTGGGGGCGCCCGGCCGACGCCGAGAACCATGTACTCAAGGGCAACAAGGTGGTGGTGTGGAAGGACTTCCTTGGGGTGAATGCGCAGTTCCTGTGGTTCAGCCCCGAGCGTTACCAACTGCAGATCGACCGCCTCAAGGAACTGGGCCTGGAATGGGTGCGCCTGGACCTGCATTGGGATCGGCTGGAGCCGGCCGCCGACCAATACCAGGTAGCGACCCTGGATGAGTTAGTTACCAAGCTCAAAGACAACCAGCTCAAGTCGGTGTTCTACCTGGTCGGCTCGGCGCCGTTTATCACCACCGCGCCGGCGGGTGCACCCTATCAGGACCAGTACCCGCCGCAGGATCCGAACGTATTTGCAATCCGCATGGCGCTGTTGGCCCAGCGCTACCCCAGCGTCGACGCCTGGCAAGTGTGGAACGAGCCAAACCTGCTGGGCTTCTGGCGCCCGGCGGCTGACCCGGCCGGTTATGCCAGGCTGCTGAGCACCACCGCCGCCGCACTGCGCGCGGTCAACCCGAACAAACCGGTGGTGGCAGCCGGCATGGCGTTTTTCAGCGAAATGCCCAACGGCCAGACCATGCTCGACGGCCTTGATGCCCTGGGTGTGCCAAGCCTGAATACGGTGATGTCCTATCACCCTTACACCCAACTGCCCGAAGGCAACGACCCGGCCAACCTCGACTTCGTCGCCAAGACCAGCTCCTTGAACCAGAAGCTGCGCGCCAGCGGCGTGAAAACCCTGTGGAGCACCGAATGGGGCTGGTCGAACTACACCGGGCCCAAGGAAGCCCAGGACATCATCACCCAACAGGGCCAGGCCGACTACGTGATACGCCGCCTGGCGCTGATGAGCGCATTGGATTTCGACAAGATTTTTCTGTTCACCCTGAGCGACCTCGACCAGCGCGCCAGCGTGCGCGACCGCGCCTACGGCTTGCTCGATATCGACGCCAAGCCCAAGCCGGTCTACACCGCCTTGAAAAATTTCCTCGACGTCAGTGGGCCACAACTGACCCCCGGCGACCCGCCCACCGCCGACCAATTGCCCGACGGCCTGTTCAGTATCGGCTGGACCCGCGCCGATGGCCGCAAGCTGTGGTTTTTCTGGTCGGCGCGTGGCGGCAACGCGCACTTGCCGGGCCTCGCCAGCGCCACGCTGTACGACCCGTTGCGTGGCACGCAAACACCGGTGAGCGGCACCCACGGATTGACTGTACCGGTCAAGTCGAACCTGCAAATTCTGTTATGGGATTGAAGCCCGCCATGCGCATTTTATGGATCCTGCCCTACTCGCCCTGGCCCGCCACCAGCGGCGGCAAGACGCGCCAGTTCCACCTGCTGCGCAGCCTGGCGGCGCGTGGGCACCGGATCACCTTACTGCTGCATGACAAGCACCCGGTGTCGCTGACCGATCGCCAGGTACTGGAAGCGTTTCTGGAGGAGTTGATCATCCTGCCTCGCCGCCCACTGCGCAGTGTGAAAACCCTGGTGGCCGGGCTGTTTGCGCCTTACCCGTTGCTGGCCAGCGTGAATGGTCTGTCGGGGGCGCTGCAGGACACGTTCAATCAATTGCTCAACGAACACTGGGACGTGGTGCAGATCGAGCACACTTACACCTTTGAGCCTTATGAAGATGCCTTGGCGCGCAAATCCCAACCCTTCGTGCTGACCGAGCATAACGTTGAGTCGGCCCTCGGCGCGGCGACCTACGACCGCTTGCCACGTTGGGCGCTGCCGTTCATTCGCTATGATCAATGGCGCTACATGCGCTGGGAGCGGCGCGTGATGCGCCAGGCCACTCAGGTGGTGGCGGTGACCGACAGCGATGCGCAGGTGCTGGAAAAGATTGCCGGCAAACCGGTGCCGGTGGTGGTCAATGGCGTGGACTGCGACCACTTCGCCGGTGCTCGCCCTGACCCTTCGACCCGCCGCGTGCTGTTCCTGGGCAATTATGAATACGCGCCCAATGTGGACGCCATCGAGTGGGCCCTGGATGAAATCCTGCCCAAAGTCTGGGAGCGTTGCCCCGAAGCGCGCATGAGTGTGTGCGGCTTCGGCATGCCCGGCAGTTGGCGCGAACGCTGGCAGGACCCGCGCATCGAGTGGCAAGGCTTTGTGCCGAACCTGTTGAACCTGCAATCGACCTGCTCGGTGTTTCTCGCACCGCTGCGCCATGGCGGCGGATCCAAGCTCAAGGTGCTCGAAGCGCTGGCTGCCGGCCTGCCGCTGGCCAGTACTGAACAGGGCGTGTCGGGCCTGGACCTGGTGGATGGCCAGGACTACCTCGGCGGGCAAACCGCCGTCGGCCTGGCGGACGCCGTGGTGCGCCTGCTGCAATTTCCTGAAACCGCCACACCGATGGGTGAAGCCGGGCGTGCCTATGTGCGCCGCGCTCACGACTGGAGCGTTGCCGCCAGCCAACTGGAGCAGGTGTACGCCAGCCTCTCGCCGCTCAATCAAAAGGAGCCCGCATGCGTGTAGGCCTGGATTACCGCACCGTCGGCACCTCACCGCAGTCCGGCATCAGCCGCCAGGTGTATGCGCTGGAAAGCGCGCTGCGCAGCTTGCCGGACATCGAACTGGAGCGGTTTACCGTGGCGCCCCTGGGCGATGAGACTCGCCTGCGGGCACACTGCCCGGCCTGGGGCTGCGCGAAAACGGCGATGCACCAACCACACAATCGCCTGCGTTTCGAAGCCGGTTTTTTACCCCGCGCCCTGCGTGAACAGCACATCGACCTCTACATCAGCACCTTCAATATGGGCCTGCCACTACCGCCCAAGCCCAAGGGCTTGCGTACCGTGGTGCTGCTGCACGACCTGTTCCAGATCACGCTGGACAACTACCACGCCAGCCGCCTGAAGGCGTTGGTGTACAAGACCACCGATCGCCTGTCGATCGCCTACGCAGTGCGCAGTGCTGACCGGGTGTGGACGCCTTCGCAGTACAGCGCCGACGAAACCGTGCGGTTGTTTCCCCAGGCGGCGGGCAAGGTTCGCGTACTGCCCAATCAGGTGGAGGGCTTCAACGAACCTGCGGCGGACCTGTCCGCGCGCCAATTGCCCACAGGTTTCTGGCTGCTGGTCGGCACCCGTGAACTGCGCAAGAACGTGCCGTTCCTGGTGGATGCCTGGCAACAGGCGCGGCGCCAATCTCCCGGCGTGCCGGAACTGGTCCTGGTGGGCAGCCTTGAGCACTTGCCTGAAGCCCAGCGTACGCTGCCGGGCATTCGCGCGCTGAGTGGCGTTTCCGACGCCGAGCTGCAGGGGCTGTACCGCCAGGCGTCACGTGTGTGGCAACCGTCCTACGCTGAAGGTTTCGGTTTGCCGGTGATTGAAGCGCTGAGCGTCGGCACCCCGGTAGCCGTGGCCAGCGGCACCTCGCTGGACGAAATCACCCCGCCGTCGGCACCGCGCTTTTCGCCCACCGATGGCCCCGCGCTGGTACAGCTGATGCTGAACCTGGCCGAGCGCGCCGATGAAGCCCCGCCCGAACAACACCGCCAATGGGCCGAACGCTTTAACCAACACGCCTATCGCCGACGCCTGGCCGAACTGATCGAGGAACTGAAATGAGACTCTCCCTGGCAAGCCTCGTCGCCATCCTTCTCGGCGTGCTGTTTGGCGTGGTCGCCCTCGCGCTGTCACCGGCCAAGGCCTTTCTTGCCGTGATCGGGCTGGCGGCGGCCGTGACCATCCTGCGCTTTCCCTTCTGGGGCTTGCTGCTGTTCGCCCTGGTTGCGACCTTCATGCCCTACTCCACGCTCAATCTGGGCATTCGCAGTACGGTGAGCGAAGCGATTCTGGCGCTGACCTGGGGCGCGGTGCTGTGGCACAGCTTTCTGTCACGCCTGCCGGATGCACCGCGCCTGGCACGCCGTCCCACCGACCAGATGCTGTTGTGGCTGATGCTGTTCAGCGTGTTCCCGTTTATCGTCGGCCAGGTCAGCATCCACGCCGAAAGCAGCGGTGTGGCCAACTGGCTGCGCTGGCTGCTGAACCTGTCGGGGGTGTTTCTCGCGGCCAAGCTGCTGGTGGACTACAAGCACCGCGAAAGCCTGGTGATCGCCCTGCTGCTTGGGACGTTGGCGATGCTGGTGATGTCGATCGCAGTATTCGTACGCACGCGCTCCGGGGCGGGGATTGCGCCGATCCTGGCGCTGCTCAACTACGGCAATTTCGACACGTTGAAATTCGGCCTGGAAGCCATGTCGTCACGCATGGGCTCGCCGTGGATGCACCCGAATGCCATCGGCGGAATCATGGCGCTGCTGCTGCCTCTGGCCTTCTGCTATGGCATGACCGAGCAGGGCTGGAAGCGCGCACTGGGCCTGGGCGTGGCCTGCCTGGGGGCGGCGGCGTTGCTGCTGGCGAGCAGCCGGGGGGCGATGGTCAGCCTGGCGCTGGTGCTGATCTGGCTGGCGACGCGACGTGTGCCTTACACCGGGCGTTTACTGATGATCGGCGCGGCGTTGACCGTGGCGCTGGTGATGGCTTATCCACCGTTGCAGGAGCGCCTGGCGACCATTTTCTCGTCGAGCAACGCCAGTACCGAAGTGCGTTTCGATGAATACCGCATGTTCCCGCAGGCCGTGGCGGCGTACCCGTTCGGTATCGGTTTCAAAGTCGACCCGCCGGTACCGGGCACGCACTTGCTGGGGATCTCCAACCTGTGGCTGAACTTCATCTACAAGACCGGCGTGGTCGGCATGCTGTTGTTTATCGCGGTCACAGTGCGCTGGTGGCGTGAAGCCCGGCCGGAAAAGGGCCCGATCCGCCTGACCAAGGACAACGCACTGTGGCTGGGCAGCACGGCCGGGATTCTGTCGGCGCTGGTCAGCGGTTTGTTTGACCACTACTTCAGTTTTGCCGTGGTGATGGTGGCGCTGTTCTGGCTGATGGTGGGGATTAACGTACTGGAGGCGCGCCGCTTGTTCCCGGCGCGTCTGCCACAGGTCAAGGCGGTGGTGTTTCGTAAGCCGCTGCTTGATGGCGCGCGCCCCTGATGCTGGGTTCTGCCGTATGGCTGACCGTGGCAACTCTGCTGGGCCTGTGCCTGGGGTTTGCGCGCGAGTGGTTGCTGGTGGCGGCCTGGGGCGCGGGGGAGCGCAGTGATGCCTTCCTCATCGCACTGTTCTTGCCCGAGGCGCTGCGCATGTCGCTGGCCGGCGGCGTATTGAGTGCCGCCGCGCTGCCGTTGTACCTGCAACGCCAGGACGGCGAACGCCTGGACTGGCTGGCGGTGCTATTCCCCGCGTTGATGCTGATCGCGCTGCTCACCAGCCTGCTGCTGATGCTTCTGGCGCCCTGGCTGGTGCAACTGCTTGGCCCTGGGCTGGCGGCGAGCGCCACGGCGCTGGCCGCCAGCAATCTGCAGATTGTGGCGTGGTGTGTGCCGGGCCTGCTGCTGCATGCGCTGTTCAGTGTGCCATTGCAGGCCAGCGAGCGTTTTGTGCTGGCGGGGCTGGGTTCGCTGCTGTTCAACCTGCCGCCAGTGATTTACCTCGCGCTGGCCGGCACCGCCAGCCAGCCGCACATGCTTGCGCTGGCTTGCTTGATCGGCAGTGGCTTGATGCCGCTGGCGCTGCTGCCATCGATCTGGCGCCTGGGCTGGCGGCCATGGCGTGTACAGCTGTCGCTCGCGCCGCTGCGGGAACTGGGCCAGCGCATCGGCCCACTGTTGCTCAGCAATGGCGCCAGCCAGGGCCTGGCGCTGATCGAGCGGCTGGTGGCATCGCTGCTGGGCGAGGGCGCGGTGACCTGGGTCAACCTGGCGCGCAAGCTGATGAATCTGCCCTTGATTGCGCTGATGAGCCTCAACCAAGTGCTGCTGGGCATGATGAGCCGACGCCAGGGCGATGAACGCCTGGCCCTGCTCAAGCGCGGCCTGGAAACCGCCAGCGTGCTGACCTTGCCGGCCGGCGTCGGCCTGGTGGCGGCGGCACCGAGCCTGGTGGCGCTGCTGTTGCCCACCCAGTCGGCGGACTCGCCGCTGCCGCTGTTGCTGGCAGGGTTTGCCGTGCCTTTGGTCTTCGGTGCGTGGAACGCCCTGCTCGCGCGTTATGCCTACGCCGCCGGCGATACGCGCCAGCCACTGCGCTGCGAGCTGCTCGGCAGCCTGGTCAACGTGCTGTTGCTGGGCGTGCTGCCGTTTGCGTTTGGCCTTGCCGGCATTCCATTGGCGGCACTGGCAGGCGTGCTCTGTACCGCGCTGCTGCTGATGCAGCGCCAGGCATTGCTAGGCGCCCTGCCCTGGGCGCGACAATGGCTGCTCAGCGCGGTGCTGATGGGGCTGGCGGCGCTGGTGCTGTTTCGAATCGAAAACGTGTGGCTGCAATTGGGCTTGAGCACCCTGGCAGGCGCCGTGGTGTTGCTGGGTATGGGGCTGTGGCTGAAGCCGTGGCGCAAGGCGTGAATGATCGTTCGGGAAGACTCAGATGAAACATCGTTGGATTCAAATGGATATCGCCAAAGGCATTGGTATCCTGATTATCGTGTATGGCCACAGTTGGTTTGTCGCCACCTCGCTGGACTTGATGTACCCGATCCTGGCGTCATTCGTGCTGCCATTGTTCTTCTTTTTGTCCGGGGTGTTTTTCAAGCCCGAGCAGCCTTTCGTGGAGATGGCGGGGCGCAAGGCCGATGGCCTGCTCAAGCCGTTCTTCTTCACCATGCTGATGTATGTGATCGTGCGCGATGTACTGCGCGGGCAGCCGTTGCTGCCGGATATCGGCGGCGTGCTGTACGCCTCCGTGGACACCATCCCGTGGCAGGCTTTGTGGTTTTTGCCGCACTTCTGGGTGGCGATCCTGTTCAGTTGGTTGATGCTGCGGCTGATCCAGCGTCTGAAGCTGCCGCTGCTGGCCGCTTGCCTGCTGGTCGGCGCGCAACTATTGCTCGGCATCTGGACGCTGCCGTGGTTCTGGCAAGTACCGGCCACCGTCGGCGAGCAAACCTGGACCCTGCCCGGCCTGCCCTTCAGCCTCGACGTGACCCTGATCAGCAGCACCTACTTCATCTACGGCTACCTGCTGCGCGACTGGCTGCGTCGGCATGAAGGCTCGCTGCTGACCCTGTTGATTTCGCTGGTGCTGTTCGCCGCGGTATTTATCTACAGCCACGACACCATGGACCTGGCGCAGCGCCGCTACGACCACTGGCTGTGGACCAGCCTGCTGGCGGTGATCGGCGTGTACATTTGCTGGGCGCTTGCACGGGTGTTGATGGTGTCGAGCGTGCTGACGCGGGCGATGACGTACATCGGCCAGTCGACATTGATCCTGTTGATCTTCCACGGCGAGATCCAGCACAAGACCTTCGACCTGATGGAGCGCCTGGGCCTGCATCCGTTCATGGCAGCGTGCGTGGGCTTTGTGGTGGCGGTGGTGGTGCCGTTGCTGATCGGGGAAGTGATCAAGCGGGTGGCATTCCTGCGGTTCTTCTACTTTCCGTTTCCAGTGCGCAAGGCGCCAAAGCCTGAAGTGCGCGGCTGACTAACGTGGAGTGGCTTGCCCTACTGTAGGAGCGAGCTTGCTCGCGAAGAACTCAGGGGCCCTGTGTTTATCCAGAATAAACCCGGGGCCTGGGCGTTTTTCGCGAGCAAGCTCGCTCCTACAGGGTTATGTAGTTCAATCGTCGAGTGGTTGCGGCGCGGGCTTGTTGCCGGGCTTGGCGGGTTTGGCACCCTTGGCCGGCGCAGGGGGCGCAGGTTCTGGCGCGGCAGCGGCTTCTTTCTCGGCCATCGGCATCTGGTCGATAGCACTGAAGAACTCTTTGAGGTCGAGGCTATCGGGCGGCACGGTCTTCTCGAGTTTTTTCTCGCCGTCCTTGCCGATCAGAATCACCTTGGTGCCGCTGCCAACACCGAGCTTGAGGGCGCGGATCAGGGCATTGGTTTCTGGCGGGGTGAGCTTTTTGCTGTCCTTGGGATCCTTGGCGAACTTCTCGCCTTCGGCGCCGATGCTGCCGAACTTCACGGTGTAGAACACCATGCTGCGCTCTTCGAAGGACTGCTTGGTGGCGGGCTCCTCCAGTTGTTTCCTGAGCGTGGCCAGGGTCGGGTTACCGGCATCGAGTTCCACCACCACCAGAGGGCGGGTTTTGCCCAACTCCAGCTTCAGCGGATTATCATCAGCAGCCAACAACGGCCCCGTAAAAGCCATCAAGGTAGCCAGGGTCAGCGACCGGATGAGCATGCGCACCTCCTTTGAATTCCATGCAGGGTTCTTGAGTTTCATGTCTGCGACAGTCAAATTCAAGGATGATTCCTACGCCACACCCAGAAGCGTAGGTCAGGATGCCCACGCCGCAAGGGATTGGCGGGCGGCGGGGCATTGTTTCTTCTGATTACGAGACTTGCCATTGCGGCCAATGCCGGGCGAACACGGGCGCCACGACCGGGTCGGCATCCACGCGCTCCAAGGTCTGGGCGAAGCCCGGTGCCAGGCTGCGAAGCACCTCGCGCCCCTCGTCCCAGCGCGACACCGCCGCCGCCATGATGCCCAGTGCATTGGGTAGGTTGTCGGGCGTAAACAGCTGGTCGGCAAACTGATCGGCAAACACCACCCAGGCCTGATGCAGATAGCGCCGCGTGCCGGTGGTCAGCTGCGCTTGCAAGCTTTCACCAGCGTCGCCCAGCCAGCGTTGCGGATAGTCGATGATGCCGATGGCCGAATAGCAATTGGCTGCGATGTACAGCAGGCCGCGCAGGATCTGCGCGCGGTTGCCGGCCAACAGGTTGGCATCGGGAAACTCAAGGCCCAGGTGGATCAGAATGGCGGCGCTTTCGGTCAGCACCTGGCCATCGGGGGTGACCAGGGTGGGGATCTGCTTGAGCGGGTTGATGCGCGCCAGGGCTTCGCTTCCCTCGCCGTCGTGCCAGGAGCTGGCGTCCACGCGGTGCCACGGCACAGCGCAACGCTGCAGCGCAATCTCGATCATGCAGGAGCCGGATTCGTCGGTGCCATAGAGTGTGTACATGGGCGTTCCTCCTAAGCTTCAGGTGTAGCGGGGATTATGGCCGATTGCCTAGAACAGGCCCATCTGCCCGCCCACCAGGGTGGCAAAATCATCGTTCACGAATGGCAGGATGGCGTCAGCCACAGGCTGCAATTGGCGCGTCACGTAATGATCGTAGTCGATCGGGGCCTGGCGCACTTCCAGCGGCTGCGGGCCATTGACACTGATCACGTAGCTGATCCAGCCGCCGCGCTGGTACTGGCGTGGGCGCCCGAGGCGGTCGTTGTATTCGTCGGCCAGGCGTGCGGCGCGCACATGGGGCGGCACGTTACGTTCATAGTCATGCAAGGGTCGGCGCAGGCGCTTGCGGTAGACCAGCAACTCGTCGAGTTCGCCGCTCAAGGTGCGGCGCACATAATCGCGCACATAATCCTGATACGGCTGGCGATGAAAGATGCGCTGGTATAGCGCCTGCTGGAATTGCCGCGCCAGGGGCGACCAGTCACTGCGCACGGTTTCCAGCCCTTTGTAGACCATCTCTTCGCTGCCATCTTCGCGCACCACCAGGCCGGCGTAGCGCTTCTTGCTGCCCTCCTCCGCGCCGCGAATGGTCGGCATCAGGAAGCGACTGAAATGGGTTTCGTATTGCAGCTCTAGGGCGCTTTGCAGACCGTACTCCGTATGCAGATGGCTGCGCCACCAGTCGTTGACGTGCTGCACCAGCGCCTTGCCGATGCGGCTGGCGTCTTCCTGAGAGTGGGCGCTGCCGAGCCAGACGAAGGTGGAGTCGGTGTCGCCATAAATCACTTCGTAACCCTGGGCCTCCACCAGCTCGCGGGTCTGACGCATGATCTGGTGCCCGCGCATCGTGATCGAGGATGCCAGCCGGGTGTCGAAGAACCGACAACCGCTGGAGCCGAGCACGCCGTAGAAGGCGTTCATGATGATCTTCAGGGCTTGGGACAACGGCGCATTGTGTTCGCGCTTGGCCACTTCGCGGCCTTCGGAAACCCGCGTGACGATGGACGGCAGGCAATGCCGGGTACGGGAGAACCGCGCACCGCGAAAGCCTTGCACCGAGTCGCTGTCATCGGGATGCTTGAGGCCTTCGATCAAGCCCACCGGGTCGATCAGAAAACTGCGGATGATCGACGGGTACAGGCTTTTGTAATCCAGCACCAGCACCGACTCATAGAGACCGGGACGTGAGTCCATGACGAAACCGCCGGGGCTGGCCTGGGGTGGCTTGTCGCCGAGGTTGGGCGCGACGAAGCCCTGGCGGTGCATCAGCGGCATGTAGAGATGGGTGAACGCGGCGACCGAGCCGCCATTGCGGTCGGCCGGCAGCCCGGTGACGCTGGCGCGTTCCAGCAGGAACTTGAGCAGCTCGGTCTTCTCGAAAATCCGCGTGACCAACTCGCAGTCCTTGAGGTTGTAGCGCGCCAGTGCGGGCTTGTCCTCGGCGAACATGCGGTTGATTTCGTCCATTCGCTGGTACGGCGTGGAGATGTCCTTGCCTTCACCCAGCAGGGTCTGCGCGACGTTCTCCAGGCTGAACGACTCGAAACTCCACGTGGCCGAGCGCAGGGCCTCGATGCCATCGATGATCAGCCGGCCTGCTGCGCCAGCGAAGTAATGGTTGCGGTTGCCGTGTTCGCGCCAGGTCATGGCTTCACCGCCACGCCCCAGCAGAAGCTGCACGTTCAGGCGCTGGGCATGTTCATGCAGCACACGCAGGTCGAACTGCACCACGTTCCAACCGATGATCGCATCCGGATCGTGGGTGGCCAGCCATTGATTGAGGCGTTCGAGCAGTTGGGCACGGGTGTCGCAGTAGTCGAGCTTGAAATCCACCGAGCAGGCCTTGTTGGGCGGACCGAGCATGTACACCTGGCGCTCGCCGCATCCTTCGAGGGCGATGGAATAGAGATCGCCCTGGGCGGTGGTTTCGATATCCAGAGAGACCAGCTTCAAGGCCGGCCGGTAATCAGGCGCGGGCTTCATCTGCGCCTCGAGCAACGTGCCGCTGGCATCCGGCGTACCGCCGAACCAGACAGGGGCGGTGATGAACCGCTCCATCATATAGCGCTCGGGCGGGCGCACATCGCCTTCGTACACATCCACTCCGGCGGCGCGCAGGCGCTTCTCGATGTCCATCACCTGGCGGTGCTGTCGTGCGTAGAGCCCCAGGACCGGTCGGTGATGGAAATCGCACAACTGCAACGCACGCAATTCAATATCGCGCTCGCCCTTGAGCAGCCAATCCAGCGGCTTGCGATAGGCCTCGGGAATAAACACTACCGAGGTTTGTACGGGTAGGCGAATACACCGAGGCCCTTGGTCAGTCGCCAGCCAGAAACTGACCTCTGTGCCCGCCGGGGTGTCGCGCCAATGCCGGGTCAGGACAAACCCCTGCTGTAAATCCACCGTACCGCACCTCAAGAATCGCTTTCAGGGCGTGATTCTACCCGGCATGCGGTAAAACGCGGCACGTTAACGGCGATCTCACCTATTTTGATGCCGTTCGCGTCAAGCTCGCCGGGCCTTGTCCAGATAGCTTTCGATATTGCCCATTTGTTCGTCCCAGCCACGGGAGTTCATCTTGAACGCTTTCTGGCGCCTGGCTTCGGGCACCTTGTCGAAACCCGACTCGACCACCCGCAGCAGAATGCCCGGCGCGCGATCCTCGACGGTGAACTCCACCAGCGTCGGTGCTTCCTTGTCGTAGTCGACGTCGTTCTCTACCGCGAAGGGATGCCACCAGAAAGAAAACAGGGTTTGCGGCAGAATACGTTCGATCCTGGCCTTCCACACCACATGTTCGTAGCCGGGGTAAGTGATCGGCGCTTCGATGGTCTCTCCGGCAACAAAGGTTTTTCCCTTGAGGGCGATACCGAACCAATCGCCAAATTGGTCAGCATTCGTGAGCGCTTCCCAGACCTGTTTACGCGAAGCGTTGAGCAGGACTTTTCGTTCGATGCGATCTAATACGTGCATAAGTCACCTCCTCCATTGAACACTAGGCGACATCGACCAATGCGCAACTTTGGGTTATGCGCGATGATGATGACCCAATCCTTGACCTGGCCTTAGGTTATGACTGAACCGTTGAATGGAAGTTGCTTATGCAAAGCTGTGCGCTACCAGGTGGAGCGCCTGGATATGCCCATCAGCCACTGCCATTGCGACAGCTGCCGCAAGGCGCATGCGGCAGCATTTGTGGCCACTGCCGGGGTGATGCGCGAGCACTTTCGCTGGACGCACGGTGAACAATGGCTGTCCTCGTTTGAATCATCGCCGGGCAAACAGCGCCACTTCTGTTCGCGCTGCGGCTCGCATCTAATCGCCGAACGCGCGCACCAGCCCCACGTCATCGTGCGGGTGGCGACCCTGGACGACGATCCGGGCGCCAGGCCCACCGCGCATATCTGGACAGCCCATGATGTGCCCTGGCTGACCTATGAAGCCGTGGAGCGCTGGGACGAATGGGAAGCGTGACTTAAACGTGCGGATCGCCGGGCGCTTTGGCTGGCGTCGCATACTGCGGCTTCAAGTGACCTTCCTGGTCGAGCAGCCAGGCATCCATGATCTGGCGCACCACGGGGCCTGCCACACGACCACCGGCCTCACCGTTTTCAATCATTACTGAGATCACGATCTTTGGATGTTCGGCTGGCGCAAAGCCGACAAACAAGGCGTTATCGCGATGACGCTCAAGCGTCTTATTGCGGTTGTAGCGCTCACCCTGTTTGATCGCTACCACCTGCGCGGTACCGCTCTTGCCGGCGATACGATACTGGGCGCCTTGAGCGGCCGCCCGGGCGATACCACGCGGGTCGTGCATCACCAACTGCATGCCGTGGTTGACCTGCTCCCAGTCACGCGGGTCCTTGAGGACCACGTTGGGCATCGGGTTCTCATCCACCGGTGGCACGCCATTGATGGTCTTGGCCAGGTGCGGCCGGTTCCATACACCCTTGTTGGCGATCAGCGCAGTGGCTTGGGCCAGTTGCAGCGGCGTGACTTGCATATAACCCTGGCCGATACCCAGGATCACGGTTTCGCCCGGGAACCAGGGCTGACGGCGTGTCGCGCGCTTCCAGGCTTGAGAAGGCATCAGGCCGGCGGACTCTTCGAACATGTCCAGAGACACCTTCTGCCCCAGGCCGAATTCGGCCAGGTAATCATGCAGGCGATCAATGCCGAGCTTGTGGGCCAGGTCGTAGAAGTAGGTGTCGTTGGAGCGCATGATGGCGGCGTCCATATCTACCCAGCCGTCGCCGCTGTGGTTCCAGTTGCGGTATTTGTGATCGAAATCCGGCAGTTGGTAATACCCCGGATCGAACACACGGGTTTGTGGGGTGACAACGCCACTGTCGAGCCCGGCGATGGCCACCTCAGGCTTGATGGTTGAGCCTGGCGCGTACAGCCCGCGTAGCACACGGTTGAACAGCGGTCGATCGATGGAATCATGCAGCGCGGCATATTCCTTGAAGCTGATACCGGTGACGAACAGGTTCGGATCGAAACTCGGCTTGCTGACCATGGCCAGCACTTCACCGGTTTGCGGGTCCAGGGCAACCACCGAACCACGGCGATCACCCAAGGCTTCTTCGGCGGCTTCCTGAAGCTTTACGTCGAGGCTCAGGACGATGTTTTTGCCGGGGATCGGGTCCGTGTGCTTGAGCACACGCAATACCCGGCCCTGGGCGTTGGTTTCGACTTCTTCATAACCCACGTGACCATGCAGCTCAGACTCGTAGAAGCGTTCGATGCCGGTTTTGCCGATAGACTGGGTGCCACGGTATTCCACTGAATCGAGGGCTTTGGATTCTTTCTCGTTGATTCGTCCGACATAGCCGATGGAGTGGGCGAAGTGCGCGCCTAACGGGTAATGGCGGACAAACTGGGGCTCAACGTCCACACCCGGTAGACGGAACTCGTTGACGGCCAACACAGCGATTTGCTCTTCGTTCAGCTCGTAGAACAGCGTAACGGGGACAAACGGATGGCGAGCCTGCTTGAGCGCTTTGTCGAACACGGCGCGATCTTCGGCGGGCAGGTGCAGCAGACTGACGATCGCGTCCAGCTCACCCTTGAGGTCGGTGGTGCGTTCGCGGGTAATGGTCAGGTTGTAGCTGGGTCGGTTATCCGCCAGGACTACACCGTTGCGGTCATAGATCAAGCCACGTGTGGGGGTTATGGGGAGCACGTGGACGCGATTGTTTTCGGAAATCGTGGAGTGATAGTCGTATTGCACCACCTGCAGGAAGTACATCCGCCCTACCAGTGCGCAAGTGATGCCGATCACCAGGAGTGCGCAGGCGAGCAAACGCTTGTTGACCAGACGGTTTTCTTTTTCGTGGTCCTTGATCGGTATTGGTTCAGGCATTTCTACAGCATCTCGTTGAAAGGTCGACGTCGCGTCCTGCGGATACAGATCAATCCTTGTGAAAATGTGCTGCACCATACCAAAAATGCAGAAACACTTTGAATCGATTTCCCTTGGCGGCGGGTTATTTCATCATTCAGAACGCGAGGTCGGGGTGTCGCGCGCAGGTGATGGTAGCCATCGGGAGATGCGGTCGCATTTTCGACCGCCCAAAACAAAACCCCAACTGCTTTCGCAATTGGGGTTTCGGAATTTAATCTTGACGATGACCTACTCTCACATGGGGAAACCCCACACTACCATCGGCGATGCATCGTTTCACTGCTGAGTTCGGGATGGGATCAGGTGGTTCCAATGCTCTATGGTCGTCAAGAAATTCGGGTACTGAGTCGTGACCAGCTGGCCTCGCTTCAGCAAATTGGGTATGTAATAGAAGTCGGTGTTTTGCGAGCGTCGAACTTTCGGTTCATTGCGTCTTCACACACCGCAATCTGGTCTCTCTCGAGTCGCAAATTGCTTGGGTGTTATATGGTCAAGCCTCACGGGCAATTAGTATTGGTTAGCTCAACGCCTCACAGCGCTTACACACCCAACCTATCAACGTCGTAGTCTTCGACGGCCCTTCAGGGAACTCAAGGTTCCAGTGAGATCTCATCTTGAGGCTAGTTTCCCGCTTAGATGCTTTCAGCGGTTATCTATTCCGAACATAGCTACCCGGCAATGCCACTGGCGTGACAACCGGAACACCAGAGGTTCGTCCACTCCGGTCCTCTCGTACTAGGAGCAGCCCCTCTCAAATCTCAAACGTCCACGGCAGATAGGGACCGAACTGTCTCACGACGTTCTAAACCCAGCTCGCGTACCACTTTAAATGGCGAACAGCCATACCCTTGGGACCGGCTTCAGCCCCAGGATGTGATGAGCCGACATCGAGGTGCCAAACACCGCCGTCGATATGAACTCTTGGGCGGTATCAGCCTGTTATCCCCGGAGTACCTTTTATCCGTTGAGCGATGGCCCTTCCATACAGAACCACCGGATCACTAAGACCTACTTTCGTACCTGCTCGACGTGTCTGTCTCGCAGTCAAGCGCGCTTTTGCCTTTATACTCTACGACCGATTTCCGACCGGTCTGAGCGCACCTTCGTACTCCTCCGTTACTCTTTAGGAGGAGACCGCCCCAGTCAAACTACCCACCATACACTGTCCTCGATCCGGATAACGGACCTGAGTTAGAACCTCAAAGTTGCCAGGGTGGTATTTCAAGGTTGGCTCCACGCAGACTGGCGTCCACGCTTCAAAGCCTCCCACCTATCCTACACAAGCAAATTCAAAGTCCAGTGCAAAGCTATAGTAAAGGTTCACGGGGTCTTTCCGTCTAGCCGCGGATACACTGCATCTTCACAGCGATTTCAATTTCACTGAGTCTCGGGTGGAGACAGCGCCGCCATCGTTACGCCATTCGTGCAGGTCGGAACTTACCCGACAAGGAATTTCGCTACCTTAGGACCGTTATAGTTACGGCCGCCGTTTACCGGGGCTTCGATCAAGAGCTTCGCGTTAGCTAACCCCATCAATTAACCTTCCGGCACCGGGCAGGCGTCACACCCTATACGTCCACTTTCGTGTTTGCAGAGTGCTGTGTTTTTAATAAACAGTCGCAGCGGCCTGGTATCTTCGACCGGCATGAGCTTACGGAGCAAGTCCTTCACCCTCACCGGCGCACCTTCTCCCGAAGTTACGGTGCCATTTTGCCTAGTTCCTTCACCCGAGTTCTCTCAAGCGCCTTGGTATTCTCTACCCAACCACCTGTGTCGGTTTGGGGTACGGTTCCTGGTTACCTGAAGCTTAGAAGCTTTTCTTGGAAGCATGGCATCAACCACTTCGTCGTCTAAAAGACGACTCGTCATCAGCTCTCGGCCTTAGAATCCCGGATTTACCTAAGATTCCAGCCTACCACCTTAAACTTGGACAACCAACGCCAAGCTGGCCTAGCCTTCTCCGTCCCTCCATCGCAATAACCAGAAGTACAGGAATATTAACCTGTTTTCCATCGACTACGCTTTTCAGCCTCGCCTTAGGGACCGACTAACCCTGCGTCGATTAACGTTGCGCAGGAAACCTTGGTCTTTCGGCGTGGGTGTTTTTCACACCCATTGTCGTTACTCATGTCAGCATTCGCACTTCTGATACCTCCAGCAAGCTTCTCAACTCACCTTCACAGGCTTACAGAACGCTCCTCTACCGCATCACTTACGTGATACCCGTAGCTTCGGTGTATGGTTTGAGCCCCGTTACATCTTCCGCGCAGGCCGACTCGACTAGTGAGCTATTACGCTTTCTTTAAAGGGTGGCTGCTTCTAAGCCAACCTCCTAGCTGTCTAAGCCTTCCCACATCGTTTCCCACTTAACCATAACTTTGGGACCTTAGCTGACGGTCTGGGTTGTTTCCCTTTTCACGACGGACGTTAGCACCCGCCGTGTGTCTCCCATGCTCGGCACTTGTAGGTATTCGGAGTTTGCATCGGTTTGGTAAGTCGGGATGACCCCCTAGCCGAAACAGTGCTCTACCCCCTACAGTGATACATGAGGCGCTACCTAAATAGCTTTCGAGGAGAACCAGCTATCTCCGAGCTTGATTAGCCTTTCACTCCGATCCACAGGTCATCCGCTAACTTTTCAACGGTAGTCGGTTCGGTCCTCCAGTTAGTGTTACCCAACCTTCAACCTGCCCATGGATAGATCGCCCGGTTTCGGGTCTATTCCCAGCGACTAGACGCCCTATTAAGACTCGCTTTCGCTACGCCTCCCCTATTCGGTTAAGCTCGCCACTGAAAATAAGTCGCTGACCCATTATACAAAAGGTACGCAGTCACCCAACAAAGTGGGCTCCCACTGCTTGTACGCATACGGTTTCAGGATCTATTTCACTCCCCTCTCCGGGGTTCTTTTCGCCTTTCCCTCACGGTACTAGTTCACTATCGGTCAGTCAGTAGTATTTAGCCTTGGAGGATGGTCCCCCCATATTCAGACAAAGTTTCTCGTGCTCCGTCCTACTCGATTTCATGACTAAGAGATTTTCGCGTACAGGGCTATCACCCACTATGGCCGCACTTTCCAGAGCGTTCCGCTAATCTCAAAGCCACTTAAGGGCTAGTCCCCGTTCGCTCGCCACTACTAAGGGAATCTCGGTTGATTTCTTTTCCTCAGGGTACTTAGATGTTTCAGTTCCCCTGGTTCGCTCCATACACCTATGTATTCAGTGTAAGGTAACCATCTTATGATGGCTGGGTTCCCCCATTCAGACATCTCCGGATCAAAGTCTGTTTGCCGACTCCCCGAAGCTTTTCGCAGGCTACCACGTCTTTCATCGCCTCTGACTGCCAAGGCATCCACCGTATGCGCTTCTTCACTTGACCATATAACCCCAAGCAATCTGGTTATACTGTGAAGACAACATTCGCCGAAAATTCGAATTTCTCAGTTAAGAGAACTCACAAATTTTACCTTAGCCTGATCCGTTACCAGTGAAAGTAACGTTCAGTCTATCTTTCTATCACATACCCAAATTTTTAAAGAACGAACTAGTCAAAGACTAGAAATCAACATTCACCATCACAACGATGGAATGCTCATTTCTAAGCTTTATACCGACAGAAGCAGTAGTGGTGGAGCCAAACGGGATCGAACCGTTGACCTCCTGCGTGCAAGGCAGGCGCTCTCCCAGCTGAGCTATGGCCCCGTATTTCTACAGGCGTTTCCCACACAAAATTGGTGGGTCTGGGCAGATTCGAACTGCCGACCTCACCCTTATCAGGGGTGCGCTCTAACCAACTGAGCTACAGACCCAATTTCGGGCTGCTTCTTTCGTCTTCTTCAATGAATCAAGCAATTCGTGTGGGAACTTATGGAGCAGCTGATGTCGTCGATTAAGGAGGTGATCCAGCCGCAGGTTCCCCTACGGCTACCTTGTTACGACTTCACCCCAGTCATGAATCACACCGTGGTAACCGTCCTCCCGAAGGTTAGACTAGCTACTTCTGGTGCAACCCACTCCCATGGTGTGACGGGCGGTGTGTACAAGGCCCGGGAACGTATTCACCGCGACATTCTGATTCGCGATTACTAGCGATTCCGACTTCACGCAGTCGAGTTGCAGACTGCGATCCGGACTACGATCGGTTTTGTGGGATTAGCTCCACCTCGCGGCTTGGCAACCCTCTGTACCGACCATTGTAGCACGTGTGTAGCCCAGGCCGTAAGGGCCATGATGACTTGACGTCATCCCCACCTTCCTCCGGTTTGTCACCGGCAGTCTCCTTAGAGTGCCCACCATGACGTGCTGGTAACTAAGGACAAGGGTTGCGCTCGTTACGGGACTTAACCCAACATCTCACGACACGAGCTGACGACAGCCATGCAGCACCTGTCTCAATGTTCCCGAAGGCACCAATCTATCTCTAGAAAGTTCATTGGATGTCAAGGCCTGGTAAGGTTCTTCGCGTTGCTTCGAATTAAACCACATGCTCCACCGCTTGTGCGGGCCCCCGTCAATTCATTTGAGTTTTAACCTTGCGGCCGTACTCCCCAGGCGGTCAACTTAATGCGTTAGCTGCGCCACTAAGAGCTCAAGGCTCCCAACGGCTAGTTGACATCGTTTACGGCGTGGACTACCAGGGTATCTAATCCTGTTTGCTCCCCACGCTTTCGCACCTCAGTGTCAGTGTTGGTCCAGGTGGTCGCCTTCGCCACTGGTGTTCCTTCCTATATCTACGCATTTCACCGCTACACAGGAAATTCCACCACCCTCTACCACACTCTAGTCAGTCAGTTTTGAATGCAGTTCCCAGGTTGAGCCCGGGGATTTCACATCCAACTTAACAAACCACCTACGCGCGCTTTACGCCCAGTAATTCCGATTAACGCTTGCACCCTCTGTATTACCGCGGCTGCTGGCACAGAGTTAGCCGGTGCTTATTCTGTCGGTAACGTCAAAACAATCACGTATTAGGTAACTGCCCTTCCTCCCAACTTAAAGTGCTTTACAATCCGAAGACCTTCTTCACACACGCGGCATGGCTGGATCAGGCTTTCGCCCATTGTCCAATATTCCCCACTGCTGCCTCCCGTAGGAGTCTGGACCGTGTCTCAGTTCCAGTGTGACTGATCATCCTCTCAGACCAG
Source organism: Pseudomonas sp. R5-89-07 (assembly GCF_003851685.1). NCBI lineage: Bacteria > Pseudomonadati > Pseudomonadota > Gammaproteobacteria > Pseudomonadales > Pseudomonadaceae > Pseudomonas > Pseudomonas sp. R5-89-07. The sequence continues at coordinate 2,059,448 of NZ_CP027727.1, read as the reverse complement.
TTACGGATCGTCGCCTTGGTGAGCCATTACCTCACCAACTAGCTAATCCGACCTAGGCTCATCTGATAGCGCAAGGCCCGAAGGTCCCCTGCTTTCTCCCGTAGGACGTATGCGGTATTAGCGTCCGTTTCCGAACGTTATCCCCCACTACCAGGCAGATTCCTAGGCATTACTCACCCGTCCGCCGCTCTCAAGAGAAGCAAGCTTCTCTCTACCGCTCGACTTGCATGTGTTAGGCCTGCCGCCAGCGTTCAATCTGAGCCATGATCAAACTCTTCAGTTCAAACATCTTTGGGTTTTTAAGAAACCCTAAACTTTGCTCAGCAATCGTTGGTTACATCTTTGATTTCTCGCGGAGTAACTTGTGATGCTGATAATCTTGTTGACTATCAGTCTGACTCCACAAGCACCCACACGAATTGCTTGATTCAGTTGTTAAAGAGCGGTTGGTTAAGATCTTTCGTCTCAACCGAGGCGCGCATTCTACAGCAGCCTCATTTGCTGTCAAGTGGTTATTTTCAGAAGTTTTCGAAGATTTCTTCAACAACTTCAACCACTTGCGCTTGCGATCTCTCGTAAGCGGGAGGCGAATTCTACAGCGTTACACGCTGCTGTCAACACCTCTTTTTCAACTTCCTTTTGGCTTCGATGAACTGAAGCAACCTGCTGCCGAAACCTACTTAACTCATTGTTTACCAAGGAGTTTTCCGTTTCGACTGCGCCGGAAGTGGGGCGAATTATAGACAGATAGAATTCGCCGTCAAGGTTTAATGTGAATTATCTATCAAACAACCTGTAATCTCTCAAACCATCTTCAATTGAGCAATATATTGCTCATTTCCTGACACTTAAGCATCATAGCCCCTGCCCTTCTACTATGACTTTGGACGAACACCTTCAATGACCACCCCACCCCGCAGCCTGGCCTCCCTATTGTTCCCCGTTGGCCTGCTGTTGATCGCGATGGCATCCATCCAGTCCGGCGCCTCGCTGGCCAAGAGCATGTTCCCTATCGTCGGCGCGCAAGGTACCACCACCCTGCGCTTGATTTTCGCCAGCGTCATCATGCTGCTTCTATTACGTCCATGGCGCGCCAAGCTGACGGCCAAATCCCTGCGCACGGTGATTGTCTACGGCATGGCGCTGGGCGGCATGAATTTTCTCTTCTATATGTCATTGCGCACCGTCCCTCTCGGTATTGCCGTAGCCCTGGAATTCACGGGCCCGCTCGCCGTTGCTCTTTATGCATCGCGCCGAGCAGTGGACTTTTTGTGGATCGGACTCGCGGTCATCGGTTTGCTCCTGCTGATACCGACGGGCGAAGCCAGCAGTGGCATCGACGTGGTCGGCGCCGCCTACGCACTCGGCGCCGGTGTTTGCTGGGCGCTTTACATCCTGTTCGGTCAAAAGGCAGGTAACGATAACGGTGTGCAGACCGCCGCGCTCGGCGTAATGATTGCCGCTCTGTTCGTCGCACCAATCGGCATCGTACACGCCGGAACCGCGTTGCTGACCCCCGCCCTGATCCCCGTCGCAATCGGTGTTGCCATTTTGTCCACGGCCCTGCCCTACACGCTGGAAATGGTTGCGCTCACCCGACTGCCGGCTCGCACGTTCGGTACCTTGATGAGTGTCGAGCCAGCGTTCGGCGCCCTCTCCGGCCTGTTCTTCCTGCAAGAACACCTGACGCTCGCGCAATGGCTGGCAATCATCTGCATCATTCTGGCCTCGGTCGGCGCCACACTGACAATGCGCAACGAATCCAAACCGCTAGTGCCTGCGGACTGACCCTCTTTAACGGCAGCTCTGGTATTTACCGCTCATTTAGGCCATGTTTAGGCCGTAACCAAATGTCTTTCATGGAGAAATTCGACACGGACAGCATGAACGCTACGCTCGAGAGCGAGTAAAAGCCGGCTTCGAACCTTTTGCGAAGCGGCTATTTAAGGATCGCAATGAAACGAATTTTAATACTGTTACTGGTCATCGGCATTGCTGGCTGTGCCGCGACCACGAAGACAGAAGTGAAACGGGGCAAGAAAGGGCTGCATATCAACTGTTCGGGCCTGTCCTCATCCTGGGACCAGTGCTACACCAGTGCAGCCAACTCATGTGGCGCCAAGGGTTATCGCGTTATCGCCAAATCCGGCGACAACTCCGAGGAGCCCGGGGATTACCCCTTCGGCCTCAACCCTGCCGGCTATACCAGTCGCAGCATGATCGTCATTTGCAAATAGATACCTGAGCAGTGCTGTCCTGATTGTTCACGATCAATTTCGCTGATAGATCCAGCCATGCATGGCGTTGCGACTAAACTCCTGCTCGATCATCGAGCCAACGGAGTTCCCATGACGCACAACAAGAAAATCGTATTGGTAGTGGGCGCCGGCGACGCGACCGGCGGTGCCATTGCCAAGCGCTTCGCCCGCGAAGGTTACGTAGCCTGTGTCACTCGTCGCAGCGCCGACAAACTCCAGCCTTTGGTGGATAGCATCCAATCGGCCGGCGGTGAAGCCCATGGCTTTGCCTGCGATGCGCGTAAAGAAGATGACGTGATCGCGCTGGTCGACCAGATTGAAACAACCCTCGGGCCCATTGAAGCCTTCGTCTTCAACATCGGCGCCAACGTACCCTGCAGCATCCTGGAAGAAACCGCACGTAAGTACTTCAAGATCTGGGAAATGGCCTGTTTCTCAGGCTTCCTGAATGCCCGCGAAGTGGCCAAGCGTATGGTCACTCGAAAACGCGGCACCATTCTGTTCACCGGCGCCACCGCTGGTTTGCGTGGAAGCGCGGGTTTCGCTGCCTTCGCCGGCGCCAAGCATGGGATACGCGCCTTGGCGCAAAGCATGGCGCGGGAGTTGGGGCCGATGAATATCCACGTCGCCCATGTAGTGGTGGACGGCGCCATCGATACCGACTTCATTCGCGAAAACTTTCCACAGAAATACGCCCTCAAGGATCAGGACGGCATTCTCAACCCCGATCACATCGCCGACAACTACTGGTACTTGCACAGCCAGCCACGGGACGCCTGGACATTCGAGCTGGATCTGCGTCCGTGGAATGAAACTTGGTAAAGACGCCCCTATAAAATCAAGCAGCGAGTACCGGCCATGACCAAAACCCTGGAGTTTTTCTTTGATTTCGGTAGCCCCGCCACGTACCTGGCGCACACCCAGTTACCGAAGCTGTGTGCCGACACCGGCACGGCGTTGGTGTATGAACCTATGTTGCTGGGTGGCGTATTCAAGGCTACCGGCAATGCCTCACCGATTACCGTCCCCGCCAAAGGGCGTTACATGTTTGCTGACCTCGCACGCTACGCCCAGCGTTATGACGTGCCGCTGCGATTCAATCCGAACTTCCCTATCAATACCCTTATGCTGATGCGTGCAGCCACCGGCATTCAGATGCATCAACCTGAGCATTTCCAGACGTTCGTAGATTGCCTGTTCCGTGCGCTCTGGGTGGACGGACGCAATCTGGGGGACCCAGCCGTCGTCGCTGCTGTATTGGCGGAGCAAGGCTTGGACCCAGAGCAAGTTCTGGCTTTGTCCAACGATGAGGCCGTAAAAGCCGCTCTCAAGGACAAAACCGAACTGGCAATCAAACGCGGCGTATTCGGCGCGCCCAGCATGTTTGTAGGCAACACGCTGTTTTTTGGTCAGGACCGTCTGGATTTTGTGCGCGAAGCCCTCAGTCAGCCCGCGATCAAATAGCCGCTGTGCGCACCTGCAACCACGTGAGCGCATCGCCACTGAGCAACGGGCTCAAGCGCTCACGCACTTGGGCATGATAGGCGTTGAACCATTCGCGCTCATCCACCGTGAGCAGCGAAGGTTCCAGGCACCGGGTGTCGATCGGGCACAAGGTCAGGGTTTCGAATTTGAGGAACTCACCAAATTCGGTTTTCCCTGCTTCACGGTTCAACACCAGGTTTTCGATGCGCACGCCCCAACGCCCAGGGCGATAGGTACCCGGTTCAATCGACGTGATCATGCCCGGTTGCATCGCCGTTTGCGGTGCAGCCAGCGCCTGGTAGGCGATCACTTGCGGGCCCTCGTGCACGTTGAGGAAATACCCGACACCGTGACCCGTACCATGGCCGTAATCCACGCCCTCGGCCCAGATCGGTGCGCGTGCGATGGCATCAAGCAAAGGCGACAGGATGCCTTTAGGGAAATGAGCGCGAGACAAAGCAATCACGCCTTTGAGCACCCGCGTGCAATCACGTTTCTGCTCATCGCTCGGCGTACCGATAGGCACCATCCGCGTGATATCCGTCGTACCGCCCAGGTATTGGCCACCGGAGTCGATCAGCAACAGGCCATCGCCTTCGATCACGGCATGTTCTTCTGGCGTGGCGTGGTAGTGCGGCATCGCGCCGTTGGCATTGAAGGCCGCAATGGTGTTGAAACTCAGCGACACATAACCTGGACGACGAGTACGCGCCGCCGTCAGATGCTCGTCGATCGTCAGCTCAGTAATGCGCTCACGCCCCAGGGCCGTCTCCAGCCAGGCGAAAAATTCGCACAAGGCGGCGCCATCCTGCTCCATGGCCTGGCGGATATGCTCGGCATCAGCCAGGCTTTTGCGGGACTTGGCCAGCGTGGTCGGGTTCAAGCCTTCCACCAGTTTCACACCGGCGTCGAGGTGCTCCAGCAAACCGGCCGTCACGCGTGCCGGATCAACTTGCAGGCTCGTCCCTAGTGGTACGGCTCGCAGCGCATCAGCCACGTCGCTGTAGTCGCGCACGCTCACACCATCGTGCTCAAGCGCGGCACGCAGCTCGGCATCGACTTTGCTCAGGGCCACGAACAAGGTGGCCTGCTGTTGACTGATCAAGGCAAACGACACGAACACCGGGTTGAACGACACATCGCCACCGCGCAGGTTGAACAACCAGGCGATGTCATCCAGGGTCGCGATGAAATGCCAGTCAGCGCCTTTGTCTTGCAGGCTGGCACGCAAGGCCGCGAGTTTTTCGCCACGGCTGAGGGTAGCCTGCGGCGGCAGGTGCTGATAGATCGGCTGGTTCGGCAGCGCCGGGCGGTCGTGCCAGACGGCGTTGAGCAGGTCAATGTCCGTACGCAAGCGCGCGCCACGCTCCGCCAGCTTGCCACCCAGCGTACGTGCCGACGCCACGGCCATGACCGCGCCATCGACGGCCACCACACCGCCTTCCGGCGTTTGTTCAGCCAACCATTCCAGCGGGCCGGGTTGGCCCGGTTGCAGTTTCACCAGTTCGATACCGCTGCCCTTGAGCTCCTTGGTCGCCTGCTCCCAATAGCGGCTGTCGGCCCACACACCGGCAAATTCCGCAGTCACGATCAGCGTCCCCACCGAACCATGGAACCCCGACAACCATTGGCGCCCCTGCCAGTATCCAGGCAAGTATTCGGACAAATGCGGATCCGCCGACGGCACCAGCAGGGCATGAACGCCCTCTCGGCTCATCAGCTCACGGGTCTGCGCCAGGCGCTGGGGAACCGTTCCATGGGTCAAAGACTGCGTACTCATTGTGTCTCCTGCTAACCACTAATAATTGTTATGGACTGCGAATGACGTTTCAGACTGCCCAGAACGCCGGTGCGCTGGCCAGTGCCGACTTGATCAGTTGTACCGCTTCGTCGATATCCCGCTCGGTAGTAAACCGGCCCAGGCTCAAGCGAATGGTACGGCTGGCGCTACGAGCATCGTGCCCGAGGGCCAGAAGCACGTGGGACGGCGCGTTGCTGGCTGAATTGCACGCTGAAGTCGCCGAAAAGGCAATCCCGGCACTCAGCGCAGCAGCATTGAATTCGCCTTCGCTGAAGGTAAGGCTAAGGGTGTGGGGGATTCGCTGTGCAGGGCTGCCGTTAAGACGCACACCCGCAATCGAGCCCAACTGATCCAACAGACGCTGACGCAAGGCTACGATTTGCGCCTTCTCTTCGGCAAAAGATGCCGCCGCCAAGGCGAATGCCGTGCCCATGCCTGCAATCTGGTGGGTCGCCAAGGTACCCGAACGCAAGCCGCCCTCATGACCGCCGCCGTGAATCTGCGCCAATACCTTCTGTTGTGCCCGAGGTCCTACGTACAAAGCACCTATGCCCTTCGGACCGTAAAGCTTGTGCGCCGAAAACGACATCAAGTCCACCGGCCACTGCGCCAGGTCAATGGCCACCTTGCCCGCTCCTTGCGCCGCGTCCACGTGAAACAACGCACCCTGCTCACGCACCCGGGTGCCGATGGCCGGGATGTCGTTCAACGTGCCCAGTTCGTTATTGACCAGCATCAGCGACACCAGGAAGGTGTCTTCACGCAGTGCTTCACTGACCGCCTCGACACTGATCAAACCATCGGCATCAGGCACCAGATAGGTCACCGCCACCCCGGCTTCCTGCAATTGCCGCGCGGTGTCGAGTGTGGCCTTGTGCTCGATCTGGCTGGTGATGATATGCCCGCCCGCCACGCCACGCGCCTGGGCCACGCCCTTGATCGCCAGGTTGTTCGATTCGGTGGCGCCGGAGGTCCAGACGATCTGCTCGGGCTGGGCGCCAACCAGTTCGGCTACCTGGTGACGCGCCTGCTCAACCGTTTGCCGGGCCGCTTGGCCGAACGCGTGGGAACTGGACGCCGGGTTACCGAAATTGGCATTGAAGCCCAGACACTCGACCATCACCTGGATGACCCGCTCATCCACCGGCGTGGTGGCGGCGTAGTCGAAATACAACGGACGTTTATTCATGACGTTAAAAACTCACAGAGCGTGTTCCCGCGAGCAATGTCGCGGGGGCATCGAGCAGAACAGAGGTCGTCAGGTTTAACTGATCGAATGCCATTAAAGAAGGACCACTTTATGAAAATGTGCGTAGGAACGCTCCTGAAATTCAGCTTAACAGGCTGAAGTCACGCCATGGCAAACAAAAAACCCGAGATTCCTTATGGGAAAACTCGGGTTCTTCACCGCAACAACACCGCTCAACTGGGGCGATCCTTCAAGGCCACGCTGCGCTCGGCGTTCATTTCGCCCTGATGATCGAAACCATAAGACTTCTGCGGCTGGCCGGTCAGTGCCGCGCGCTGCTGTTGATATTCATCGAATGACAAGCCACGGCGACTCAGCGCTTCCAGGGCCAACTGCCTGGTTTCCTGAGCAGTGTAAGGGCGTAATTCAGGCGAGGGATGAGTCGCACATCCGGCGAGGACAGAGCTGACAAGCAAGAGCGAAATAGCGAGTAGACGGTTCATGGCGGTGGCCCTGCAAAGGAGGTTTCGAGTCAATGAACACAGGCTACTCCCGAGCCTGCCCGGTGAAAAATCACCGCCCTCGATAGTTGCTATCAACCGTTGCGACATGTCCGATAGATAATACTTATATTCTTTTAGGATATATAAATATACAAATCTATTAATTTACGGAATATAAGAATCCCTCTATAAACACCCCAACGCTGCGCGCCAACACTTGAGACCGATGAGGCCCTCTCCACTATTCAATTGCAGTGCCAAACACAATTGAGGTTCTCCCACGTGACCGCCAAACCCCACAGCGTGCCGCGCTCTCCACTGCAAACCGCCCAACTGCTGGCCGCCGAATTCGCGCTCAACGCCGTCGAGCGTGACGAGCGCGGCGGCACCCCCAAAGCTGAACGTGACGCCCTGCGCCAAAGTGGCCTGCTCGCCCTGAGTATTCCCGGCCAGTACGGCGGCCTCGGGGCGCGCTGGAGCGAGACGCTGGGTATCGTGCGCGAGTTCGCCAAGGTCGACAGCTCCATCGCCCATGTCTTTGGCTTCCATCACCTGATGCTCGCCACCGTGCGCCTGTTCTCGCGGCCGGACCAATGGCAACCGTGGTTCGAACAAACTGCGCGCAAAAACTGGTTCTGGGGCAATGCCCTGAATCCGCTGGACACGCGCACGGTGGTCAAGCACTTCGGCGGCTGGCGCGAATTCTCCGGCAAGAAAAGCTTCTGTTCCGGCGCCAACGATTCAGAAATGCTCATCGCCTCGGCAGTCGACGAAAGCGCTGGGGGCAAGCTGCTGATTGCCGCCATTCCCAGCGGGCGCAGCGGGATCACCTTGCACAATGACTGGAACACCATCGGCCAGCGCCAGACCGACAGCGGCAGCGCCAGCTTTGAACGGGTGCGCGTAGAGGAGTCGGAGTTACTGCTCGATCCAGGCCCACTGAGCACGCCCTTCGCCTGTCTGCGGCCATTGATCGCCCAGCTCACCTTCACCCACCTGTTTTTAGGCATTGCCGAGGGCGCCTTCGAAGAGGCGCGCCACTACACCCTGACCGAAACCCGTGCGTGGCATAAATCCATGGCCGAGGACGTACGCCAGGACCCTTACGTGCTGCACCACTACGGCGATTTCTGGGTCGCGCTGCAAGGCGTGCGCCTGCTGGTCGAACGCGCCGCCGAGCTCTTCGACCAGGCATGGGCCAAAGGGCCCAGCCTCAGCGAACAGGAACGCGGCCAACTGGCCATTGCCATCGCTACCGCGAAAGTTGCCGCGACGCGCCAGGGCCTGGATCTGTGCACCCGCCTATTCGAAGTCACCGGCGCGCGCTCCACCCACGCATCACTGCGCCTGGACCGCCACTGGCGCAACCTGCGCACACAAACCCTGCACGACCCGCTGGATTACAAACTCCACGAACTGGGTGACTGGGCGTTGAACCAGGCACTGCCGATTCCTACGTTCTACTCCTGAGAGAGGTGCCCATGCAGTTGTTAACCCTACCACCCTCGCCTGCCCTCGCGACCTCGATCCGCGCCACGGCCCAGGTGTTCGAAGATCCGAAATCCAAGGCCCTGCTCGACCATATCCAGCAAGTGGCGCCCAGCGAAGCCAGCGTGCTGATCATCGGCGAAACCGGCACCGGTAAAGAACTGGTGGCACGGCATATCCATAACCTCAGCGCGCGGCGCAACCGGCCATTCGTGGCGGTCAACTGCGGGGCGTTCTCAGAATCCCTCGTCGAAGCCGAACTGTTCGGCCACGAAAAAGGCGCCTTTACCGGCGCCCTCAGCGCCAAGGCGGGATGGTTCGAAGAGGCGGACGGCGGCACATTGTTCCTCGATGAAATCGGCGATCTGCCGATGGCCATTCAAGTCAAGCTGCTACGGGTGCTGCAGGAACGCGAAGTGGTGCGCCTGGGCTCGCGCAAGAGCATTCCCATCAATGTCCGGGTATTGGCCGCAACCAACGTGCAACTTGAAAAAGCCATCAACGCCGGGCATTTCCGCGAAGACCTGTATTACCGTCTCGACGTGGTCAGCCTGGAGCTCAGCCCGTTGCGCGAGCGCCCCGGCGATATCCTGCCGCTGACCAGACACTTTATCGAAGCCTACAGCCAACGCCTGGGCTATGGTCCGATCACCCTCAGTCGCGAGGCCGAACAAAAACTCAAAAGCTACAGTTGGCCGGGCAATATTCGCGAGCTGGAAAACGTGATTCACCACACCTTGCTGATCTGCCGCAACAGCGTGATCGAGCGCGACGATCTGCGCCTGTCCAACCTGCGTATCGAGCGCCAGGACGACAGCCAGCACGGCATCGACAACAGCGCCGAAGCGTTGCTGGCGCGGGCCTTTCAGAAGCTGTTCGAGGAACAGGCCGGTGCCCTGCATGAAAAGGTCGAGGATGCGCTGTTACGCGCCGCTTACCGCTTCAGCCATTACAACCAGGTGCACACCGCCAGCCTGCTGGGCTTGAGCCGCAACGTCACGCGCACGCGCCTGATCAAGATCGGTGAGCTGGCGGTCAACAAGCGTCGACCAGGGGGTAACCTGCAGGGCGAGCGGATGCTGCACCTATCCATTTAAACGGCAGTGCAAGGCATCGTCATGGCTGCGCTCAAAGCTGCGCAGCACCTGGAACGAATCAAAAGTCACCGCCCTGGCCTGGTGCACCCGGATCAGCGTCCAGAACTCCTCGCCGCCTTGCTCGAAGCGCCTGAAGGCCGCCTCGCCATCTTCACGAGATTGCCATTGCAGGTAGTTGAGCACCCGTCGCCCATCGTCGCTGACCTGTACGCTTGCACGCACAAAGCCGGCGTGGCTCTCGGCCAGTCGCTCGCTCCGGACGGTCAAGGCCGCCACCAGGGCAGATTGCTGGCGAGGGTCGATCTGGAATTCGATCAATTGCGTGAAGCTGCGATTCTTCTCTGATACCTGCATGAACAATCCCCTTTCTCTGTAGGCAGAATCTTGCGATCCAGTGCCACGCAGGGTAAAACCTCTACTTAAGTCAAGGTCAAGCGATGAATCGGAGTTTGTATGCTCAACAAGGAACTCACGGTTGGCCAATTGGCGGCCCGTAGCGGCGTGGCCGTCACCGCCCTGCATTTCTACGAGACCAAGGGGCTGATCAAAAGCAATCGCAACGCCGGCAATCAACGACGCTATCCACGGGATGTGTTGCGGCGGGTCGTGGTGATCAAGATCGCTCAACGCCTGGGCATTCCGTTGGCAACCATCGGCGAGGCGTTGCAGGCATTGCCCGATGGCCGTACGCCCACGGCGAAGGATTGGGCGCGGCTATCGGCACGCTGGCGGGAAGACCTGGATGAGCGGATCAACAAATTAATACTGCTGCGCGACAAGCTCAACGGCTGTATCGGCTGCGGGTGCTTGTCGATGGATGCCTGCCCCTTGCGCAACCAGGATGACCAGCTCGGTGAGCGCGGGCCCGGGGCGCAGTTGCTCGAGCCCAGTTGAGTCTGCTCGTCGGAACGCGCGCAGCCCTTGATTGACGTGGCCTATAGTGAAACAGCCGTACCTCCATAACCACAATCAAGGAGATCGTGATGAGCGTAAAAGCTATTCCCGAGGGCTATCACAGCGTGACGCCGTACCTGGGCATCGACAAAGCGGGCGAAGCCATCGATTTCTACAAGAACGCCTTTGGCGCTACCCAGGTCATGCGCCTGGACATGCCTGACGGCCGCGTCGGCCATGCCGAACTGCGCATCGGTGACGCGGCGATCATGCTGGGCTCTCCCTGTGAGCAGATGGCCCTGCGTAGTCCGAGTGAACACGCCAGCGTCGGATTGCACCTGTATGTGGACGACGTCGACGCGCAGTTCAAACAGGCCGTGGCGGCGGGCGCAACGGTGCTGTCCGAGCCGAGTGACCAGTTCTATGGCGACCGCTCCGCGAGCGTAAAGGACCCCTTCGGCCACCTCTGGTTCCTGGCCACGCACAAGGAGGACCTGACCGAGGAACAGATCCGTCAGCGTGCGATGGAGATGTTCGCACAAGGCTGAGCAGCCGTGGGTGGTACAACTTAATGCGGGAGGGAGCTGCTCCCTCCCCCAGGTGGCGATCAATGTGAGGGCGGTGTGCCTGACACATTTTGCCGAACTCGGTAAGCCGTGCACGCAAGCCACAGCGTCATCACCACCAAGGCCGTCAGCGGTAGCCCATGGAACAGCACGATTACTTGGGCCGGCGTCCAGGTTAGATAGAACGGCCCGACCACCAGCATGCCCACGCCGAAGCCCGCCATCTGGATCAGGGTCAACAAGCTGAACAGCGGCAGGCGCAAGCTATCCGGTTCACTTTGCGCCCGGGAGACCAGCGCCACCTCGGACAGCCCGTCCCCCAGCCCCGCCCACACCACCAACAGCAGCGCCAGCCACAACTCGGTTTGCTGGAAGGTCAGGATAAAGCCACTGGACATCAGCGCGACGCCGAACATGAACAGGCGCTCCATGCTGCAAGTGCCCCGGCCTTTCAACAGCGCACTGGCCAGGCGTGCCCCGATAAATTTGCCGCAGGCCCAGACCGCCAGCAGATAACCCATCACCGTTTTGGCTGTATCTGGCGAAATGTACTGCGACAGCACCGGCCAACCGACGTTATGCGCCGCGCTGCCGAGGGTGTCGAGCATGCTGATCAGCAACATGGCGGCCAACACCGGCGCGCCTCGCACCCCCTTGGTCAACTCATGCCATTCGGCCGACAGTCCGCGATGCGCGGCCACGGCTACGCTGTACAACGCACGCAATGGCAGCACCAGGCACGCGGCTATCACATAGGTGCCGATGTTCACCGCGAACACCGCCTCAAAGCCCCCGGTGGCAATCAGCAAGCCCGACAGCAAACTGCCGAACACGGCGCCGGTGGCGGCCGCCGAGGTGATCCAGGCATTGGTGTTCACCCGCTGTTCCAGGGCAACCCAGGTGGGCAATTGACTGTTGAGGCCGATGGCAAACAGCGAATTGCACAAGCCGATACCAAAGGCGATAAATGGCAACAGGCTGAGTTGCTGCGTAGGGATCAGCAACAGGAGCGGCGTGAGCAGCAGCGCGCGCGCCAAGTCCAGTCCCGCCAAGGTGCCGCGCCCGGCGAAACGCCGGAAAAACGGGATGCCGAACAGGCTGGCGACAATGCCGCCGGTTACGCGGCACGCCAGGAAGATACTGACGAACACCACACTTTGGCTGAGCCAGTAGACATAGGTGGACAATGCCACCAGGTTGAGAAAGGCGCCAAAGTCGGAAACGCCCCGTGCAAAAATGATCAGCCGGGCGTTGCGGGTCGACAGGCGCAACGGTTGGTCGTGGCTCATGCAGTCTGTGCCTCGTCATTCGAGGGCACCCTGCGCAAGCTGACCAACAGCATATCGCGCCAGGCCGGTGTCGAACCGACCTTGGGCCGTACATCCCCGGCGCGATGGTAGAGCTCCCGGTCGTTGAGCATGATCGTTTCCAGGAACCGTTCCATGGGCACATTCAGCACCTGACTCTGCTCCGTTTCATGGGTGAATACTTGCGAAACCACCGGCACGGTGTTGTGCTCGCCGATAAAATGCATGAACACCCAATCCAGGCCATCCTGATGAATCCCCGACGTGGTGGGGCTGCACGCGTGCGCATCCGCACGCACGCGGAACTGGTGGATATCGATGGTGTAGCTGTGTTCGCCCAAGTGCGGGTCGATCACCGCCAGGTCAGCGGCCAGCAGCTTGCGCATCAGCGGATGCGCGATAAAGCCTTCCTCGCTATAGCTCAAGTGATTCACCCCCTGGCGATAGTTGACGGCGTAAATGACCGGCGACTCGAACGCGGTGTTCCTGTCGATCTGCAGTTGCCGTGAAGCGGACAAACGATAGCGCAGGATACGTCGCTCGCGATGGGTGTACGCCTTGAACGCCTCGTCCCGAACCAGGTTGGCCCAGTAAGCGCGGAAGCTTTGCTCCTCTGCGGCCTCGACCTTGACCACGTCGGCGAAGTCACGGCGATGGCAGTAATGATGCTCGCGCAGATGCGCCGAAATCTGTGGGATGTCCATATCGCTATCCTGTCACTGGGTTGTCGATGACAACGCGCAAATGCTTAATGACCGCATCATGCAATGCCCGCGCATGGGCAGCATCTTCCACTTCGGCCCAGCACTTGAGTAGATAGTGTTCCTCGATATCCGCATCAATCAGGTGCCCCGGCGCCTGCTGGGCATACTCCAGCACCGCGGCGTTACGGTCGAGGAACTCCACGCCTTCAATGCCCTGGAACCGGCCGCTGTGCTGCGGGTAAATCGCCAGCATCGCGTAATGTTGCCCGGCCTGCGCAACCTTGCGCGCGCCCGCTTCCAATTGCGCAGTGACACCCGGCTCGCCCATCAATAACGAAAGATACAGTTGATAGGGATCGATACCGGCCAGATCCCGAAACGCCGCGTTCACATAGAGCCCGCCCACGCGCGGGTTGATCTCGATCACCACCGGCCCCTCCTCGGTCATGCGGAACTCGAAATGCACCACCGCGTTGGTCAGGCCGACCGTGTGCAGGCACGCCACGGCGTACTCGCGGATCTGCTCGCACTGGCTGTCGGTAAACGAGGTAGGAGGGGAAATCAGCAGGTTTTCCAGGACCGTGCCACTGCGCTCGGTCAACAGCAGCTTTTCATTGATCAGCAACGGATAGACGCGCTCACCGGCCACCACACATTCCACACTGCCTTCGATACCGGGGATGTAGCCCTCCAACAAGATACTGCGCCCCGGAATGTAGTCATGCCGTTGGCCGTCGTGTTCGGGCAATGTGTGGGCGCAGCCATAGAAGTCCGCATACGCCGCCGCGGCGTGGTTCGCCACGAACAGCGCATAGTGGCCCTGCAGTTGCGCCCAGTTGGAGCACTTCTTGATAAACGCCGAAGCACCGCCAAACGGTGGTTTGGCGATCAGCGGGTAGCCCAACCGCTCAGCTTCCTGCTGCAGTTGCTGTTCGTTATTGCACAGTGCAAACGGCACGGAGCGAATGCCGTGCTGTTTCAGCACCCTGCGCATCAGCAACTTGTTGTTGCATGCGGCAACTGCCTCGGGATTGCTGTACACCAGGCCCAGGCGCTGGCAAGCCCGCGCGACGATGCAGCCGACTTCGCCTTGAGCAGACGGATGACCGGCCTGGCAGAAAATCCCGCAAATCTGATAGCGCTCATCGAGCTGGCCGACTAGATCGAGGATGGCTTGCTCGCTGAGTGCATCGAGCAGGAACACGCCATCACTGTCGTCCTTGAGCCGTTGCAGATGCCTGCGCCCTGCTACGGCGGCCGTCAAACACAGCAGGCCACGGGTGCGAGCCACCGCAAAATGCGGCTCTCGGTAGTTATAACGAACGGAGCTACTGTCATCGACATCAATAAAAAGAATGGCGTCTTGCTTCATAATCGATACCGCCTCAGTCCATAAGGTATTCAGGCATCCTGCCAACTGCACCACTGCCCTTCCCAGTTACGGAAACGGTAATGGCGCTGCCCATCACGCACTTCGAAGTGCGGCAAATTCTCGGGCGTTTCAAAGTCCAACAGTGGCACGGTAAACTTGCCTTGCGCATGCGGTAGCACATATTCAGGCAGGGCAATATTGGATACCCGCCGTTTAAGACGGTCCATGATCGCAATGGCCTGGCTGATCGAAGCCTTATATTCCGACGCGCCGGGTGAAAACGGCATGAAGTGATACAAGTAATAAGGCTTTACACCCAGACGATAAAGATCAATGAACAGTTTGTGCAGCGTCGCTTCATCGTCGTTGACGCCGCGTAACAACGGCATATTGGAAAACACAATCGGCACCACGCCCTGGATACGTTTGACCGCCGCCGCAAAGTCGGGGCTCAGTTCGAGCGGATGGCACACGTGCACGCCGAACGCATTGACCTTGTACTTTTCCAGCATCGCGATCAGCTCGTCGGTGACGCGAAACGGGTTGAAGCTCAGGGCGCGCGAGTGAATACGGATCAGCAGGTCGTCACTGATGCCGCGCAGCGCCGCCAGGTTCTCTTCGAGCTTGCGGTCGGCCAGCATCAACGGATCACCGCCGCTGAGAATCACCTCTTCGATGGCCGGGTTGCCGCGGATGTACTCCACCGATTCCATGAAGGAATCCCGGCTGGCGTTGGCCTTTTCAGTCCCCACCTGCAAGGTACGCAGCGCTTCGAAGCAAAATTGGCAGTAGGCATTGCAGGTATTGGTGGTGCGCAGGATGACGCGGTTGTCGTACTTGTGCTGGCAGATGGGTGTTTTCATTTCATGGCCCAACTCCCAATTCTCGGAAGTGCCATCGTAGTCACCCTCCACCTGCTCGCTCCAATACGGCACCACTTGGCGCCACAGCGGGTGGTCCGTGATTGCGCCAGAGGTCAGCGAACGCTTGATCAGATCGATGTAGTAAGGCGTGATCTGCATCTTGCGCCCTTGCAGGTTGTGCTCAATATGCGCGGTTGTTTCCTCACCCCAACCACCGCAGGCATCGCGAAGTGTCGGTTCATCACGCAGGGCATTCTTCTGCTGCCAGCGCCAGTCTTGCCACTGTACCGAGCGGTGAATTGCTTGATCAAACATCGACATGAGTAGGTACTCTCTGTTCAGGCATATGAATGCGTGCACTTCCCTGGCGGGAACAGCGATATTCGCGACTATGAAAATCGACTTGAAATGGCTGATTCATTCAGCCTCGCTGGAGAGGCATAAATACTTATTAATGGGGGATGCGGATAAACCACTGAAACCATCATGCAATAAACTTCCCTGTTTAGAATTTTTTGACTTTCAGGCCGGCATCTACTTAAGCGAATGATCTCTACGCCGTCAATACACGAGTCCTGATTTTTTCCAGAACTAAATCACTGCAGCGCTTAAACATCCGTAATCACAGGTGTTTTTCTGTTCGCATTCGTTCATTTAAAAAGTAAATAACACGGCCAATCTCATTATCCGATTTTCGCCCTTGCGCTATAAATACTTATACAACTACGTAGCCCGCCAAGTGCAACTTGGCTTGCGGCGTACGCTTCACCTGGGACACAAACCCCGAAGCCCCCCTGGACGACCATCCCCCGCGCCTGGGCAACTGAAACATTTTCTTTCATTTTCCCCTTAGGAATTTCTCATTCTCATTCGTCTTAACTTAGATACAGCCCGTCGCGTCAGCAAAAGCTACGACTGGCCTTTTCCGGGCTTTCATCGCCCCTCCGATCAAGACCCTCATCCACATGTCGAAGAAGTCACGCTCAAAACTCTGGTTTCTCGTACACAGCTGGCTGGCACTGCCCATCTGGTTCTTTGTACTGATCGTCTGCGTCACTGGCACCCTGGCGGTGGTCAGCCAGGAAATCGTCTGGCTCGCCAACCCGGATATCCGCGCGAGCAAGCCGTCGGATGATGCCCAGCCGCTGAGCTTCGACCAGGTAATCGCCGCCATCCAGCGTGACGAGCCCCAGGTCATCGTGCGCTCGATCATCCGCCCAGACGAATCACACTTCGCATTGACGGTCGGCCTCAGCTATCCGGACGGGCGTTCGGTCGAGGCCTATGCCAACCCCTACACGGGCGCCCTCCAGGGCATCAGCCCGTCGTTCGACTTCCAGCAATTTACCCGCGCCCTGCACGGCTGGTGGCTGGTGCCATTCACCAACGGTTACAGCTGGGGCTGGTACCTGGTGTCACTGCTCGGCCTGCCCCTGCTGGCTTCGTTGATTACCGGGCTGGTGGTGTACAAGCGTTTCTGGAAAGGTTTCCTGCGCCCCACCCTGCGCATCCGCCACGGCGCACGCATCTTCTGGGGTGACTTCCACCGCCTGAGCGGTATCTGGTCGATCTGGTTCATCGCCGTCATTTCCATCACCGGCACCTGGTTCCTGATCGAGGCGACGCTGGCCGACAATCAGATCTCCATCTCCAGCGAGCCCATCGTGCCGGTGATTGCCCGGGAGAAGGTGCCGCTGTCCGCACCCGGCGTGCCGGCCCCAATGATCAGCCTGGACGAAGCAATCAAGATCGCCACCCAGCGCATTCCGGGGCTGGAGGCCACGTTTGCGTTCCTGCCGCTCAATGCCTACAGCCACCTGCAGATCGGCGGGCGCGGCTGGTACCCGCTGATGTTCCAGACCGCACAACTGAACCCCTACAGCGGTGAAATCGCTGTTTCGCACCTGCTGTCCGATCGCACCCCCCTGGAGTTCGTCACCGAGTCCATGCGCCCACTGCACACCGGTGACTTTGGCGGCCTGTGGATCAAGCTGATCTGGGCCTTCTTCGGCCTGGTGCTGAGCATGATGGTGTTGAGCGGCTTGCTGATCTGGACCAAGCGCACCGCCCTGGCCACGCTCAACGCCCTCAAGCGCGAGGCCAAGACCCAGCGCACGCCGGTACCCCTCCCGGCCCTGCAGGCTGAAACCTCGGAGACGCACTGATGAGCAAGGTCGCGACCCAACCCTCTTCACCCCTGCGGGCCTGGTGGCTGAAGTGGCGTTTCCATCTCAACATTCTGCTGGTGCTGGTGCCGCTGGGATTCATGCCCAAATATTTTGCCGATGCCGCACTGTTTCGCGGCGATGCCGGGATCGGCGAGCGGGTCGCCGGGGACGTCCAGGTCGGCCCCTGGAGCCTGACCCTCGCGGAGTTTCGCAACGAAGGCCCAAGCCCGGACCCGGCCGGCCCGATGAAAGCCTTTAACGCCGCCCTGTGCGCCGCCTGCGCCGAACAGGTCAAGGCCACTTACCTGCGCATCGGCAAACCCCGCAGCCTGCGGGCCGCCGGGGTGATTTTCTTTGGCACGCCCTACCGCATGGGCGCCGTGCTGCCGGTGCCGGAGCGCACGCCGCCCGACGCCGAACTGTGGGTCACCATGGAAGGCTGGGACGGCAGCATGCACCAGGGTTCCATTCCGCTGAGCCAGGCCTCGCCTGCCACCATTGCCTGGCTGAACAAGCAAGGAGTCAAACCATGATGTTCAAACGCCTGACGCGCGCCGGTTGCGTGCTATTGCTCGGTGTCGGTTTCAGTCACGTCGCCCTCGCCCACAACCCGATGTGCGAATGCAAGGAAATCGCCGGCGAGCAGATCCAGTGCAAAGGCGGCTTCTCCGACGGCAGCGGCGCGCCGGGGGTGACCCTGGATGTGATCGGCTACGACGAAACCATCCTGGTGCCGGGCAAGCTTGGTGCCGATTCGACCCTGACCTTCAAGAAACCGGCGTCCGAATTCTATGTACTGTTCGATGCCGGCCCCGGTCACGTGGTGGAAATCGACCAAGCGGATATCCAGGCGCAATGAGTACCGTAAACGTCGTGCGCCCGGCCGGCGCGGGTCATGAAACCCTCTATGTGTTGTTGCTGTGCCTGATCATCCTTGCGGTGGCGGGAACGGTGGTTGCCTTGCACGGTGAAACCCAGGAAGTGGCGGCGCTGCCCAGCCACCAGTTGGATGCGCGACGCGACCTGAGCGCCGCCGAACAAGGCCTCTACGCCGACCTGCGGGTGACCCTGGATGAAATTCATCTACTGCAGCAGGAGCAGCGCGCCCTGCCGACGCCGGACCAGCTGGCAGAAGAAGGCTTTGCGCCGTTCGCCCAGGACGCCAGCTCCGTCAGCCGTGGCGATCATCGCTGGCAGCTGCTCGCCCCCGCGACCTACCTGGGGCTGAGCCAGGCAACAAGCACCAGCGGCTCGCTGTTGATGCGCGTGCACGGCACCGAGCCGGATATCTGGCTCAACCGTGGCAAAGACCTGGCCGCCCCCGCGGACCTTTCTGACCAGGCGCTGATCGCCGCCGGCTGGCAGCAAGTGGTCGCGCAATTCGATGCTGGCGTCACGCGCCAGCACCGCCACTGAACGAGAAGACCGATTGCCCATGTCCATTTCATCTCCCCTGTTGCGCCTGTTGCTGATTGGCCTGTTCAGCCTGATGCTCGCTCCCCTGGCGAACGCCGAGGCGGGTAAACGCCTGCGCATCGGCATCACCTTGCACCCTTACTACAGCTATGTGGCCAACATCGTCGGCGACAAGGCCGACGTGGTGCCGCTGATTCCGGCCGGGTTCAACCCCCATGCCTACGAGCCGCGCGCCGAAGATATCAAGCGCATCAGCACCCTGGACGTGATCGTGCTCAACGGCGTCGGCCATGACGACTTCGCCGACCGCATGATCGCCACCAGCGAGCGCCCGGACATCCCGGTGATCGAAGCCAACCAGAACGTGCCCCTGCTGGCCGCCACCGGCAATGCCGCGCGCGGTGCGGGCAAGGTGGTCAACCCGCACACGTTCCTGTCGATCAGTGCGTCGATTGCCCAGGTCAACAACATCGCCCGCGAGCTGGGCAAGCTCGACCCGGACAACGCCCGCGCCTACACCCAGAACGCCCGCGCTTACGGCAAGCGCCTGCGCCAGATGCGCGCCGATGCTCTGGCCAAGCTGACCAGCGCGCCCAACCCGGACCTGCGCGTGGCCACGGTGCACGCGGCTTACGACTACCTGCTGCGCGAGTTCGGCCTGGAAGTCACCGCCGTGGTCGAACCGGCCCACGGCATCGAACCCAGCCCCAGCCAGCTGAAGAAAACCATCGATGAGCTGCGCGCCCTGGACGTGAAAGTGATCTTCTCGGAAATGGATTTCCCGTCCACCTATGTCGATACGATCCAACGTGAATCCGGGGTCAAGCTGTACCCGCTGTCGCATATTTCCTACGGCGAATACAGCGCGCAAAAGTATGAGGTGGAGATGACCGGCAACCTCAATACCGTGGTGCGCGCGATCCAGGAGTCGGGAACATGACGGCGGCGCAGCAACTGACCGTGGCCTGTGGCCCGACCCTCGACTTTACCCAGGTCTCGCTGACCCTGGGCCGCACCGTAATTCTCGATGGGGTGAGCTTCCAGGTACGCCCCGGCAGTATTCATGCGCTGGTCGGCCCGAATGGCGGTGGCAAAAGCTCGCTGATCAAGACCCTGCTCGGGCAAACACCGCACCAGGGCCGGTTGAGCCTGGAGTGGCCGACCACGCCCGGCACCATTGGCTATGTACCCCAGGCCCTGGAGTTCGATCGGGGTTTGCCGATGACCGTGGATGATTTCATGGCCGCCATGTGCCAGCGACGGCCGGCATTTCTCGGCCTGTCCCGGCACTACGCCGGCGTGATTGGCGAGGCGCTGGAGCGGGTCGGCATGCAGGACAAGCGCAAACGTCGTATGGGGGCGCTGTCGGGCGGTGAGCGCCAGCGCGTGTTGCTGGCCCAGGGCCTGATTCCCGCGCCGCAATTGCTGGTGCTGGATGAGCCGATGTCGGCCCTTGATGAGGCCGGCATCCAGGTGTTCGAGCGGCTGCTCAATGACTGGCGCCTGGCCGGAATTACCGTGCTGTGGATCGAGCACGACCTGGAAGCCGTCGCTCGCCTGGCCGACCACGTGACCGGCCTGAACCGCCGCGTACTGTTCGACGCCACGCCGAAACAGGCACTCACCCCCGACCGCCTGCTGACCCTCTTCTCCACTCACCCTCGGAGCCTGGCGCAATGAATTATGAAGCGTTTCGCCTGTTGGTCCAGGGCTGGGCCTCGTCCGGTTATCTGCCCGAGGCACTGGCCTACGGCTTTGTGGTTAATGCCCTGCTCGCCGGCTTGTTGATTGGCCCGGTGCTGGGCGGGCTGGGCACGCTGGTGGTGGTCAAGCGCTTCGCGTTTTTCTCCGAAGCGGTCGGCCATGCCGCGCTGACCGGCGTCGCCGTGGGCATTCTACTGGGCGAACCCTATACCGGCCCCTACGGCAGCCTGTTCGGCTACTGCCTGCTGTTCGGCATCCTGCTCAATTACCTGCGCAACCGTACCGGCCTGGCGCCGGATACGCTGATCGGTGTGTTCCTGTCGGTGTCCCTGGCACTGGGTGCGAGCCTGCTGCTGATCCTGGCCGGCAAGATCAATGTGCACATCCTGGAAAACGTCCTGTTTGGTTCGGTGTTGACGGTCAACGGCAACGACTTGCTGGTGCTGGCGGTGGTCGGCTCACTGGTGATGGCCCTGGCGCTGCCGCTGTACAACCGCATCATGCTCGCCAGCTTCAACCCGCAGTTGGCGGCGGTGCGCGGGGTGGCGGTGAAGACCCTGGACTATCTGTTCGTGATTCTGGTGACGCTGATCACCGTCGCGGCGGTCAAGGTGATCGGCGCCATCCTGGTCGGTGCGCTGCTGGTGATTCCGGCGGCGGCGGCGCGGCTGCTGAGCCAGTCGCTCAAAGGGTTCTTCTGGGTTTCGGTGGCGATTGCGACCATTAGCACCCTATGCGGCATCCTGCTGCCGATCATCTTCGACCTGCCTGTTCCGTCCGGCGCCGCGATTATTCTGGTCGCCGGCATTGCCTTCGCCCTCGCGGCAATCGCCCGCGGTACGGTGCCCAGCCTCAAAGGGAATCTTGGATAATGTGCGCTGACTTTCGCCCACTGGCCCTAACCATTGCCTGCTTGATCAGCACGTCGGCCCTCGCCGCCGTGGATGGCTTTCAAACCAGGGACTTCGTCGCCAACCATGGCCTTGGCCATGCGGCGCTGAGCAAGGCCCACGCGGTAAAACCGGTCAAGGTGCTGGCCTCGTTGCCGATCACCTACGGCCTCGCCGAAGTGTTGCTCAAGGGCTGCGATGTGCAGCTCGAACGCGCGGCGCCGGCCAACCTGCCCGGTTCGCGGCAAGTGTCCTATTTCACTGGGCGCGGCGCGCCGGCGCTGAGCCAACTGGCCCGGGATGCGGACGCCGCGATCGGCTTGCGCTCGCTGTGGGCGGATGACCCGCTCTACCCCGTGGCGCGGCGCAGCAATATCCGCATTGTCGAAGTCGACGCCGCGCGCCCGGTGGACGGCGGCTTGCCGGGTATCGCAGTGCAGCCGGGCGTGAGTGATGGCTTGAACAGCCAACCGTGGCAGTCGAGCAACAATATGGGGCGCATGGCCGATGTGCTGGCAGCCGATCTGAGCCGACTGGCACCGGGCGCCAAACCGCAGATCGACGCCAACCTGGCCGCGCTCAAACAGCGCCTGCTCAAACTTGCCGCCGACAGCGAAGCACGCCTGGCCAAGGCCGAGAACCTGACGGTTGTGAGCCTGAGTGATCACTTCGCCTATCTGGTCAGCGGTTTGAACCTGGAGGTGCTGGGCAACGATGCGCGGCCAGACGCCGACTGGACGCCCGAGGCGCTGCAAAAACTCAGCGCCGACCTGAAGGACAACGATGTCGCCGTGGTCCTGCACCATCGTCAGCCGAGTGACGCAGTGAAGGCTGCAGTCACCGCGGGGGGTTCACAGCTGGTGGTGTTGAATGTCGACGGTGCCGATCCGGTGACGGAGCTGGAAACCAATGTGGATCAAGTGATCAAGGCACTCACGCCTTAAGTCTCTCGCCTAGCCTCAAACCACGTCCACGCCCACATGAATCGCATCATGCCGCCAGAACTCCAGGTCGCAGTCGATCAAGCGCTGGTGCTGGTCATAATTGACCCGGGCGATCCGCAAGCCCGGGCTGCCCGCTGATACGCGCAACGCAGCGGCGGCTTCCACCGGCAGTGAGGTCGGTACGATCTCGAAACGCACCCGCCCATAGTGCAAGTCGTACTTGCGCGCATACAGTTCGGTCATCGACTGATTCAGGTCGCACGCCAGAATCTCTGGAAAATACTGGGGGTTCAGGTAGTGCTCGACGTACAGCACCAGCCGCCCATCGATCCGCCGCCCACGGCAAATCTGGATCACGCTGGACAGCGCCGGCAGCTGTAACCAGGCACACACCGCCGCCGACGCCGGCTGCAGGCGCGCGGAAATCACCTGGGTCGATGCAACCCGCCCCTGATCACTGACCATCGCGTGAAAGTGGCTGCGCTGCATCAGGTTGTAGGCCAACCGAGGCGGCGAGACGAACCAGCCTCGGCGCTCCTCGCGATAGATCTGTCCCTGGGACTCGAGCTGTAACAAGGCTTCCCGCACGGTAATCCGAGTGGTACCAAACAACTCGCTGAGTTTGCGCTCGGCAGGCAGCTTGCTGGCCGGCGGCAACAAGCCATGGTCGATCTGCTCCTGCAGCGCCAGCCCGATGGAGGTTACCGCTTTGATTGCCTCATCACGCATCAACGTTACCTATCTGGACTAGACCAGCACCATTCAAGTGCACATAAAGCTGCATAAACGCCCCACCTCACTACTGCGCCAGCCTAGGCAGTACAGATGACCGACAGATGACAGCCGCGCCGCCCTCGTGCAGCACACCCTGCAATACGTCGGCCAAGTCCCGGTGCTACGGGCACTTGGGCATGGTCTACGCTCAGTCTGCGCCGAACGACATCTGCGCTTCAAAAACGACATCGACATGAAACTGTCATCCATCGCGTCTAGATTGGCTCAGGTATTGCTCTGACCTAGACCAACCACACCGCCCGCATAAAAAAGCCGCGTTGAAAACGCCCATAGGAGCTTCGGATGAAACAGCTTTTCCTGGCATCACTGTTAGGCTCGACCATTGCCATGTGCACCGCAGCCATGGCCGCTGATACCGATCTAAAAACCCTGGAAGCCGCCGCCAAGTCCGAGGGCGCCGTGAACAGCGTCGGCATGCCCGATGACTGGGCCAACTGGAAAGGCACCTGGGAAGACCTGGCCAAGACCTATGGCCTCAAGCACATCGATACCGACATGAGTTCGGCCCAGGAAATCGCCAAGTTCAAAGCCGAAAAAGACAATGCCAGCGCCGATATCGGCGACGTGGGCGCGGCTTTCGGCCCCATTGCGGTGAAGCAGGAAGTGACCCAGCCTTACAAACCGTCCACCTGGGCCCAGGTGCCGGATTGGGCGAAAGACAAAGACGGCCACTGGGCCCTGGCCTACACCGGCACCATCGCGTTTATCGTGAACAAGAAGCTGCTGCACGGCTCCGAAGTGCCCACCACCTGGGCCGACCTGCAAACCGGCAAGTACAAGGTCTCGGTGGGTGACGTGAGCACCGCGGCCCAGGCTTCCAACGCCGTGCTGGCAGCCGCCATCGCCAATAAAGGCGACGAGAAGAATATCGCGCCGGGCCTGCAATTCTTCACCAAGATCGCCCAGCAAGGTCGTCTCTCACTGTCCAACCCGACCATCGCCACCATGGAAAAGGGCGAAGTCGAAGTGGGTATCGTCTGGGACTTCAACGGCCTGAGCTACAAAGCCAAGATGGCCAACCCGGATGACTATGTGGTGCTGATCCCCTCCGATGGCTCGGTGAAATCCGGCTACACCACCATCATCAACAAGTACGCCAAACACCCGAACGCCGCCAAGCTGACCCGCGAATACATCTTCAGCGACGCGGGCCAGATCAACCTGGCCAAAGGCAATGCACGCCCGATCCGCGCCGAAACCGACTTGAAACTGCCGGCTGACATCGCCAAGAACCTGATCCCGAGCGAGCAATACACCAAGGCCAACCCGCAGCCGATCAAGGACGCCGATGCGTGGGAAGCGACGTCCAAGAAGCTGCCGCAGCTGTGGAACGAGCAGGTCATCGTAGAGATGAAGTAAGCCTTTTGCCCACATTGGAAATCCACTCGAGATCCAATGTGGGAGGGTGCTTGCCCCCGATAGCGGTGGTTCAGTTACAGATCTGACACTGACACACCGCAATCGGGGGCAAGCCCCCTCCCACACTTTGGACCTCGTTCCTCCTGGGGAATTGAGTCAAGTCTATTGCTGCGGAGCGCTCTCGCCCATGAAGCACCCTGTCATCCTTGTCGTGCTCGACGGCCTGAACTTCGAGGTGGCCCGGCACGCCATGGGGCACTTGCAGGCCTATGTCGGCGCAGGACGCGCAGCCCTCTACACACTGGAATGTGAACTGCCCGCCCTGTCCCGTCCGCTGTATGAATGCATCCTGACCGGCATTGCGCCGATCCAGAGTGGCATCGTCCATAACAACGTCTCGCGCCTGTCCACCCAGCGCAGCATTTTTCAGTACGCCACCGAGGCCGGCTTGACCACCGCGGCAGCGGCTTACCATTGGGTCAGCGAGTTGTATAACCGCTCCCCTTTTATCGCTGCCCGTGACCGTCATACCGACGACAAGACGCTGGCAATCCAGCATGGGCATTTCTACTGGAACGACCATTACCCGGACTCCCATCTGTTCGCCGACGCCGAAAACCTGCGCCTCAAATGCGCGCCGGACTTTCTGCTGGTGCACCCCATGAACATCGACGACGCCGGCCACAAGCACGGCCTCGACAGCGCTCAATACCGCAACAGCGCACGCTCGGCCGACATCATCCTTGCCGACTACCTGCAAGGCTGGCTCGACGCCGGTTACCAGGTGCTGGTCACCGCCGACCACGGCATGAACAACGACCGCTCCCACAACGGCCTGCTGCCGGAGGAGCGCGAAGTGCCGCTGTTTGTCCTGGGTAATGCCTTCAGCCTGGACGCCAATGCCGCACCGAAACAGACCGATCTGTGCGGCACTGTCTGCGAGCTGCTCGGCGTGCCCCACGACAAACCCGTCTGCCGGGGGCTGCTCAAGTGAATGCCATGAATCGCGGCAAATGGCTGGCCTTGCTGTGCCTGGTGCCCTTCGCGCTGTTCTTTATCGTGTTCGAAATCGCGCCGCTGGTGTGGGTGCTGATCAACAGCCTGCAAACCGAAGACGCCGGTTGGAGCCTGGAAAACTTCACGCGCATCTTCAGTTCGAAGTTCTACCTGCAGGCGATCCAGTTCAGCCTCGAGATCAGCTTCTACTCCAGCGTGTTCGGCATCATCATCGCCACGCTGGGCAGTTACTCCCTGCGCCGGGTCGATTCGCCGCTGCGCAATTTCGTCACCGCCTTCGCCAACATGACCAGCAACTTCGCCGGCGTGCCCCTGGCCTTCGCGTTCATCATCCTGCTGGGGTTCAACGGCAGCATTACTATCATGCTCAAGCAGGCGGGGATCATTCAGGACTTCAACCTGTACTCCAAGACCGGCTTGATCATTCTCTATACCTACTTTCAGATTCCCCTCGGCGTGCTGCTGCTCTACCCGGCCTTTGACGCGTTGCGCGAAGACTGGCGGGAGTCGGCGGCCCTGCTTGGCGCCAATGGCTGGCAGTTCTGGCGGCATATCGGCTTGCCGGTGTTGACGCCTGCACTGCTTGGCACGTTCGTCATCCTGCTGGCCAACGCCCTGGGCGCCTACGCCACGGTGTACGCACTCACCACCGGCAACTTCAACGTGCTGCCGATCCGCATCGCGGGGCTGGTCTCCGGTGATGTGTCACTGGACCCGAACATGGCCAGCGCCCTGGCCGTGGTGCTGGTGGCGCTGATGACCGTGGTCACGGTGGTCCATCAACTGCTGCTCAAGAGGAGCTACCATGTCTCGCGCTGACGCCGGCCCGGCATCCCTCTACCATCGAGTGGTGGTATACCTGCTGTTCCTGATCCTGGTCCTGCCACTGGTAGGCACCTTTGTCTACTCCATCTCCAGCAGTTGGTCAGCCACCATCCTGCCCGCCGGCTTCAGCCTGAAATGGTACACGCAGCTATGGAGCGACCCGCGCTTCCTGATGGCCTTCGCGCAATCGCTGCTGGTGTGCGTGGGCGCGCTGGCGCTCTCGGTGGTGTTGATCCTGCCGCTGCTGTTTGTGGTGCACTACCACTTCCCCAAACTGGATGCGCTGATGAACATCCTGATCCTGCTGCCGTTCGCGGTGCCGCCGGTGGTGTCGTCAGTGGGCCTGCTGCAGCTGTATGGCTCCGGGCCGCTGGCGATGGTGGGTACCCCTTGGATCCTGATCGGCTGCTACTTCACCGTGGCGTTGCCGTTCATGTACCGAGCGATCACCAACAACCTGCAGGCGATCAACCTGCGCGACCTCATGGACGCCTCGCAACTGCTCGGCGCCAGCACCTGGCAGGCCGCGATCCTGGTCGTGCTGCCCAACCTGCGCAAAGGCCTGATGGTGGCGTTGCTGCTGTCGTTCTCCTTCCTGTTCGGTGAGTTCGTGTTCGCCAACATCCTGGTCGGCACACGCTACGAAACCCTGCAGGTGTACCTGAACAACATGCGCAACAGCAGCGGACACTTCACCAGCGCGGTCGTGATCTCCTATTTCTTCTTTGTGCTGGTGCTGACCTGGGCCGCCAACATCTTGAACAAGGACAAAAGCCAATGAGCTTCGTCAGCGTCCAACATCTGCAAAAGAGCTACACCGGCACTCCGGTGTTCAGCGATATCAACTGCGAAATCGCCAAGGGCGAGTTTGTCACCCTGCTCGGCCCGTCCGGCTGCGGCAAGTCGACCCTGCTGCGCTGCATCGCCGGGCTGACCTCGGTGGACAGCGGCAAGATCCTGCTGGATGGCCAGGACATCGTCCCCCTGAGCCCGCAGAAGCGTCATATCGGCATGGTGTTCCAGAGCTATGCGCTGTTCCCCAACATGACCGTGGAGCAGAACGTCGCCTTCGGCCTGCGCATGCAAAAGGTCAACGCCGACGACAGCCACAAGCGGGTGCAGGATGTGCTGCAACTGGTGGAACTCAAGGACCTGGCTGGCCGCTACCCGCACCAGATGTCCGGCGGCCAGTGCCAACGCGTAGCCCTCGCCCGCTCCCTGGTGACCCGTCCGCGCCTATTGCTGCTGGATGAGCCGCTGTCGGCGCTGGACGCACGCATCCGCAAGCACCTGCGCGAGCAGATCCGCCAGATCCAGCGCGAACTGGGGCTGACCACGATTTTCGTGACCCATGACCAGGAAGAGGCGCTGACCATGTCGGATCGCATCTTCCTGATGAACCAGGGCAAGATCGTTCAGAGCGGCGATGCCGAGACCCTCTACACGGCGCCGGTGGATGTGTTCGCCGCCGGTTTTATCGGCAACTACAACCTGCTCGATGCCGACAAGGCCAGCAAACTGCTGCAACGTCCGATCAGCGGGCGCATCGCGATCCGTCCCGAAGCCATCGAACTGAGCCGCAGCGGCGAGCTCGACGCGCTGGTGCGCAGCCACAGCCTGCTGGGCAATGTGATTCGCTATCGAATCGAGGCGCGCGGCGTGGAGTTGGTGGTGGATGTACTCAACCGCTCCGCTGACGACCTGCATCCTGACGGCCAACGCCTGGCACTTTCCATCGACCCCAGCGCACTGTGTGAAGTAGCCTGACGGGCAACGACCGACTGAGAGAGCATGAACGGATGGCATTGGTAATTTTTGATCTGGACGACACCCTGATCCACGGCGACTGCGCCACGTTGTGGAGCGCCCAGATGGGCCGTCTGGGCTGGGTCGACCCTGAATCCTTCATGCGCAGGAACGACGAACTGATGGCCGCCTACAGCCGAGGCGAGTTGCGCATGGAAGACTTCATGGATTTCAGCCTGGAGCCGATGATCGGCCGCACCCCGGAAGAAATCGAGCATTTGGTGGAACCCTGGGTCGAGGACGTGATCGAGCCGCTGATCTACAGCGACGCGACCAAGACCATCGCCCGGCACCGCGCCAATGGCGACCGGATCCTGGTGATTTCCGCATCGGGCACGCACCTGGTCACGCCGATTGCGGCGCGCATCGGCATCGACGAAGTGCTGGGCATCGACCTGGAAGTCAGCCATGGGGTGTACAGCGGCCGTACCGTCGGCGTGCTGACCTACCGCGAAGGCAAGATCACCCGGCTGCTGGCATGGCTGGAGCAGGAAGGCGAAAGCCTGGAGGGTGCTTATTTCTATTCGGATTCGCGCAATGACCTGCCGTTATTGCGCAAGGTGGACCATCCGCAGGTGGTCAACCCGGACCCGGTACTGCACGAACACGCAAAAAAGGCCGGCTGGCCGATCCACCATTGGGTCTGAACCCACCAAGATCTCCCTGTGGGAGATCCCATGTGTGTGGGCTTGCCCCCGATGGCGGTGGATCAGATGAAACATTTTTCACTGACATACCCCTATCGGGGGCAAGCCCCTCCCACATGGGTACTGTTACAACTCTGCGATGAGAGCCCGCTTCCACCCCGCGAATGCGAACTGGGACTACATTGCAGGTAGGACCGAACTGTTACACCACTCGACATGACTCTCAACGCCTTGCAATGCTTTCACAGTGCCTCCATAGTGAGTCTGGACTGAGCCCGTAGCAGTAGCGCCGGGCTTTTTGCATTATGCGACCGGACCATATGGAACCGGCTCCCTCAAAGACGGCCTAATATGCGTTATCAATTGCCCCCGCGTCGAATCAGCATGAAGCATCTGTTCCCCAGCACCGCCCTCGCTCTTTTCATTGGTCTCGGCTTCGCGTCGATGTCGACCAATACGTTCGCAGCCAACAGCTGGGACAACCTTCAGCCTGATCGCGATGAGGTGATTGCCAGCCTTAACGTCGTCGAGTTGCTCAAGCGCCATCACTACAGCAAGCCGCCGCTGGACGACGCACGCTCGGTGATCATCTACGACAGCTACCTCAAGCTGCTGGATCCGTCGCGCAGCTACTTCCTGGCCAGTGACATCACTGAGTTCGACAAGTGGAAGACCCAGTTCGACGACTTCCTCAAGAGCGGCGACCTGCAGCCCGGCTTCACCATCTACAAGCGTTACCTGGACCGCGTCAAAGCGCGTCTGGACTTCGCCCTGGGTGAGTTGAACAAAGGCGTCGACAAGCTCGACTTCACCGAGAAGGAAACCCTTCTGGTGGATCGCAAGGACGCCCCTTGGCTGACCAGCACCGCCGCGCTCGACGACCTGTGGCGCAAACGCGTCAAGGACGAGGTGCTGCGCCTGAAGATCGCCGGCAAAGAGCCCAAGGCGATCCAGGAGCTGTTGACCAAGCGCTACAAGAATCAACTGGCGCGCCTGGACCAGACCCGTGCCGAAGACATCTTCCAGGCTTATATCAATACTTTTGCGATGTCCTACGATCCGCACACCAATTATCTGTCGCCGGATAACGCGGAAAACTTTGATATCAACATGAGTCTGTCGCTGGAAGGCATCGGTGCCGTCCTGCAAAGCGACAATGACCAGGTCAAGATCGTGCGCCTGGTACCGGCAGGTCCGGCGGACAAGACCAAGCAGGTCGCCCCGGCCGACAAGATCATCGGCGTGGCCCAGGCCGACAAAGAGATGGTCGATGTGGTCGGCTGGCGCCTGGACGAAGTGGTCAAGCTGATCCGCGGGCCGAAAGGCAGCGTGGTGCGCCTGGAAGTGATTCCGCACACCAACGCACCGAACGACCAGACCAGCAAGATCGTGTCCATCACCCGTGAAGCGGTGAAGCTCGAAGACCAGGCCGTGCAGAAGAAAGTCCTCAACCTCAAGCAGGATGGCAAGGACTACAAGCTGGGGGTGATTGAAATCCCGGCCTTCTACCTGGACTTCAAGGCCTTCCGCGCTGGTGACCCGGACTACAAGTCCACCACCCGCGACGTGAAGAAAATCCTGACGGAATTGCAGAAAGAAAAAGTCGACGGCGTGGTCATCGACCTGCGTAACAACGGCGGCGGTTCCCTGCAGGAAGCCACCGAGCTGACCAGCCTGTTCATCGACAAAGGTCCGACCGTGTTGGTGCGCAATGCTGACGGTCGTGTCGACGTGCTGGAAGACGAGAACCCGGGCGCCTTCTACAAGGGGCCGATGGCGTTGCTGGTCAACCGTCTCTCGGCCTCCGCCTCGGAGATCTTCGCCGGCGCCATGCAGGACTACCACCGTGCGCTGATCATCGGTGGCCAGACCTTCGGCAAAGGCACCGTGCAGACCATCCAGCCGCTGAACCACGGCGAGCTCAAGCTGACGCTGGCCAAGTTCTACCGGGTTTCCGGGCAGAGCACGCAGCATCAGGGCGTGCTGCCGGACATCGACTTCCCGTCGATCATCGACACCAAGGAAATCGGCGAGAGTGCCCTGCCCGAAGCCATGCCGTGGGACACCATCCGTCCAGCGATCAAGCCGGCATCGGACCCGTTCAAGCCGTTCCTGACCCAACTGAAAGCTGACCACGACACTCGCTCCGCCAAGGACGCCGAGTTCGTATTCATCCGCGACAAGCTGGCCCTGGCCAAGAAGTTGATGGAAGAGAAAACCGTCAGCCTCAACGAAGCGGATCGTCGCAAGCAGCACGCCGACATTGAAAATCAACAGCTGGTCCTGGAAAACGTGCGTCGCAAGGCCAAGGGCGAAGAGCCGCTCAAAGAGCTGAAGAAAGAAGATGAAGACGCGCTGCCGACCGAGGCCGATAAAACCAAGCCGGAAGACGACGCCTATCTGGCCGAGACCGGTCGCATCCTGCTGGACTACCTGAAAATCACCAAGCAGGTGGCCAAGCAGTAAATGATGGCGATTTAATGTGAACGCTCCCAAGAGTGTCATCATATAGACATCATTCTGTCGTGAAATAAAGGACCGCAGGTTTCAAGCCTGCGGTCCTTTTTTTTCGATCGAGATCGCCATGACCATGACCGAACAGCTGGATGCACTGGGCTCTATCCTGGCTCAAGGCAGTTTGCACAGCCTGTTCCAACCCATCATTTGCCTGTCTGAACGACGCATTCTGGGCTACGAGGCCCTCAGTCGCGGCCCGTCCAACAGCCCGCTGCACTCCCCCGTCGCCCTGTTTTCCATCGCCAGCCATGCCGGGCGCCTGAGCGAACTGGAGATGGCCTGCCGTGAGAGCGCATGCCGGCGCTTCAGCGAGCAGAAGCTGCCGGGCAAGCTGTTTCTCAATATCTCGCCGGAATCCTTGATGGAGACGGCGCACCAACCAGGGCGCACGTTGCAGCTGCTGCGCGACTTCGGTATTCCACCCAGCCAGGTGGTGATCGAACTCACCGAGCAGACGCCCACCGATGATTTCCAGCTGTTGCAGACCGCGTTGCATCACTATCGCCACATGGGTTTTGCCATTGCCCTGGATGACCTGGGTGCCGGTTACTCCAGCCTGCGCTTGTGGTCGGAGCTGCGCCCGGATTATGTGAAGATCGACCGACACTTTATCGACGGCATTCACCAGGACGCCCTCAAGCGCGAATTCGTCGGCTCGATCCTGCAGATCGCCAAGGCATCCCGCGCCCAGGTGATCGCCGAAGGGATTGAGTTGCCGGAGGAATTGGCGGTGTTGACGGAAATGGGTGTCGACCTGGTCCAGGGCTACCTGCTTTGCCGCCCCCAGGAACAGCCGCCGCAGGAAGCACGTTTGATGCTGCCCAAGCCGGATAACGCCAATATCGCCCTCAGTGAAGAAAACAGTGACCTTAGCGCCCTGCTCAATGAACAGCCGGCGGTGGATCAGGACACGGCAACCGCCCAGGTGCTCGAATCATTCCGTCGCCAGGCCAACCTCAACTCACTGGCGGTGCTCGATAGCCGCGGCCACCCCGTTGGCATCGTGCATCGACACTCGCTGTCGGACGCGCTGCTCAAACCGTTCGCCACCGACCTGTTCGCACGCAAACCCATCAGCCGCCTGATGAGCGATGACTTTCTGGCAGTCGAGTTGAGCCAATCCCTGCAGCAAGTCAGCCGCTTGCTGACCAGCCGCGCACGGCAACGCATTGAAGAAGACTTCATCATCACCTTGAACGGCGACTATCTGGGCCTCGGCCGGGTCATCGATGTGCTCAAGCTGATCACCGAACTGAAAATCCAGCAGGCGCGCTATGCCAACCCGCTCACTCTGCTGCCGGGCAACGTGCCGATCCAGCAGTGCCTGACGCGTCTGCTGCAACAACAGCGTGAATCAGTGATCTGCTACGTGGATATCGATAGCTTCAAGCCATTCAACGATATCTACGGGTATGGG
This sequence comes from Pseudomonas sp. R5-89-07, assembly GCF_003851685.1. Classification (NCBI taxonomy): domain Bacteria; kingdom Pseudomonadati; phylum Pseudomonadota; class Gammaproteobacteria; order Pseudomonadales; family Pseudomonadaceae; genus Pseudomonas; species Pseudomonas sp. R5-89-07. The sequence continues at coordinate 2,026,416 of NZ_CP027727.1, read as the reverse complement.
CGCGGGGATGAAGTGCTGCTGTGCCTGGCGCAGTGCCTGAATGACCGGGTCGATCCCAGCCGCGACTTTGTCGGGCACATCGGTGGTGATGACTTTCTGTTGGTGCTGGGCCCGCAGGACTGGCGCAAACGGCTCAATCAACTGCTGGATGATTTTCACACCCAATGCCGGCGCTTCTACCGCGCCGAGCACCTTGATGCCGGCTGCTTCGTCGCGCTCAACCGCCAGGGCGTACGCCAAGAGTTCGCTTTGCTTTCCCTGTCGATTGGCGTGGTGCATTTGTATCCACAGGCCTGTGCACAACTCGATGCCAGCCAGTTGGCGGAACTGGCGTCGCAGGCCAAGCACCATGCCAAGGATATAGCCGGCTACAGCATTCATGTGATCGACAGCCTGGACCTGCTGCCCGCTTAAGCCTCGGCGGATTCCGGGTACTCATACTCGAACACCCGTACCACCTCCGAAGCGTGCCAGGAGGCGGCGGCCACACCGTCAGAAGGCCCGCTGAAACGGCCCAGGCGCTCCACACATTCAAAGAACCCGGTGCGCGGCAGGCGGCTGGCCCCCTGGCTGATCACCAGGGAACTGCGCAGCGGCTGCTCGGCCTTGGCGTCCAGCGCCGCCAGGTGCTCCAGCGCCGCAGCCAGGGTCTGCATCGCCGGCGTCGGGAATTGCAGGCGTTCGAGCAGCGCACGGTAGGTCAGCAGGTGGCGTTGGCGGCGCGCCTGGTTCAGTTCGTTGAGTAACCCATCCCAATGTTGACGGCTGATACGTAGGCTCAAGATTCATCCCTCCAACCTGCAACGCCCAATTCACAGGCCAGGCTGCGGCGAATGGCGGCATCCGGCTGGCGTTCACCACGTTCAATCAATCCAAGATACGAGGGGCTGATACCGACCGTGCGCGCCAGGGCTTCGATAGCCAGCCCCTTGGCTTCACGCAGGCCGCGCAGGTCTGCGAGCGGGCGCAGGTCCTGGTCGGTGGCAATCGGTGCGGCAGGGGAAGAAGCAAGTGAGGGTGGCTGCTGACCGGCCGCTTTTAGTAGCGCCTGGTACTGGTCCCATGGCAACACCGCATATTCGGGTTCGCCATTGCGTGAAATGATCTGAATATCCATGACTGCCCCGTAGGATAAAAACACTTACTAAGTAAGTTCTTTCCTTAGAAGTGTAATCCTAACAGCCACAGAGGTCGCAGGGGGATAGTCGACAGCATTAGTTTTTTTGCGGATTTTCCTGGGCGAGCAGTTCAGGTGTTGCAGGCAGGCGCTCAACCACGGCGAGCTTTTCCGGGCGCTGCGCATCACGCCAGGCGCGGAACGCGCTCAGCTCGCCGCTCAGGGTTTTCATGACCCACGCCAGTACGGCGATGTCGTCGAGCATACCGAACATGGGGATGAAGTCCGGGATCGCATCGATCGGGCTGAGGAAGTACATCAGCCCCGCCACCACCGAGATCAGCGCCTTGGGGCTGATGGCCCGATACTCGCCACGCCAGTAGGCCAGGCACAGGGCCTGGAGCAGCTTGAGATCATCCTTGAGCTGGCCCAGGCGGTTGCCCTGGCTCGAGCCTTTGGCAGCGACCGCAAACAGCAGGGTCGGCAAACGGCCTCGTCCGAGCAGGCGCGCGGCCATAGGCAGGAAACGGGTGAAATTGAACGGTGGTTTCATGTGTCACTCCAGTTCCATACGACAGAAAGGTTATCCACACAAATTGTGGATAACCTTGTGAACAGAGCCTTTTTTCATGGCTGAAAGCCACGGACTGCAAGGCTTGCAGTCAGATCGGGCGTTTTTTGCGCACATCAATAAAAGCCAAGATTTCATTGACTTGGCAGGCATGTGCGGCTACCCGTGCTCGAGTTTTATATCAGACTGCTACAGGTTGTGGACGTTCGTTTGGATTTAAGCGGGCTTCGCGTCGCTTCTTAAATCCCATAAACAACGACGCCCCGTCGAGACGGGGCGTTGTGTGTGCAAGTGCCGATTACTTCTTGGTGGCAGATGCAGCAGGTGCGTCAGCGGCTTCAGCCTTGGCTGGGTCCTTGATGGCCAGCAGCTCCAGGTCGAATACCAGCACGGAGTTGGCTGGAATCGCCGGGCTCGGGCTCTGAGCGCCGTAAGCCAGGTCGGACGGAATGTACAACTCGACCTTCTCGCCTACGTGCATCAGTTGCAGGCCTTCGACCCAACCTGGAATCACACCGCTGACCGGCAGGTCAATCGGGCTGCCACGGTCCACGGAGCTGTCAAAGGTGGTGCCGTTGGTGAGCTTGCCGGTGTAGTGAACAGTCACGACGTCGGTCGGCTTGGGCTGGGCGCCATCGGCTTTCTTGACGATCTTGTACTGCAGACCGGAAGCGGTGGTGACGACGCCGTCTTTCTTGGCGTTGTCTTCGAGGAATTTCTTGCCGGCCGTTGCCGACTCTTCGCTCATTTTGGTCATGCGTTCTTCGGCACGCTTTTGCAGTGCGGCGAAGGCTTCAACCAACTCGTCGTCCTTGAGCTTCTGCTCTTTCTTGCCGACAGCGTCTTCGATGCCTTGGGCTACCGCTTTGGAGTCCAGGTCATCCATGCCTTCTTGAGCCAGGCTTTTGCCCATGTTCAGGCCGATGCCGTAGGAAGCTTTCTGCGCCGGGGTTTTCAGCTCTACGCTGGTCTGCGAATCACAACCCGCAAGTACCAGGCTAACCAGGGCCACCGCCGCCGCCAACCGATGCTGTTTCATGCTATTTCCTTGTTCATGCGCCAAAAGGGCATTCGAATAAAGTCGCGAGCTTATCAGGCGGCCACGACCAATGGCTACCGGCATGTGAGCAGGAAACTTCTGATAAGTTCACGTGTTTAAAAGCATTTTCATCCATGATGGGCCCCCGCGAAGGATCGTGGGGCCGGCCATTACCAGGCTCATGGCCACTTGCCGCCCCCTTGGCGTAGTGGCATAACAACGCAACAACTCGACAAGGATAGTTAACTTGCGCATTTTTTCCCGCGTTTTCCTCCTGATCCTCATCGCCCTGGGCCTGATGCTGGCCGTGGTGCTCTACTATATCGTCAACCCGAAGCTGCCCGATTACGTGCCCGTGGAGCAGGTGCACTACCAGGACCAATGGAGCGCCGCCGACCGCCAGACCTATTACTACACGCCCCAGGGCACCCAAGTAAAAGGCCTGCACTACGACTGGTTCACTGCCCTGGAGCTGCCGTTTTCCGAGCGCCGTTTTGCCACCCCAGCGTACCTGGCCCGTTTCGGTTTCCTGGTGGACCCCAAGCAGGTGCCTACTGCGCAAAACCCAGGCAACCTGCCCGTGGGTTTCGCCCGGCATAAAAATGCGGGCAGTAACATCGAATACCTGGATATCACCTGCGCCGCCTGCCATACCGGCGAGCTGCACTTCAAAGGCCAAGCCCTGCGCATCGACGGCGGCTCGGCCCAGCACGTGCTGCCGTCAAGTGTGCCGACCCTGCGCGGCGGCAGTTTCGGCCAAGCCCTGGTCGCCAGCCTTGCGGCCACTTATTACAACCCGTGGAAGTTCGAGCGCTTCGCCCGCCAGGTCCTGGGTGACCGCTACGACGCCGAGCACAGCCAACTGCGCCAGGATTTCAAACAGTCGTTGAACACATTCCTCAAGGTCGCCTGGAACGATACCCACCGTGGCCTCTACCCCACCGAAGAAGGGCCGGGGCGCACTGACGCCTTCGGCCGCATCGCCAATGCCAGCTTTGGCGATGCCATTTCCCCGGAAAACTATCGTATCGCCAACGCACCCGTGGATTACCCGCAGTTGTGGGACATCTGGACCTTCGACTGGGTGCAATGGAACGGTTCGGCCCAGCAACCGATGGCACGCAATATCGGTGAAGCCCTCGGCGTGGGCGCGACCCTGGACTTCTTCGACAGTGCCGGCCAGCCCCTGCAGGGCGATGCGCGTTACCCTTCCAGCGTAAGGGTGCGCGACCTGAACCTGATCGAAGAGACCCTGCAGCGCCTTAAGCCACCCACCTGGCCGGAAGACCTGTTCGGCGCCGTCGACAAGCCGCTTGCCGCTCGAGGCCGCGCGCTGTTCGCGCAAAACTGCGCCGGTTGCCATGTGCCCACCGTGACTCTGGAACAGGGGCGCCCGGTGCGGCAACTGAAGATGCTTGCAGTGGACTACATCGGCACCGACCCCGGCACCGCCAACAACATTGCCGACCAGCGCTACGACCTCAGCGCCCTGCAATGGGACCCGAAGGAGCTGGCCGGGCTGAATGTACAATTGCACCCTGCGCCCACCCAGCCACTGGACCCGAAACGCATGTCGGTGGCCCAGGGCCTGGCGTATGTCACCGCGTTTGTCGAGGAACATGCCTACCGCGCCGCAGGCGTCACCCCAGCCGAGCGCCCCGCCATGGACGGATTCGGCCTGCCCATCGGGGTACGGGAACTGCGTGCCTACAAAGCGCGGCCACTGGCGGGCGTTTGGGCCACCCCGCCTTTCCTGCACAACGGTTCGGTGCCGACGATTTACCAGCTGCTTTCACCCCAGGATGAACGCAGCAGTACCTTCTATAAAGGCACCTTCAACTACGACGCACGTCACCTGGGCTTTGAAACCGCTGCATTCAACAACGCCTTCCTGTTCGACACCAAGGTGACCGGCAACCATAACAGCGGCCACGAATTCCGTGCCGGCAAGCGTGGCAACGGCGTCATCGGCCGCGGTTTGTTGCCTGAGGAACGCTGGGCACTGCTGGAATACCTCAAGGTTCTCGGCGGGCCACTGGAGCAACAACTGCCATGATGATCCGATCACAACACAAGGAACCCTCCATGCTTGCGCGTCTCTGGCTGCGCCTCGGCGCCTTTGTCGGCAAAACACTGCTGTGGCTGGTGGGCCTGGGATTATTGGCATGGCTGGTTGCCAGCCTGTGGTTCGCCTGGCAGCACAGCGGCCCGGTGTCGCCGGACGAACAGATCCCGCCGGGTGAAGCCGCCATGACCCAAGGCATCATCCAGACGGCGGTACGCATCGTCGACCAGCACCGCGAAGGCACGCGCTACCTGCGCGATGCCCACGCCAAGGCGCACGGTTGTGTAAAAGCCGAAGTCAGCGTGCTGGCCGACCTGGACCCGGCCTTGCGCCAGGGCGTGTTCACCGAACCGGGCAAGACCTGGCAAGCGATGATGCGCTTGTCCAACGGCAACGCCTATCCGCAATTCGACAGCATCCGCGACGCTCGCGGCATGGCCATCAAGCTGCTGGACGTGCCCGGCAAGCAGCTGATGGCCGACCAGCAGGCCCGTACCGAACAGGACTTCGTGATGTTCAGCCATCCGAACTTCTTTGTCAGCGATGTGGCGGAATACGCGCAAAACATCGGCGCCCAGGCGGACGGCAAAAAAGTCCTGGCGTTCTTCCCCACGCTCGACCCGCGCAGTTGGCAGGTACGTCATCTGTTCATTGCACTGGCGACACTGGCGCCCGCCCCCGCCAGCCCGACGCAGGCCACCTACTTTTCCGTATCGCCCTACAAGTTCGGTGCAGCGAACGCCAAGTTCCGTGTCACGCCAGACCCGCAAAGCTGCCCGGAATACCTGCTGCCCAAGCAGAATCAGGACCTGCCGAACTTCCTGCGCAGCGCGCTCAACCAACAACTGTCCACCGACCGGGTGCCGGCGTGTTTCGTGTTGCAGATCCAGCGACAGAGCCCGCAAAAATTCATGCCCATCGAAGACACCAGCATCGAGTGGAAGGAAAGTGATGCGCCTTATGAGACCGTGGCCAAAGTGCGAATTCCGGCGCAGGACTTCGACACGCCTGCGCTGAACCTGGCGTGCGACAACCAGTCGTTCAACCCCTGGTTTGGCGTGGAAGCACATCGCCCCATCGGTGGCATCAATCGGCTGCGCAAGGCGGTGTACGAAGCCGTCAGCGATTACCGCCACAGCCGCAACGCGCCGTAAAAACGGCGTAAGAATGGGCCCGGCGCCGTAAGGATTGCGTCGGGTCTATTGAGCCGCTCACACCTCGCGACTACGGTGATGGCCTATCCCTTCACCGCGTAGGAAACCAGCGTGGAAAGCTCAACCCTCGGCATGATCGTACTCACCCTCATCGCGGTGTTCGGCACCGCGTCCTTTTGCTTCGAGCATCTGGCGACGCGTCAATCACGCAAGAAAAAACCAAATGGTTAAATCGAAGACGAAAAAAAGCCCGCTCAATGAGCGGGCTTCTTGTGGTGACCTGGCGTTCAGCGTTCCAGATTACCGAATATGGCGCAGCGGACGGGACTCGAACCCGCGACCCCCGGCGTGACAGGCCGGTATTCTAACCGACTGAACTACCGCTGCGCGTAACACGTGAAGCGAATGGTGGGTGATGACGGGATCGAACCGCCGACCCTCTGCTTGTAAGGCAGATGCTCTCCCAGCTGAGCTAATCACCCTTCGTTTCGGTGTGGGCGCATCATACACCAAAAAATCGTAATGTCTTGATTTAAATGCACTTTATTTAAAAAAAGTTTACCGCGCGATTTTTTGCCATATTTCGGACAATAAAAAGCCCGCTCGATGAGCGGGCTTTCCGTGGTGACCTGGCGTTCAGCGTTCCAGATGACCGAATATGGCGCAGCGGACGGGACTCGAACCCGCGACCCCCGGCGTGACAGGCCGGTATTCTAACCGACTGAACTACCGCTGCGCGTAACACTTGAAGCGAATGGTGGGTGATGACGGGATCGAACCGCCGACCCTCTGCTTGTAAGGCAGATGCTCTCCCAGCTGAGCTAATCACCCTTCGTTTCGGTGTGGCGCGCATTCTACGGAGCGCCCTTAGGTCTGGCAAGCACTTTCTTAAATCTTTTTTTTGAGCCCTTCCAATGGCTTACGCAGGGTTGGCCTGCGGCGTGATCAAGAGAATAATGCCCCCCTTTGTATAGAGGAGAGACTCACCCCATGTGGTTCAAGAACCTGCTTATCTATCGCCTGACCCAAGATCTGCCTGTTGATGCCGAGGCGTTGGAAGCGGCCATGGCCACCAAACTGGCGCGCCCGTGCGCAAGCCAGGAGTTGACGACTTACGGTTTCGTCGCGCCTTTCGGGAAAGGTGAAGACGCGCCCCTGGTTCACGTCAGCGGTGATTTCCTGCTGATCGCCGCGCGCAAGGAAGAACGCATCCTGCCGGGCAGCGTGGTGCGCGATGCGGTTAAAGAGAAGGTCGAGGAGATCGAGGCCGAGCAAATGCGCAAGGTCTATAAAAAGGAACGCGACCAGATCAAGGATGAAATCATCCAGGCTTTCCTGCCGCGCGCCTTTATTCGTCGCTCGTCGACCTTCGCCGCCATCGCGCCGAAGCAGGGCCTGATCCTGGTGAACTCGGCCAGCCCGAAACGCGCCGAAGACCTGCTCTCCACCCTGCGCGAAGTGATCGGCACCCTGCCCGTGCGCCCACTGACCGTGAAAACCGCACCGACGGCGATCATGACCGACTGGGTCACCACCCAGAAACCAGCTGACGACTTCTTCGTTCTCGATGAGTGCGAACTGCGCGATACCCACGAAGACGGTGGGATCGTACGTTGCAAGCGCCAGGACCTGACCAGCGAAGAGATTCAACTGCACCTGACTACCGGCAAAGTCGTGACTCAATTGTCCCTGGCCTGGCAGGACAAACTGTCCTTCATGCTCGACGACAAAATGACTGTCAAGCGCCTGAAGTTCGAGGACCTGCTGCAAGACCAGGCCGAACAGGACGGCGGCGACGAAGCCCTGGGTCAGTTGGATGCCAGCTTTACCCTGATGATGCTGACCTTCGGCGAGTTCCTGCCGGCGTTGATCGAAGCACTGGGCGGCGAAGAGACGCCACAGGGCATCTAAGCCATGTGAAGATCAAACTCTGGGAGGGGGCTTGCCCCCGATGGCGGTGGTTCAGTCAAATCAGCGCTGGCTGACACTTCGCCATCGGGAGCAAGCCCCCTCCCACATTCGACCGCATTGACACCTATCTATAACAAGGACTTCCCCATGCGCGCACTCGCCGCCCTGAGCCGCTTCGTTGGCAATACCTTCGCCTACTGGGTGCTGGTATTTGCCGTGCTCGCGTTCCTCGAACCCAGCTGGTTCATCGGCCTGAAAAGCGCCATCGTACCGTTGCTGGGCCTGGTGATGTTCGGCATGGGCCTGACCTTGAAACTTGAAGATTTCGCTGAGGTTGCCCGCCATCCGTGGCGCGTCGCCCTCGGCGTAGTCGCGCATTTTGTGATCATGCCAGGCGTGGCGTGGTTGCTATGCCAGGTCTTTCACCTGCCGCCGGAAATCGCCGTCGGCGTGATACTGGTCGGCTGCTGCCCAAGCGGCACCTCGTCCAACGTGATGACTTGGCTGGCCCGTGGCGACCTGGCCCTCTCGGTGGCCATCGCCGCCGTTACCACCCTCCTCGCCCCGCTGCTCACGCCGGCGCTGATCTGGCTGCTGGCCTCGGCGTGGCTGCCGGTGTCGTTCATGGAGTTGTTCTGGTCGATCCTGCAAGTTGTGCTGCTGCCCATCGTGCTCGGGGTGGTCGCGCAGCGGTTGCTGGGCAGCCGGGTACGGCATGCGGTTGAGGTATTGCCGCTGGTTTCGGTGGTCAGCATCGTGATCATCGTCGCCGCAGTGGTTGCTGCCAGCCAGGCGAAGATTGCCGAGTCGGGCCTGTTGATCATGGCCGTGGTGATGTTGCACAACAGCTTCGGCTACCTGCTCGGCTACTTCACCGGGCGCCTGTTCAAGTTGCCGTTGGCGCAGCGCAAGTCATTGGCGCTGGAAGTGGGCATGCAGAACTCCGGGCTCGGCGCCGCGTTGGCCAGTGCGCATTTCTCGCCACTGGCGGCGGTGCCCAGTGCCCTGTTCAGCGTCTGGCACAATATTTCCGGGGCGTTGCTCTCCACCTACTTTCGACGCATGAGCGAAAAGCAAGACCGCCGCGCGCTGGAGAATACCCCGCAAACTTGATCGTGCGGTCCATGTTCGGCACTCTAGGCCCCTCGCGGGGACGACCCCGCGACGCCGTTGAGCGTTGAATCCGGGGACGACCCCGCCTGAAGAAGCGAGGTCAGCATGTCCTGGATCATTCTGTTTTTTGCCGGGTTGTTCGAAGTCGGCTGGGCCGTCGGCCTGAAGTACACCGACGGTTTCAGCAAGCCCCTGCCTACCGCCCTGACTATTGTCGCCATGGCTATCAGCCTTGGCCTGCTGGGGCTGGCCGTGAAGGAACTGCCGCTGGGTACGGCCTACGCCGTATGGACGGGCGTCGGTGCCGTGGGAACGGTGATCGCCGGGATTATCCTGTTTGGCGAATCCATGGCGTTGTTTCGGTTGGCCAGTGTGGCGTTGATCATTTGCGGGCTTATTGGCCTTAAGATCTCCACTTAGGCCACTACCGCCATCGGGGGCAAGCCCCCTCCCACATTCGGAACAACCTGGTCAAATGTGGGAGGGGGCTTGCCCCGATGAGGCCGGCACATCCAGCACAGTCCTACCTGACACTCCCCCGCAGCACACCAACTACAGCCTGTAACTGCGCAGGCGTGGCCGCCTCAGGCGACACCGGCTCCCCCGCCACCAGCACCACCCGCGACCAGATCCGATGGAAGAACCCCTTGTTCGGATCGCGGCTGAAAAAACTCCCCCACAACCCCTGCAATGCCAGCGGAATCACCGGCACTGGCGTCTCTTCCAGAATTCGCGTGACACCGCCGCGAAACTCGTTCATCTGGCCATCGCCGGTCAACTTGCCTTCCGGGAAGATGCACACCAACTCGCCTTCCTTCAGGTACTGGGCAATACGCGTGAAGGCCTTTTCGTAGATCTGGATATCTTCGTTACGCCCGGCAATCGGAATCGCCCCGGCGGTGCGGAAGATAAAGTTGAGCACCGGCAAGCGGTAGATCTTGTAGTACATGACAAACCGAATCGGCCGACGCACTGCGCCACCAATCAACAGCGCATCGACGAACGACACGTGGTTGCACACCAGCAAGGCTGCGCCTTCATCCGGAATCTGCTCCAGGTTGCGGTGCTCGACGCGGTACATGGAATGGCTGAGCAGCCAGATCATGAAACGCATGGTGAACTCGGGCACGATCCTGAAGATGTAGGTGTTGACGGCAATGTTGAGCAGCGACACCACCAGGAACAACTCGGGAATCGACAGCTTGGCCACGCTCAGCAGCAGGATCGACACAATCGCCGATACCACCATGAACAGCGCATTGAGGATGTTGTTGGCCGCGATCACGCGGGCACGCTCGTTTTCGGCGGTGCGCGACTGGATCAGCGCATACAGCGGCACGATGTAAAAGCCGCCGAACACACCCAGGCCGAGGATATCGAACAACATCCACCAGGCTTGCCCATAGCTGAGCACCGCAAGCCAGTCGTTGGCCTGGACATTCTGGGGGAAGCCGCCGGAATGCCACCACAGCAGCAGGCCAAACACCGTCAAGCCGAACGAACCAAACGGTACCAGGCCGATTTCCACCTTACGCCCGGAGAGCTTTTCGCAGAGCATCGAACCCAGGGCGATGCCCACCGAGAACACGGTGAGGATCAGCGTGACGACGGTTTCGTCGCCGTACAACCACTCCTTGGCGTAGGCCGGGATCTGCGTCAGGTAGATCGCGCCGACGAACCAGAACCATGAGTTGCCGACGATCGAACGTGACACTGCCGGGGTCTGCCCCAGGCCCATGCGCAACGTGGCCCAGGACTGGGTGAAGATATTCCAGTCCAGGCGCAATTGCGGTGTGGAAGCCGCCGCCCGTGGGATGCTGCGGCTGGCGAGGTACCCCAGCACCGCCACGCCGACGATCGCAACGGCCACCACTGGCGCGTAATGGGTGGAAGACATCATGATGCCCGCGCCAATGGTGCCGGCGAGGATCGCCAGGAAGGTGCCCATTTCCACCAGGCCATTGCCGCCGACCAGTTCATCGTCGTGCAGCGCCTGGGGCATGATCGAGTATTTCACCGGGCCGAACAGCGCCGAGTGGGTGCCCATGGCGAACAGCGCCAACAGCATCAATTCCAGATGATTGAACAGAAAGCCGGTGGCGCCCACGGCCATGATCGCGATCTCGCCGAGCTTGATCGCGCGGATCAACGCGTCCTTGTTGAATTTCTCGCCGAACTGCCCGGCCAACGCCGAGAACAGGAAGAACGGCAAGATGAACAGCAAGGCGCACAGGTTGACCCAGATCGAACGGTCACCTTCGATGGCGAGCTTGTAGAGAATCGCCAGAATCAACGATTGCTTGAAGATGTTGTCGTTGAAGGCGCCCAGCAGCTGGGTGATGAAGAACGGCAGGAAGCGCCGTGTGCGCAGCAAGGTGAATTGTGAGGGGTGGCTCATCGTCCGTGTTCCTGCGTGGCCTGTTATTGATCAGGCCACGACTTTACCTAATCCCGCTTACTTATTCGCTAACACCGCAATGCAAGGTGAAACAAAAAGCTCGCCTTTATAAGCGCCCTGCACCGTGCGCCTGGCCACGATCAGCCACATCAACGCCAAGGCCATCACCAGCACGCTGCCCAATACGCTGAAGAACTGCAGACTCAATACGCTCGCCAGTTTCAGCGTCGCCAGGGCATATACCCCCAGCGGGAAGGTAAAGCCCCACCAGCCGAGGTTGAAAGGGATACCGGCGCGCAGGTAGCGCAGGGTGATCAACACCGCGATCAACATCCACCACAAGCCAAAACCCCACAGGGTAATGCCGGCCACCAGACCGAGCCCATTGGCCATTTCACCGACCCCCGGCAGGCCATTGGCTGCGAAAATCGCCGGCGCATCGCCGCCGAGCAGCAACATGCCCAGGGCACCGGTGCCGATGGGCCCCAGCGCCAGCCAGCTGGATGCGGCCATGTTGGCGTGGGGCAGTTTGTGCAGCGCCATGCGCAGCATCAGGATGGTAAGAATGCTGAAGGCCACCGGCAGGGAGAACGCCCAGAGTACGTAGCTGGTCACCAGCATCACCAGTTGCGAGTGGGCATCCACCAAATGCGGTGCCAGCAGGCCACCGCTGGCGGCGGCGACTTCGGCGGCCACCACTGGCAGCAGCCATACCGCCGTCATCTGGTCGATGCTGTGTTCCTGGCGGGTGAACATCATGAACGGAATCAACACACCGCAGGCCAACGCCATGGCCACATCCAGCCACCACAGGGCTTCGGCCAAAGGGATCACAGCGTTGCCCCAGCGTGGCAGGCCAAACAGCAGCAAACCATTCAAAATGGTGGCCAAGCCCATGGGGATGGTGCCGAAAAACATCGAGACGGTGGAGTGCCCGAAAATCCGCCGCGCCTCGTGGAAAAACATCACCCAGCGTGCGGCATACAGGGCGCTGAACAGCACGAACAGGCCGATGGTGAACATCCACAGCCCTTCGGCGATGGCAGGCAAGCCGGGCAGATTGACCGGCAGTTGCGCCAGGGCAAGCGCCAGCACGCCGGTGCCCATAGTCGCGGCAAACCAGTTCGGGGTGAACTGGCGAATCACTTCCCGCGGACGGGCCAGGTGACTGAAGGGTTTGTAGCTGATGGTGGTCGAGCAGGTCATGATGGCAATCCTCGTCCTCGCATGAGGTTGAGATCATCATAGAACCCGTTCGAATATCTATATAACGGGTAATATCTCTATATATTATCGGTTATGCAGATATAGCGAGCGCTGCGAGAGCATTCCGGCCAAGGCGCTCAGGGCAAGCAGAATCAGCAGCGCGCCGTACGCATCGGTGGTGGCGATCAACCCGAACTCTCGGCTCAAGTTACCCGCCAGCAGCGCCGGCAAGCAGAACGCCAGGTAGCTCAACACGTAGAACGCCGACATCAACCCCGCCCGCTCATGGGGCAATGCCAACCCCACGATACTGCGCACACTGCCCATAAAACCGCCGCCGAACCCCAGGCCGGCCACCACACTCGCGACAAAGAACAGCCACAGGCTGGCGCTTTGCACGGCCGTCAGCAACAACGCCACGCCCGCCGCCAGCAACATTGCCGACAGCCGCATGACCTTATCTGCCGGGTGCTCACGCAGGGTGTAGATCATCACCGCGCCACTCAACGTAATCACCGCCACCAGCCCGCCGCCGATCAGGTGCGACGTTGAACCGGTTGCGGCCCGCACCAGAGACGGCGCCAGGGATGAATAGAAACCACCCAACGCCCATACCGCCACATTCAGCGGCATCGCCAACCACAGCGCCCGGCGCGCCTGCTTCGGCACATGCAGGGTCGGCGCCAGGGATTTCAAGGCGCCCGGTAGGCGGCTGACGGTTTCCGACATGCGCCAGACATACAGCGCCTGAAGCCCCATCAATCCGAGCAGGGCGAAGTAGATCAATCGGGTCGGCCATGGCGCGTACTCCACCAGCAAACCACTGCCCAGCCCGCCACTGGCCATGCCCAACATCGGCGCGAGACTATTGAGCATCGGGCCGCGCAGACGGTCGGTGTCGAGTAACGTCGCACTCAATACCGCTGTCGCCGTCCCCGTGGCGAAACCTTGCAGCGCCCGGGCGGCAATCAGATAGGCCGTGCTGCCGGCATTGATAAACAACAGCATCGCCATGATATTCAGGATCAACGCGACGAAAATCACCGGCTTGCGCCCGACATAATCGGAAAGCGATCCCACCGTCAACAGCGCCGCCAGTAGACTCACGGCGTACACGCCAAAGATCAGCGTCAGCATTGCCGCCGAGAAATGCAGGTTGTCCTGATACACCTGATACAACGGCGTCGGCGCGCTGGAGGCGGCGAGAAAGGTCAGCAGCGTGATCACCAGAAATGTCAGGCTGGACCGTTGAGAAAGGTTGCTGGGCATAGGCACGCTCCGCTAAAGCTAATATTTTGCTTTTGTGGAGTGTGCTACTCGTCAGCGCTTAAAGCAAATTCTTTGTGTTAAGGTTTTAGGCATGGCAATCAAAGAAGGCCTTCGCCCGGGGGGCCGTAGTGCCCGGGTACAAGAATCCGTACATTCAGCCGTGCGTGATCTGCTGACAACCCACGAGCGCGCCAGTATCACCGTGCCGATGATTGCGACGCGCGCGGGCGTCACGCCGTCGACCATCTATCGGCGCTGGGGTGACCTGTCCGCACTGCTGGCCGATGTGGCCCTGGCGCGCCTGCGGCCGGACACCGAGCCGGCCAATACCGGCAGCCTGCGCGGCGACCTGCTGGCCTGGGCTGAACAGTACCTGGATGAAATGAGCTCGGAGCCTGGGCGTAACATGATGCGCGACGTGCAATGCAGCCTGACGCCGGGGTATTGCGTGAGCATTCTGAGCGGGCAGTTGCAGGTGATCGTTGATCGTTACCCGGACGAGGCGGCACCCAGTGTGGATCGCTTGATCAACCTGCTCGCAGCGCCGACGGTGTTTCGTATTCTGTTTTCGACGCAGCCGTTGGCCGTTGAAGAGCTGCATACCTTGATCGACTTGGCGCTGAAGAACTAAGCCTTACACAGACCAATGTGGGAGGGGGCTTGCCCCCGATAGCTCTGGATCAGTCAGTACAAGGGTGACTGACCGATTGCTATCGGGGGCAAGCCCCCTCCCACATTTTTTACCGCGTATTCGTCAGCGGTTACGTACGCATCCCGCGGCCGCTTACCAGCAACCGCGCACAGCCGACGTACAACACCACCGTGGCCACCAACATGAACGTAATCGCCACGCTGATCTTGATATCCGACACGCCCAGAATGCCGTAGCGAAAGGCATTGACCATGTGCAGCACCGGGTTGGCCAGGGATACGGTCTGCCAGAACGGCGGCAGCAAGGTGATTGAATAGAACACCCCGCCCAGGTAGGTCAATGGCGTCAGCACAAACGTCGGGATAATCGAAATATCATCGAAGTTGCGCGCAAACACCGCGTTGATAAACCCCAGCAGCGAGAAGATCGTCGCGGTGAGCACCACCACCAGAATGGTGACGCCCAGGTGATGCACCTGCAGGTGGGTGAAGAACAACGACAGCAAGGTCACGATCACCCCCACCATCAAGCCACGCAGCACGCCGCCCAGGGTGTAGCCGATCAGGATGGTGTGCGGCGACACCGGTGAGACCATCAGCTCTTCAATGGACCGCTGGAATTTGCTGCCAAAGAAACTCGACACCACGTTGCCGTAGGAGTTGGTGATCACCGACATCATGATCAGGCCCGGCACGATGTACTCCATGTAGGTGAAGCCACCCATATCGCCGATCTGCCGGCCGATCAGGTTACCGAAGATCACGAAATACAAGACCATGGTGATGGCCGGCGGCAGCAGGGTCTGCGGCCAGATCCGGGTAAAGCGCTTCACTTCGCGGTAGACGATGGTCTGCAGCGCGACGAGGTTGGGTTGCAGTTCGGAACTCATACCGCCACCTTCGCCAGATTTTTCTCGACCAGGGACACGAACAACTCCTCAAGGCGATTGGTTTTGTTACGCAGGCTTAACACTTCAATATTCTGGGTCGCCAACTGGCTGAACAGCGCGGTGATGCCCATGGCTTTGTCCACCTGGACTTCCAGCGTGTGGCTGTCCACCAGACGGCTCGGGTAGCCCAACAGTTGCGGCGGCGCCGACAGGTTGTTTTTCAGGTCGAGCACGAAGGTTTCCACATGCAACTGGCCCAGCAGGTTACGCATGCTGGTGTTCTCGACAATGGTGCCGTGGTCGATGATGCCGATGTTACGGCACAGCTGCTCGGCCTCTTCCAGATAGTGCGTGGTGAGGATGATGGTGATGCCCTTCTCGTTCAGCTCGGTGAGAAAGGTCCACATCGAACGACGCAACTCGATGTCCACGCCAGCGGTGGGTTCGTCGAGAATCAGCAGGCGCGGTTCATGCACCAGCGCGCGGGCGATCATCAGGCGCCGCTTCATGCCCCCGGACAACGAGCGCGAAGGCACATCGCGCTTGTCCCACAGGCCCAGTTGGGTCAGGTACTGCTCGGCGCGCTCCTTGGCGATTTTCGCCGGGATGCCGTAGTAGCCGGCTTGGGTCACGACAATATCGAAGGTCTTTTCGAACTGGTTGAAGTTGAATTCCTGGGGCACCACGCCGATAGAGCGCTTGAGCGCCGCCGGGGATTTGTCCAGGTCATGACCAAAGATATTCACCGAGCCGCTGGTCTTGTTGACCAGGGTCGAAAGAATCCCGATGGTGGTGGATTTGCCGGCACCGTTGGGGCCGAGCAAGGCGAAGAAATCACCTTCGGCGACGTCCAGATCGATACCACTCAGGGCCTGGAAACCGTTGCCGTAGGTTTTGGTTAGCTGCCGGATGGACAGAGCGGAACTCATATCGGATTACGCACCAAAGAAAAGAATAGAAACAATAGATGAGGGCACAGCGCAGGTAGTTCAACCTGCGATGGGTGCCAGCATGGTGCGTGCCCGCACCACACAAGTACAGTCACGCGTATTAATAGTGTGTATCAGGTCAACGCGGTCATCACCGCCTTGCGGTAGGCTGGGCGTTGCTTCAGACGCTGGTACCAGGCCTCCAGGTTGGGCATCGCCGGGCGCTCGATGGGCATCTCGAACCACGCATAGGCAAAGCAGCCCAGGGGAATATCACCGATGCCGAAGGCTTTTCCTGAAAGGTAAGGTTGCTCGGCAAGGGCCTGGTCGACCGTCTTGAGTGCATCGATGCAGGCTTGGCGCCCGGCATTGATGCTGTCCCAGTTTCGTTGTTCGGCCGGTGTGCGCACGATGCCCCAGAACACCGCCTTGAACGGATCAGCCAGTGTGGACGTGGTCCAGTCCATCCACTTCTCGGCACTGGCGCGAGCTTGCAGGTCGCTTGGGTAAAAATCCGACGCGTGCTTGGCGCACAAGTAACGCACGATGGTGTTGGATTCCCACAGTACGAAGTCGCCGTCTTCGATCATCGGCACCCGGCCGTTGGGGTTCAAGGCCCGGTATTGCGGCGTGTCGACCACACCAAAAGCCCCGCCCGCATCAATTGCCTCATAGTCCAGGCCGAGTTCCTCGGCGCACCACAGTGCTTTCCTGACGTTTGACGAATTCTTACGACCCCAGATCTTCAGCATGACCGCGCCTTATTGTTGGTGAACATGGCTTGATGAACGTCGCAGCATACGCCGGATCACGCGCGGCTTGAATCATTCTGCCTGTCGCCGGCAGGCCTGGGTGTTCAACCTGCAGGGTTGCGGCGCACCGCCCGACTGACTGCCCGGTCACATAAATCCGCGCGGGTTCCGCGATGTTTCCCCGCGAACTCCACCACCGCAGGGTGGTCACTATCGATGAAGCGGCTGGGACTCAGGTATCCCCAGTACACCTTGTAACACCCGGATCACCCCGCTTGGCCGGACGCCGACTAAGCTCCCTGGTGGTTTCGCCCCTGGTTTCACGGAGGATTGAATATGCTGTTGTTGTGGATACTGGTTCTGGTGCTCGGCATTGCCTACCTGGCACACCGCCGCACCGCGCCCCTGCCCGCCCTGGGTGTGGTCGCCGTTTACCTGTTGGCGATGGGCGCCTGGAGCCATGCACCGGGTTGGCTGCTGCTGATTTTCTGGGTATTGATCGCCGTCGTGGCCGTACCTTTACTGCTGCCCGACTTGCGCCGCCAGTACTTCACCAAGCCGCTGTTCAGCTGGTTCCAGAAAGTGTTGCCGCCGATGTCCGAAACCGAGCGCGATGCCATCGACGCGGGCACCGTGTGGTGGGACGGCGAACTGTTCAGCGGGCGTCCAGACTGGGACAAATTGCTGGCCTATCCCAAGGCACAATTGACCGAAGAAGAACAAGCGTTCATCGATGGCCCCACCGAAGAACTCTGCGCCATGGTCAGTGATTGGGAAATCGGCCAGGCCATGGACCTGCCGCCTGCTGCCTGGGAACACATCAAGACCCACGGTTTCTTTGCGCTGATCATTCCCAAGGAATACGGCGGCAAGGGCTTCTCCGCCTATGCCCACTCCCAGGTCGCGATGAAACTGGCGACCCGCAGCGGCGACCTGGCGTCCACCGTCATGGTGCCCAACTCCCTGGGCCCCGCCGAGCTGCTGTTGCACTACGGCACCGACGAACAACGCAACCACTACCTGCCGCGCCTGGCGCGTGGCGACGATATTCCGTGTTTCGCCCTGACCGGCCCGCTGGCCGGCTCCGATGCCGGCGCCATGCCCGACACCGGCGTGATCTGCAAAGGTGAATGGGAAGGCAAGGAAACCCTCGGCCTGCGCCTGAACTGGGAAAAGCGCTACATCACCCTCGGCCCGGTCGCGACCTTGCTCGGCCTGGCGTTCAAGGCTTATGACCCGGACCACCTGCTGGGCGATGAAGAAGACCTGGGCATCAGCCTCGCGCTGATCCCCACCGACACCCCCGGCGTCGAAATCGGCCGCCGCCACCTGCCCTTGGGCGCTGCGTTCATGAATGGCCCCAACTCGGGCAAGGACGTCTTCATTCCGCTGCAATTCCTCATCGGCGGCCAGGAGATGCTCGGCAAGGGCTGGATGATGCTGATGAACTGCCTGTCCGTGGGCCGTTCGATTTCCCTGCCTGCGGTGGGCACCGGCGCCGCCAAATTCACCAGCCTGGTGACCGGCCAATACGCGCAGGTACGTGAACAGTTCAACGTGCCGCTGTCGGCGTTCGAAGGTATCCAGGAAGCCCTGGCGCGCATCGGTGGCAACGCCTGGCTGATGGACAGCGCGCGCATGCTCACCGCCAATGCCGTGGACATGGGGGAGAAGCCCTCGGTGCTGTCGGCGATCCTCAAGTACCACCTGACCGAACGTGGCCGCGAGTGCATCAGCCACGCCATGGACGTGCACGGTGGCAAGGGCATCATCATGGGCCCGAACAACTATCTGGGCCGCAGCTGGCAAGGCGCGCCGATCTTCATCACCGTGGAAGGCGCGAATATCCTGTCGCGCAACCTGATGATCTTCGGCCAGGGTGCGATCCGCTGCCATCCGTTCGTGCTCAAGGAAATGGCCCTGGCCGGTCGCGAGGACCATGACCAAGCCTTGAAGGAGTTCGATGGCCTGCTGATGCAGCACATCGGGTTCGCCGTGAGCAACGCCGCCAGTACGCTGGTGCTGAACCTGGGCTTCGGGCACTTCGAAAAAGCCCCCGGCAATCGTTTGAGCCAGGGTTATTTCCGTGCGCTGAACCGCCAGGCCGCCGCGTTCGCCCTGCTCGCCGACCTGAGCATGATGCTGCTGGGTGGCGAGTTGAAACGCCGTGAACGGTTGTCGGCGCGCCTGGGTGACGTGCTGAGCCACATGTACCTGGCCTCGGCGGCGCTCAAGCGCTACCACGACCTGGATTCGCCGGATCACCTGGAACCGCTGTTCGCCTGGGCCATGGAAGAAAGCCTTGGCCAGTCCGAACGCGCATTGGATGAGTTGCTCGGCAACTTCCCGAACAAGGTGCTCGGCTGCCTGCTGCGGGTGATCGTGTTCCCGTTCGGGCGCCGGCACACCGGGCCGTCCGATGCCCTGGATGCCGAGGTTGCGGCCGTAATCGGCCGCGCCAAAGGCGACCCGACCCTGGAAGAGCTGCTGGCGGGCTGCTATCGCCCACAATCGGCGGACGACCCGGTCGGCGCACTGCAACATGCCTACGACCTGCTCGGCACCAGCCATCCGCTGCAGAAAAAGCTGCACACCGCGCTCAAGAGCGGGCAAGTCAAACCGACTGCCGGTGAACACGCCATCGACGCCGCGCTGCATGCCGGCGTGCTGCAACCGGCCGAAGCGCAAACCCTGCGTGACGCCGAAGCGGCTCGTCGCAAGGTGATCGACGTGGATGATTTCAGCAAGGAAGAGCTGATGCAGGCTGAGGGCAAAGTCCGCTGATACCAGCGGTCATATAAATACGGGCGCGAGAGGCATATACTCTCGCGCCCGTTTTTGCTTTAGAGGACTTATCTCGTGTCCAACGTCGTTGCCGATCATCTCGTCTTGCTCGACCACCTGCGTAGCATCCTGGTTGCCGTCGGCGAAGCCGAACAGGTACCCGAGGAAAGCCATACGCTGTTTCTGGAACGTTTTGACGAACTGCGCGCCCTGCTGCCGATCGACCCGATCGAAAGCCAGTATCTGGGCCAGGACCTGATGAGTCAGGTCATCCTGCGCTATCCACAAATCGCCCACCTGGTGCCCCGCGACCTGCTGTGGTTCTTTGGCGGCGATTGCCTGCACTTCATGCCCGACGAAGAACTGGACCTGTACCAGGCCCTGGAAGAACGTCGCTATGAAGCCGAGCAGAACGACGAGCCGTTTGACTGGAACCAGGAAAAACAGCTGCTGGCCATGCCGGACGACCAGAGCAAGCACTGATTAAGATGTGGGAGGGGGCTTGCCCCCGATAGCGATGTGTCAGCGGCTTACCTGTCACTGTTACACCGCCATCGGGGGCAAGCCCCCTCCCACATTTTTAACCACATTTCTAACGGCGGCGCAGTGTCGGCTCCTTCGCCATGCACTCCACCAGATAATCGATAAACACCCGCAACTTCGGTGGCAAATACCGCGTAGGCGAATGCAGCAACCACGCTTCACCGTGGTACGACGCGATAAAATCCCACGCCGGCAACACCTGCACCAACCGCCCTTCCTCCAGTGCATGCCGCGCCGTGAAATACGGCAAACTGCCAATCCCCACATGCTGCAGCACGGCATCCAGGCGCACGCCCGTGTGGTTCGCCGCATACCGCCCGCGTACGCCGACCGTCACCGACTTGCCGCCCTGGCGAAACTTCCAGCGTGAATCACCAGGGGTTTCGCCCAGGTAGATGCAGCTGTGCTCCTGCAAATCATGGGGATGACTCGGGGTGCCGTGCTCGGCCAGGTACTGCGGCGTTGCGCACAGCAAATGCTCGATCGGCAACAACTGGCGCCCGACCAGACCTGGCGGCGGGCTGTCGGTGATGCGGATGCTCAGGTCGACGTTATCGTCGATCAGGTCCACGTGCCGGTCCTCGAGGATCAGTTGCACATCCACTTTGGGATAGCGCCGCAAGAACGCCGGCATGTGCGGATGCACCACAAAGCGCCCCACCGCCTTCGGCACGCTGACCCGCACCAGGCCTTCGGCTTCATGGGTGAATTGCCCACTGATTTCCATCACCGAACGCGCCGCGTTGACCATCTCCTGGCACCGCTTGAACACCTCTTCGCCGCCCTCGCTAAGGCGCAGCTTGCGCGTGGTGCGTTGCAACAAGCGGGTTGCCAGGGCCTGCTCCAGGCGCGAAATACTGCGGCTCACCGCTGAAGGTGAAACGCTCAGTTGCCGCGCCGCTTCGGAGAAACTGCCGGTCTCCACCACCTTGACGAAAATCGCCATTTCACCCAGCAGCGGCAAAGGAAGATTGATGCTCATGACGCACAGGTCCATTGACAGTTGAATGGATTATCACTCATCTGCGCACTATTTATACTGCGCGCACAACCTGATTGCGGATTTAGACGATGACCGAGCGCCTGTTTTTCACTCATGATCACCTGACTGCCGAGCTGGAAGTGCTCCGTTGCACACCGCACGAAGACCAATTCGCGGTGATTCTGCAGTCGACTATTTTCCATCCCCAAGGCGGTGGCCAGCCATTCGACACCGGATGGCTCGGCGGCAGCCAGGTACTGCGCGTCATGCAGCAAGCCGAGCAGGTGGTGCACTACGTTGATCAACCTGTGGAGCCTGGTCCGATCAATGCGCGGATCGATGCGCAACGCCGCACGCTGCACACGCGCCTTCATTCAGCGGGGCATTTGATTGGCAATGCCGGCGAACGCCTGGGCTGGATGCCGATCAAGGCTCACCATTGGCCGGGTGAAGGCAAGATCACTTTTATCCGTGGCGAAGCCGCGCAAACCATGGAGGCTGAGGCGCTCCAACAGCAGGTCAACCGTTGGATCGCCGCTGACTATCCACGGCATATGAAGCTGGAGGAAGGCACTCGCGAGGTCGGCTTCGGCGAGCTGCCGGCCTATGCCTGTGGCGGCACACATGTTCAAGCGCTGGGAGAAGTGGGCCAAGTGACGATCCTGGCCCTGTCGGAGAAAAAAGGCGCGTTGTCGGTGCGCTACGAAATCAACTGACACGCCGAGCATCAAAATGTGGGAGGGGGCTTGCCCCCTCCCACATTACACCGCCACCGCTCCCGCCCTGCCCGGCTCGACAACAAATGACTGCAGCGTTGACACCGTGGCCGCAGGATCCCGTGGATCACTGATCACACGAAAATGCGTGAGCATTTTCTGCGCGTCCACTTCCACCGACACATACCCACGCTGACGACTGTCAAAAAACCTCACATGGGGATTGAGCGGCAGAATCTTCATGAACGCCTCATAAGGCGGGCCATCGGAGGTCACCGAAGAGCCGACGAACTCGGTCGCGACAATCGGTGAGTCGAGGTCATCGCCATCCACGTGCAGATCCGTGGCCCAGAACGAGTGGATATCCCCACCCCAGAACACTGGATTGCGCACACGATTACGCTGGATAGACGCCAGCATCCGCGTGCGGTTGGCCATATAACCATCCCAGCCATCGGTCCAGCGGCCGACCTTGTGCTGGGTCAGGTCACGCTGTATCAGTGGCGCGACCAGCAGGTCCTGGGCGATCACGTTCCACTGTGCTCGGGATTGGGCAAACCCCTGGTCCAGCCAGGCCTCTTGTTGCCATCCAAGCAGGGTGCGGCCTGGATCGCGCAAGTCGCTGCAGGGGTTGATGGCAACATGCCCTTGATGGCTGCCGTTGGCCTGGATGCACGGTTGCTCGGAGCGATACTGTCGACCGTCGAGCACGTGGAAGCGCACCAACTGGCCGTAGTCGAGGCGTCGATAAATGCGCATGTCCGGGCCCTGTGGCCGGCTGCTCGCGCGCAACGGCATGTGCTCGTAAAACGCCTGATAGGCCGCCGCCCGCTGCTGGAGAAACTGCGTCGCGGGGATCTTCGGGTCCTGAGACCAGCGGTTGGCATAGTCGTTCTGCACTTCGTGATCGTCCCAGGTCGCTACGCTGGGCGCAGCGGCGTGCAGGGCCTGCAAATCCGGGTCGGTCTTGTACAGCGCATAACGGTTGCGGTAATCGCCCAAGTTCACCGCATTTGCGCTGCCGTGGGCGCGAAAGACTTTGCCGGAATCCGCCGCATAGGAGCTGTCGTAGATATAGTCACCGAGGAAAAACACCAGGTCGGGGCGCTCGGCTGCGAGGTGACGGTAGGCACTGAAATACCCACGTTCCCAATGCGAGCAGGAAACGAACCCGAGCCGGGCCGACGCCATCTCGTGCCACGCCGGCGTGGTGCGCGCCTGCCCGACCGGGCTCTGCGCGCCCAAGCCCTCGAACTGATACCAATACGGCCGGCCCGCCGCCAGCCCCGCCACCTCCACATGCACCGAATGGGCAAAATGCCCGGTCGCCATCACCTCGCCCTGCTTGACGATGCGGGTCATCGCCGCATCGCTGGCCACCCGCCAGCGCACCGGCACCGCACGCTGCAAGCCACCGCGTCCATCTTCGGCATTGAAGCAGGGCGCCAGGCGCGTCCAGATCACAAACCCGTCCGGCAGCGGGTCACCCGACGCCACACCCAGGGTGAATGGATAATCGACCCCGGCGCTGCGCGCAAAGGGACTCAGGATGGAAAATGCGGTCGCGACGGCAATCCCAGTGAGGACTCGGCGGCGTTCGAAGTCTACTGCGCCGCTCACACCCGGCGTTCCCAGTCGTCACGCACCATGGCGAACCCCAACAGGTCCTCGTACGCGCCGTTTTTAAGGAACGCCTCGCGTGTACATCCTTCATAGCGCAGGCCGATTTTCTGCATGACCCGCGCCGATTCCTTGTTGCGGCCGAAGCACTGGCTGCCCACGCGCTGCAACCCCAGCTCAGCGAACCCGAAGTCCATCACCGCCCTCGCCGCCTCGGCCGCATAACCTTGATTGCGACAGTGCCCCGCTACCCAACCACCCAGGTGCCCATAATTGTGGCGGGCGTTTAGACGCAGGCTGACAATGCCGACCAGCTCGCCGCTTTCTCGCACATGCATACCTAGGCTCAGCAGCTCGCCGGCACGGTACTTCACCTGCATCCCATCGATAAAAGCCTGCGCCGTTTCCAACGTATAGGGCGACGGAATATTCGCCGTGTTGTCGGCGATGTTCGGCCCGTTGGCAAGTCTGAACAGCGTCTCGGCCTGCTCCGTTTCCAGCGCCTGCAACAGCAGACGCGGGGTTAGCAAATGCGGCAACGAACGACTCATGGCTGGCACCTCCCGATATAAATTTTTCGAGCATGTATCGCCAGCGTGTCAGTTTCATGACTGCAGAAATCATCCAGCCAAGGGTCTGTAAGACGCTTCCTAGAGCCTTCAAAACGTAAATTAAAGTTAACCGTTCGGTCATTTTTGCTTGCTAGCGTGTTGCCCCTAATTCAATAACGGGGTAACGGAATGAGAACCTGGGATGAACCCAAGAAGCGCAAGGCGCACATCGAACTGATCCCGATGATCGATGTGATGATGTTCCTCCTGGTGTTTTTCGTACTGGTGAGTTTGAACGTGATTCCGGCCCTGGGCATGAAGACTCAGCTGCCCAGCGCCAGCAGTTCGCAGCAGCTCAAACCGCAGAACAAGTTCATCTTGACCCTGGGCCTGGAAGGCCAGCTGCAACTGGATGGCAAGGACCTCACGGTGGATGCCCTGGTGCCGACGCTGAAGGCGGCGCAAACGCCCGATACCCGGTCGACGATCATCGTCAACAGCGACAAAGGCGTTGAAGTCTCGCGCCTGGTGGAAGTGATGGACACCCTGCGCCTGGGTGGCTTCACCTCCGTGTCCATTGCCACGCGCAAGTCCTGATCATGTACGCCCTGTTTCGCGCACGTCAGCTGCTGGGCAGTGTCCCGGCCCTGATCGCCCTGGTGCTGATTGCACTGGGGATCCAGTCGCAGACCTTGAAGGTCGAGCCGGTGTACGACGAGTCGGCGGTCGAGTTGGCGTTGGTCGAGCCAGAGCCGGAAGTGGTCCCCGAGCCCATGGTGGAGCAAGCGCCGCCACCGCCCGTCATCGAGGAGGATGACGCCGAGCCCGCTCCACCACCACCGCCCAAACCTGTACCCAAACCCGACCCCAAGCCCAAGCCAAAACCTGTGCCCAAGCCTGCGCCCGTAATCGCCAAGCCCACGCTGGCGCCGCCACCGATGGCCGCCAAACCAGCAGCCGCGCCGCCCACTCAGGCCGCCCCAACACCGGCGCCGCCCGCGCCGCCGAAGGTCGACAGCCAGGCGCTGGAAGGCGGCTACCTCAAGGGCTTGCGCAACGAGTTGGACACCTACAAGCAGTACCCCACCGGGCGTCAGGCATCCCTCGAACGCCCCAGTGGCGAAGTGGTGGTGTGGCTGCTGGTGGACCGCCAAGGCCGCGTGCTGGATTCAGGCCTGCAAACCCAGGCCTCGAGCATGTTGCTCAACCGGGCCGCCACCAACAGCTTGCGTCGCATCAAGCAGGTCAAGCCGTTCCCCGAGCAAGCCTTCGGGGGCCGCAACGAGCAGCGCTTCACCGCCACCTTCAACTACAGCGTGCAATAAGCACCCGACACCAGGACGACCGTGATGAAGTTCACCCGCATGCATCTGGCACTCGTTGCCGCGACCAGCATGACCCAGGCCGTGGTCATGGCAGACACGAGCGACAGTGACGTCGGCACCATTGGGGTACAGGGCAAGGCCAGCGCCGGCGGCGGCTACATGGTGCCGGAAGAAAGCATCAAGGGCCGCTCCACCGTGACCAAGGAAGCGCTGGACAAGCAGGCCGCGACCGGCAACGCCATCGACAAGCTCAAGTACACCCCAGGCTTGAATATTTCCAGCGAAGACAACACCGGCCTCTCGGGCTTTCGCTTCACGATGCGCGGCATGAACTCCGATCAGGTGGGCATGTCGGTGGACGGCATGCCGATCAACGATTCCGGTAATTACGCGCTGTACTCCAACCTGCTGGGCGATCCGGAAAACATCGACCAGATCTTCGTCACCCAAGGCGCGTCGGAAGCCGATGGTCCGCACATCGGCTCCAGCGGCGGCAACATCGGCATCGTGACCATTCGACCAACCAAGGAGACGGGCGCCTTCGTCAAACAGGTCGTCGGCAGCAACGCCACCCGCAAGACCTTCGCCCGCCTCAACACCGGCGAGGTCAACGGCCTGAGCAACTGGTTATCGGTGTCCCATACCGAAGGGGACATGTGGCGCGGCTCGGGGGCCGTGCGTGCGGACAAGGTGGAGTGGAACAGCTTTTTCGACGCCGGCAACGGCAACACCGCCAACCTGATCCTCAAGTACCACGAGCAGGACAACAACAGTTACAGCCAACTGACCAAGGCCCAATTCCAGCAGTACGGGCGCAAGTACGACCCCTACCCGGCGACGCCGACCGTGGGCAGCAACGGCAAGTACAACAGCTACTACGCCCTGGCGCAGAACCCGTTCCAGACCTTCACCGCCGTGCTCAATACTCAGTTCAAACTGGCCGACAACCTGGCCCTGTCGGTGATCCCGTATTACTACTGGGGCAATGGCAGTGGCGTCGGCGCGTCCAGTTATGCGCTGAACCGAGGCTCCAACCAGGGGGGTGTGTTCGATCTGGGCAACCTGCCGACCGCCGCCCAATACACCGCCGACGGCACGCCGAACAGCAGCGTGTACTATCGCCCTTCGCGCACGCAAACCTGGCGTCCGGGGATCACCACCAAACTGACCTGGGATCTGGGCGACCACAGCCTGCAATTCGGTTACTGGTACGAGCGTGCGCGCCAGAGCCAGACGCAGCCATTCATTCCACTGAAGAGCAATGGCAAGCCGGTCGACACCTGGCCGGATTCAAACAGCGCCATCGTCGATGCCAACGGCAACACCGTGCAGGGCCGCGACCGTTTCACCGTGACCCCGGCGCAAAAAGTCTGGGCCCAGGACACCTGGTACATCAACTCGGACTGGACCTTCATCGCAGGCCTGGCCTACATGAACGTCGAGCGTGACGGCACCAACCACGGCAGCCTCAACGAGCAGCCGGAAAAACGTAACCAGACCTACAACAAACTGCTGCCCAACGTCGGCCTCAAATACCAGCTGGACGAGCGCGACGAGCTGTTCTACAGCCTGTCACGCAACATGCGCGTACCGCAGAACTATGCGCTCTACGATAAAGGCGTCGATTCCATCAACCTCGAGCCGGAAACCAGCTGGAACCACGAATTGGGCTGGCGCTTGCGCGGCGACGACATGACCCTGGCCGCGACCCTGTTCTACATGGACTTCAAGAATCGCCAGGTGTCTTCCAAAGACATCAACGGCGACGCTGCCGACATCAACGTCGGCGCCGTCACCAACAAAGGCCTGGAGCTGGAGTGGAGCGGCCTGCTGCCCAACCACTTCAACTACTACACCTCCTACACCTACACCAAGGCCGAGCAGCAAGACGACATGACCGTCTATAACGCCGGCCAGGCCATCCTGTTGACCACCAGCGGCAAGCAATTTGCCAACGTGCCGAAGAACATGCTGGCGGCCAACATCGGCTACGACGATGGGCGTTTCTACGGCACCTTCGGCGGCAAGTACACCAGCAAGCTCTACGGCGACCTGACCAACGACGAAGCCATCTCCGGGCGCACCGTGTTCAACCTCGGCGCCGGTATCTACCTGCCGGTGGACAAAAAAGTGGTCAAGGACGCGACCCTGCGCTTGAACGTCGACAACCTGTTCGACAAGCAATACCTGGACGGCGTGTACACCACCAAGACCAACGCCGCCAGCTACAGCGGCTTTCGCGACGGCGACCCGGCGTACATCGTCGGCCTGGACCGCACCGTCACGGTTTCGCTGGAAGCCAATTTCTAAGACTGACCCAAGAGGATCGCAAGCATGGATATGAACCTGCTCCACGACGTCACCTTCTATGTGATGTATGCCGCGATGGCCATCGCCATCTTCATCGCCATCGAGCGTGGCATCTACTTCGCCTATGTCCGCCGCCAGGCCCGCGCCCTGATCGACGCTCTCGGCGCCAACGTGCACAGCGAACGCGACTTGCCGCAAAGCCTGGCCGCTCGTCACAGCCTGCCGCTGGACATGATCCTGCCGGTGCTGGCGCAGAAGGCATCCCACGGTTCGCGCAAGGATCTGGACGACGAAATCGACACCCAGTACCTCAAGACCCGCGCCCCGCTGGCCCGCAGCCTGTGGATCATCGAGACCATCACCACCGCGGCCCCGCTGCTCGGCTTGCTGGGGACCATCTTGGGCATCATCGACACCTTCAAGGCGCTGGCCACGGCAGGCGTGTCGGACCCAGGGCAGATTTCCGGTGGTATCGGCACGGCCTTGTTCGCCACCGGGCTGGGTATCGCCATCGCGCTGTTTTGCGTGGTATTTCACAACTTCTTCCAGGACAGCCTGGAGCGCATCAACGACCAACTGAAAATCCTGCTGATCCGCGCCGCCAGCGGCGCTCGCGCACAGGATGAAGTGCCGCAGCGCATGCCCACCCCGCTGCATAGCCGTACAGCCTGACCTGCAGGGCGGGCGCATGAAGGGCCCGCCTTTTCTCTTGGCGCGATGAGACGCTTATGTCCCTTTCGACGAAGTTGTGTATCGCTGGCCTCGCCGGCTTGCTCCTCAGTCCGCTGGCCCACGCGGATTTTTCAATTCCGGGCTTTGAACTGGTGCACACCGCGCCGGTGGACACCTCACTGGGCACTGCCGATTTACGCCAGCCGGGCCCGGTGTGGATCGAGTTGTTCGATGGCGCAAAACAGCGCATCGATATCGGCCAGTTCTACGCGGCCGACCATCCCGGCTCGGTGATGGACAAGGTGATCGAACACCTGGAAGCCGCCGGCAAACGCGGCGTGAAGATTCGTTTTCTGCTTGAGGAAAAAGGCCTCAAGCTGTCGGACGCGGCCACCCTGGAACGCTTGCGCGCCATCCCCAACCTGAGCTTCCGGGTACTGCCCTTCGGGCAAGTGAGCGGCGGGATCATCCATGCCAAATACATGGTGGTGGACGGCCAGCAGACGTTTGTCGGCAGCCAGAATTTCGACTGGCGCTCCCTGGAACATATCCACGAGACCGGGCTGCGCATCAGCGATGCAACGGTCGTCGGGCAGGTCCAGGCGATCTTCGACCAGGATTGGCAAGCCCAACAGGCCCTCGCCGAAAACCGGCCGGTGCCACTGCCGGCCGCCGGCCAGGAACCAGTGCGTACCGGCAACTACCTGGTGGCGAGCCCACACCGCTACAACCCGCCCGGCGTGGGTGATTCACAGCTGGAGTTGCCGCGCCTGCTAGGCGAAGCGAAGAAGGAGGTGCGCGTGCAGTTGCTCGATTACGCACCGCTGTCCTACGGGCCGGACAGAACTCGCCCGTATTACGCGGTGATCGACAACGCCGTACGCGCCGCCGCTGCGCGTGGGGTGTCGATCAAGCTGATGGTGTCCAACTGGAACACCGACCCGCTGGAACTGCCCTACCTCAAGAGCCTCGCGGTACTGCCCAACGTGCAAGTCAAGATCGTCACCCTGCCCGAAGCCAAGCAAGGGTTTATCCCCTATGCACGGGTGATCCATAGCAAGACCCTGGAGATCGACGGGCAGGTGGCGTGGGTCGGCACCAGCAACTGGTTGGGAAGCTACCTGGATAATTCACGCAACTTGGAAGTGGTGATGCGCAGCGAGGCGATGGCCAAGCGTTTGGGCGAACTGCATGAGCAGTTGTGGGACGGGCCCTATGCCAGAGCCCTGAACGTGACTGAAGAGTACCCTGCGCCCCACCCTGGCCAGCATTGACCTCCTACACCTGGGTGATGGTAGTGTGTGGAAATGTTTCTGACTAATCCGTCAGAAACCTCCTACTTATTACCTGCAAAGGAGTGCTTTTCAACCATGTACTTTCCACTCAAGCAATTGGCGGCTGCCACCCTGCTCGCCGCGGGTCTTTCGGCAGTCGCCAGCCCCGCTTTCGCTAACATCACTGCCGACCAAAGCGCCGCTATCCTGAAGAGTTTCAGCGAAACACCCGTCACCGATTTCCGCAGTTTCCTCGGCACCCTGGCCAAGGGCGAGCCGGGCAAGAGCGCTGACGTCGGCCCGGCGATCACCGCGTTCCTCGACAACAAGGCCCTGAGCGTCGACCAGCAAGACGAGATCAATCGCCTGCTGGGCATTTATACGCGGGTGAAGTACGGCAAGGCCGCGCTCGAAAGCCTGCGCGAGCTGGTGGAAATCCCGACGTTCAACGTAGACGGCTTGCCCCAGTACAAAAACCCGGAATTCCTCAAGATCGCTGACAAGATCCAGGCCCTGGCCAAGTCATTCAACCTGAACTTCCGTAACGTGGATAACCGCGTGTATGAAATTTCGCTGGAAGGCAGCAGCGATGAAGTGGTGGGCATCCACGCTCACGCCGATGTGGTGCCGGTGACGCCGGAGAACTGGGTGCTCAAGGATGGCACCAAGTTGGACCCGTTCAAGGTCACGCTGATCGGCGACCGCATGTACGGCCGTGGCACCGAGGATGACAAGAACGCCATCGTCGTGGCGATGTACGCCATGAAGGTGATCAAGGAAGAAAAGTTGCCGCTGGCACGCACGTTCAAGCTGCTGGTGGACACCACCGAAGAAACCGCCGGTGACGCCATTCCTTACTATTTCGAACGTAATCCCACGCCGCAGTACAACCTGGCGCTGGATGGCGGTTACCCGGTAGTGATTGCCGAGAAAGGCTCGGGCACGGTCATGGCCACCTTCCCGGTGCGCAAGGGTGAAGGCACGGGCGCGGAAATTATCGCGTTGACCGGCGGCAAGGCCACCAACCAGATTCCATCGGTTTCGGTCGCGACCCTGATCAGCGAGAAACCGGCTGAATTGGCGGCCAGCCTGCAGCAGGCCGGGGATGACTACGCCAAGCGCAACGGTGGCAATTTCCAGGTCAGCAGCAAGGTCGACGGCAAGGACGTCAAACTCACTGTCACCGGTGTGTCTGCCCACTCTTCCGAACCCGAATCCGGGGTCAACCCGGTTGCCCGTATGCTGGAATTGATCCACAGCGTCGATGGCAAGATTGCCCTCAAGCACAACCACATCACCGATGCTGCGAAGTATGCGGCGGACAACTGGGGCCTGGATTACCTGGGCGGCAAATTGGGCGTGGGCTATTCGGATGATTTCATGGGGCCGCTGACCACCTCGCCAACCTTTGTCGGCCTGGATGACAAAGCCCTTAAGCTGGCCGTGAACCTGCGGGCACCGAAGGGTAAAACCCCAGAAGCACTCAAGGCACAGATCGAGCAGAAGCTGAACGTGTGGGACCAGCAAGCCAAGGTCAAGGTGAACTTCACCTATTCGCTGGATGCGCCGATGTACCGCAACCCCGAGGGCGAATGGGTAAAAGCCCTGCTGGCGGTGGCCACTGAAAACCTGGGCATGCAGCATAAATTCGGCACCTCCGCCGGCGCCACCTCGGTGCACGACCTGCCCAACGGCGTGCAATTCGGCCTGGCCCGCCCGGAGGAGAAATACACCGGGCATACCGACGGCGAGTTCAAGACCGTCTCGCAATTTTTGCTGGACCTGCAGATCGTCACCGAAATGATGGGACGCGTCGGCCAGTTGCCCAAGCTCTGAGCCTCCCCTGTGGGAGGCCCGATCTGCAAGGCAACACCGCTTAAATGTGGGAGGGGGCTTGCCCTGATGCCAATCAGTTGAGGCAAACACCAAACCTGTGGCGAGGGAGCTTGCTCCCGCTGGACTGCGCAGCAGACCCATTGTTTGGGGCCGCTTCGCGGCCCAGCGGGAGCAAGCTCCCTCGCCACAGGTTCAGGGCCATGCCAAGTTGTGTAGTACTTGACTGGCCCACCGCTATCGGGAGCAAGCCCCCTCCCACATTGGGCGCGGGTGCGTTCTGCAGATCGGGTTTTCAGATCTGCAACATTAGCATGTCTTCAAAGAACCCACCGACCGGCTCCGTGGGATGGCACAGCTGGATCTCCAGTACCCAGGCCATTTCACTTGGCGCGATTTCCAGGTCGGCCAGTTGCTTGCTCTCGAACAATGCATGGGGAAAATCCGCGAGGCGATGCCCGGCCAGGTTGCGCGCCAGTCTCCAGCCCTTGGCCACGGCGCTCCGTTCGGCGAAATCGTAGAGTTCGCGCCCGGTCAGGCCGCGCAGCCACGCCTGGCGCGTTTCATCAAACACCTCATGCAGCGCGGTGGTACAGGCCAGGTGCAGAGGTGAGGTGCCGAATACAAAGGTGTCGCCGTAGTCGCCTTCATAACCGTCCCACACCGGGCCAAGGTCGACCACGACGATATCCGAGGCGCGCAGCCTGCGCTGGCGGTCGATGCCTTCGCGGGGCGGGCGCACCGTGTCGGCGCCAAAACGGATGTAGGTGGGGTGCCAGGTGTGCGAAGCACCCATGGCCTGCAATTGCTCGGCGGCCATCTCAAGCGCTTCGCCGGTGGTCATGCCGACTTTCAACTGGCTGGCGATCGCCGCCAAGGCGCGTATGGATTTCTCTCGCGCCGCCAGCATGCCATCCAGGGAGTAACGCGGGCCGACTTTTTCCCAGACTGGGTCGAACCCCAGAGAAACTGTTCCAACACTTGACCGACCACTGGCGACAAAAGCCTCCGCCACAAACCGATGGCTCGGCAACCCCGCCTCAAGGCACTGGGCCCGTACCTGGCTGAGCATAGTGGCGTTACCGCACGCATAGACCTGGGCCACTTCCCACTGGTGCCCATGACTCAACGCAACCTCGTGCACCCTGCCCTCGGATGAGCGGACGGGATGCCAGCGAAACCTTGGATGCTCAAGCATCGATTGGTCGAGAAAGGCGCTGTCATAAAAATCCGCAGAGTGCGCCCCGCCCCAATACAAGGTCACCTCGCGATTACGTGTGAGCGCGCTCAGCAGGATCGGCTTGATACCCGCATAGCCGGTGCCCGTGGCGAACAGGACAACGGCGGCATCATCCTCTTGCCAGGTGCAGGCGCCGAACGGCCCCTCCAATTGCAAGCGCTCACCCGCGGCCAAGCCATCCAGAATACCCTCGGAAAAGTACCCGCCGCTGACCCGACGAATGTGGAAGACCAGACGCCCGTCGTCCTGCACAGGCAGGTTGGCAATCGAGAAACAGCGCGTGTCCCCGTCTGCCAGGCAGAATTTGAGGTATTGGCCGGGCCGGACCAGCAGCGGCGTATCCGGCTTCAGTACCAACTCGATGACATCGGGCGCGAGTGCGCGTTTGTCGAGTACACAGGCCTCGATCACCAGAGCGGGGGTATCCAGCGACCAGCCAGGAATTTCCAGGCGCATGTCGGTGCATGCGTGGCTCTGGCACAACAACATCTCATTGGCCGCCAGGGGGAAACAGGGCGCGGGGGCATCCGGCGCCAGGCGCTTGGGCTGATACTCGCCTGCGGCGACCACCACCTTGCACGAACCACAGGCGCCACGACGGCAGGAGAATGGCACGGCCATGCCGCTGGCAAGCATGGCGTCAAGCAACAGCTCGTCGCCGGCCTCAAAGGTTTTCCCCGAGGGGGACAGTTCGATGACATGCCGCATGTTCGTGGGACCTAAAAATGAGTGATGCTGGATTGTTGCGCTAGACTAGGCCCATTAGAACCCCCAGTTTTGGATATTTCATATGGTCCAGATGCGCAAATGGCGCCCTTTGCTCAAGCTCGACGAACACTCACCACAAGCGTCCTATCGCAAGATTGCCGAAGGCCTGGTGACTGCAATTGTCGAAGGGCGCCTGCCGCCAGGCACCTTGCTGCCCGGTACGCGGGAAATGGCGCAGTTGCTCGACGTCAACCGCAAGACGGTGATCCTGGCCTACGAAGAAGCCGCTACCAAAGGCTGGCTTATCAGCGAGCCGCGCCGCGGGACGTTCGTCAATGCCCAACTGACGCCCACCCAACTGCCCGGTCGTGCGCCGCAGTCCTTCGCGCCACCCATCCTGGCGCAGCCGGTGCTGCCGTATTTCAGCCATAACGCGCAGGTCACCGCGCTGCGCCATCGGCATGACGCGCTGTTTTTCGACAACGGCACCAGCGACCACCGCCTGCTGCCCCAAGCCGTGTTGCACCGCTACTACCGCAACGCCCTGCGCAACAGCTTTGCCTCCAACACCGTGCGCTACGGCAGCGAGGGCACTGGCTATCACCTGCGCTGCGCCCTCGCCGATATGCTGCGCAGCGAGCGCGGCCTGGCGGTCAACGCCGAGAACATCTGCCTGACCCAGGGCACGCAGATGTCGCTGTACCTGAGCGCCAGCCTGCTGATCAAACCGGGAGACGTGGTGTTGGTGGAGCGCCTGAGTTACCCGCCGGCGTGGGAAATTTTTCGTCAACTGGGCGCGCAACTGGTCACGGTGGATATCGACGAAGAAGGTTGCCGTACGGACCAGATCGATCACTTATGCCAGACCCACAACGTGCGCATGATTTATCTCACCCCGCACCACCAGTTCCCCACCACCGTCAGCCTGCACGCCGCGCGGCGCCAACAGCTGTTGGCGCTCGCCGCGCTGCACGACTTCTGCATCATCGAAGAAGACTATGACCACGAATTCCACTTCAACGGTCGCCCTTACCTGCCGCTTGCCAGTGACCGCGCTCAGCGCCATGTGATCTATGTCGGTTCGTTATCCAAAGCACTTGGCTCGACGTTTCGCTGCAGTTATGTGGTGGCCCCCGCCCAAGTGGTGGAGGCCCTGCACCGCAATGCGGCGCTGATGCTGGGAGACGCCGATGCCATCGCCCAGAAGATGCTGGCCGACCTGATCAATGCCGGTGAACTGAAAAAGCATCTGCGCCGCGTGTCGAAAGAATATCGGATGCGCCGAGAGACGTTGCAAAGCTGTCTGCATGAGTCGCTGGGCAATCGCATTCAGATGCGCGAGCCGGAAGGCGGCCTGGCGCTGTGGGTGCGTTTCGAGAATGAAATAGACGTTGATCAGATGGTAAAAACAGCCTTGGACCACGGGCTGGTGGTGCGCAGCGGCCGGCAATTCTCACCGATGGACCAGCCGGAGAACGCGCTGCGGCTGGGCTTTGCGTCGCTCAACCAGGAAGAAATCCGTCAAGCCACGTTGCGTCTGGCCCAAGCGGCGAACAGCCTTTAGTGCCCTGGGTGTCGTAGGGCGGCAGTTTTTCGCAGGCAAAAAAAAGCCACTCGATTGAGTGGCTTTTTCTTTGAATTGGAGCGGGAAACGAGACTCGAACTCGCGACCCCGACCTTGGCAAGGTCGTGCTCTACCAACTGAGCTATTCCCGCAAATGGCGTCCCCTAGGGGACTCGAACCCCTGTTACCGCCGTGAAAGGGCGGTGTCCTAGGCCACTAGACGAAGGGGACACGCTACTGAAACACATGGTGTGTATTTCAGTGCCCAGAGGCCTCACCCGAAGATGGGGTCCTGGTTTCACTCAGTGCCGCCCGAAAGCCACACTGCTTGTAAATTGGAGCGGGAAACGAGACTCGAACTCGCGACCCCGACCTTGGCAAGGTCGTGCTCTACCAACTGAGCTATTCCCGCATATGGCGTCCCCTAGGGGACTCGAACCCCTGTTACCGCCGTGAAAGGGCGGTGTCCTAGGCCACTAGACGAAGGGGACACACGTACAACATTCACTCCCTACCTCGTTTCGCTGTGTGCTTTACGCTGTAAGTGGCGCGCATTCTATGGATGGATTGAAAGGTCGTCAACCCCCATGGATAAATTTATTTAAATCAATGACTTCGCCACCGTTTACGGGCCCTCACGGGCATTCTGCCCGCCCAAGCCTTGGCGCCTATATTCTGGCGCGTGACAAGGCGTTATAGTTGCCCCAGGCAAATGATGGCAATGTGCACCCATTCACGGAAGACTTACCTATATAGAAGAAACTACCTGGGCAACTGGTCGAACAGCCCTATCCGCCGGATAGCTCAGTCACTACACTCACAGCAAACCCTATAAAGAGGTCACACCGGTGACACCACTCATGATCACCCTGCTGGTAATAGCCGGGATCGCAATACTGATCGCCATTGGCTACATGAACCATGTGGTGGAAAACAATAAGCTGGAAAAGAAGCGTACCGAGATCGAGCTCAATGATCGGCTGCGTCGCTGTGGTGAAATCACCGAGACCTTTCCCGGCCAATTCATGACCCCAGCGCTCAAGCGGTTGCTGACCCGCCTGGAACTCAACGTCAACCAGCGCCTGTTGAACCTCAACAAAGCCAGCGCCCCCCTTAAGGCGCGGGTTGCCGAGCTCAATGCACTGATCGCCCAGGGCGAGTCGATTCCGGTGGCCAACCCACCCGCGCCGATCCAGACCGAAGCCAAGGCCAAGGATGTGCGCTTTTTGCTTGAAGCGCTGCATGGCCAAGTCACCCGCGCAGCCCAGGACGGTTTCCTGCCGGCCAACGAGGCCAAGCACTGGATCAAGGAAATCCGCCATATCCTGGTGCTGCTGCACATCGAGTTCTTCAACAACCTTGGCCAGCATGCCCTGCAGCAAGGTCAACCGGGCCAGGCACGCCTGGCATTCGAGCGTGGCGTGCAGTACTTGCGCAAACAACCGGAACCTGTGGTGTACAGCGCACAGCTGCAATTGCTGGAGTCGCAACTGGCACGCGCCAACTCCACGGTGTTGACCAACAGCCAGCCGGCCGAAGACGAAGTCAACGAGCTGACCGAAGGCCTGAAAGTCGTCGACGCCGATGCCGAATGGAAAAAGAAAGCCATCTACGATTGAGCGCCATTGGCCCGCAATGGGCTGGCTGTTCCTGTGCAGGAGCGAGCTTACTCGCTCCTGCACCCGCCCTGCATAAGGGTGCCATCAGTTTGCATCTATCGCCCCGCCCCCGACTAGCGTAAAAAAGTGCCCCTCACTCCGTGAAGTTAGAGGCCTGCTATGCCTGTCGCCGTGATTGATGGACAACCGCTGCACTATATCGACCAGGGCACCGGCCCGGTCGTTTTGTTGGGTTCAAGCTACCTGTGGGACCGTCACATGTGGGCACCACAGATCGAAGCGCTGTCGCAGCAATACCGGGTGATCGTCCCTGAGCTGTGGGGCCATGGTGAGTCAGGCGCACTGCCCGCGCAGACCACCTCCCTTGACGACCTGGCCCGTCAGAACCTGGCATTGCTGGACCATCTGGACATTCCACAGGTCAACCTGGTGGGCCTGTCGGTCGGCGGCATGTGGGGCGCCCGCCTCGCCCTGCTGGCACCTGAACGCGTCAACAGCCTGGTGCTGATGGACACTCACCTCGGCGCCGAGCCGGTCCCCACGCGCCAGTATTACTTCTCGCTGTTCAAGATGATCGAAGACGCCGGCGCCATCCCGCAGACGCTGCTGGACGTGATCGCGCCGATCTTCTTCCGTGCGAACATCGACCGCGAATCAGCGCTGTATCAGGACTTTCGCCAATCGCTGCAGGGTTTCTCCAGAGAGCGCCTGCTGGACAGCGTCGTGCCCCTGGGCCGCCTGATTTTCAGCCGCGCAGACATCCTCGATCAGCTTTCTCGCCTGGATCGCGATACCACCCTGGTGATGTGCGGTGAGCAGGACAAGCCGCGGCCACCCGCAGAGTCCCAAGAGATGGCCGAACTGATCGGCTGCGCCCTGACATTGATTCCCGACGCCGGGCATATCTCCAGCCGAGAGAATCCGGACTTCGTCAATGAAGCGCTGCTGACGTTCCTCGCCAACAACGCCTGATCCCCTTCCCCACTGGTCGCAGCGCCCGGCTGCGATCAAAGGCGAAAGTGCCCGACCATGCCCTTGAGTTCAGCGCCCAATTGCGCAAGCTCTATGCTCGACGCCGCATTGCCCTGCATGCTCAACGCCGACTGATCGGCACTCGCCCGGATGCTGGTGACACTGCGATTGATCTCTTCGGCCACCGAGCTTTGCTCTTCAGCCGCAGCGGCTATCTGCTGGTTCATCTGCTGGATCAGTGACACCGCCGCTGCAATGCTGCCCAGGGCGCTTTCGGTTTCCAGCGCGTCACTGACGGCCAGTTTCACCAGTTCGCCACTGTGCTGAATCTGCTGCACCGATGACTGTGCCGCGCTGCGCAAGGTGCTGACCAGGCGTTCGATTTCTTCGGTCGACTGCTGGGTGCGCTTGGCCAGGGCGCGTACCTCATCGGCGACCACCGCAAAGCCGCGCCCCTGTTCCCCTGCACGAGCCGCCTCAATCGCGGCGTTCAGGGCAAGCAGGTTGGTTTGCTCGGCGACACTCTTGATCACACTCAAGACCGTGCCAATGTTCTGAATCTCGGCGCTGAGGCTTTCGATACTGGCGCTGGCACTGTTGCTGGATGTCGCCAGCAATTCGATGCGCCGCAAACTCTGGCGCACCACCTGCTGGCCGCTGTCGACCTTGTCATCCGCCGTCTGCGCGGCTTGCGCAGCCTCTTCGGCGTTACGCGCCACGTCGTGCACCGTGGCGGTCATCTGGTTCATCGCCGTGGCCACCTGTTCGGTTTCTTCCTTCTGGCTGCTGACCTCGACGTTGGTCTGCTCGGTGACGCTGGACAAGGAATGTGCCGAGCTGGCCAGTTGCTCGATACCGGCCTGCAACCCGCTGACCATATGGCTCAGACCATTGCCCATCTGCTGCATGGCCTGCATCAGCTGGCCGATCTCATCGCGGCGGCTGACCTCCATGCGCCCGCTCAGGTCACCGGCGGCAATTTGCTGTGCTACCGCAATCACACTGCGCAGCGGCGCCACGATCAAGCGCGTGATCACCCATGCCGCAATCAGCCCCACCAGCAACGCCAGTGCGGATGAACCGATGATCAGCAGCGTGCTTTTGGCCAGTTGCGCCTGCATCGACTGGTCTTCGGCGTCATAGGCCTGGTTGACCCGGCTGACCACCTGATCGGCGCGATCATGCAGTTGTTTGTAAACCACCTTTTCCTGAGCCAGCAGACCGGTGTACTCGCCGAGCTTCTCGCTGAACGAGGCGATGTGCCCGGACACTTCATTGAGCACGGTCTGGTAGCCGGCATCCTTGACCGAGGTTTTCAGTTGCTCGGCCTGAGCCAGCGCCTGGTCGGCCTGTTCGATCTTGCCCTGCTCGGCCTCGTCCGCGTCGGCCTTGCGGCTCTGATCCAGGCGCAGCCGCGCTTCGTTCATCGCCTGCAGCATCAGCCGCGACACCTGGCTCACCTGCCCCGCCTGCTCGATAAACTCGGCGCCTTCCTTGCCCTGGCTTTCCTTCAGGCCATAGGCGCCATCGTCGGCCAGGCCGGCCTGCAACACATCGAGGTTATTGGCCACGCTGGACACCGACCAACTGGCCATCTCCAGGGCCAGATCCTTGGCCTGGGTCAGTTCGACAAACTCGTCGAACGCCTTGCGGTAGGCGCCCAGGGCTTGTTCCACATCGGTCATTACCGGCACGTTGGCAGCGGACTGTGCCTTGAGACTGACCGCCAGCGCGGCCAGCGCGTCGACGCTTTCGTGCAGCGCGTCAACGGACTTGGGGTCGGCATGCAGGGCGTAATCCTGTTCGATCAGGCGCACCTTGAGCAGGCCGCTGTTGAGCGAAGACATCTGCTTGAGGCCGTCGAAGCGCTGGCCAACGGTTTGCAGGGACCATACGCCAATGGCCGCTACCACTGCCGTCAGCAGCAGCACCAGGGTAAAACCCAAGCCCAGTTTTTTTGCCATACCGAGGTTGGCGAAACGTCGTTGCGCGGCCGAAATCATTGCACTTGAGTCCTCTTGCAATGGCAGATGCCATAAACCCGCTTAACCAGCAGCGAGATTCGCAACCGCGGGGCATTGAACACAAGTCGTTGGCGCCACAATAATGGCAAAAAGCTACATGCCCGTCGTTTTCAGAATGGTGGAGGTCGATCTGGCCGGCCCCAGGGCACGAAATAGCGCCAATGCGCGCTGATCCGCCGCATAGGCCACGTTGATGCGCAGCCAATCGCTGCCTTCACCCGTCGGGTGGAACAACGCTCCCGGCGACAACAACACGCCAAGCCTGCGGGCACACGCCTGCACGCGCGAAGCGTTTTGCGCACCAGGTCGCGCCCACACGAACATGCCACCGGCAGGTACCGCGAACACTTGCCATTCTTCATCCTCCAGCACCTGCAGGGTGGCGGCCATCTGCATATTCAGGCGCTTGCGCAGGCGCTGCACCCACTTGCGGTAGGTGCCGTTGGCCAGCAAGGTCGCCATCATCGCTTCGGCAAACCGCGAGGTACCGATGCCCGTCAGGGTCTTGAGGTGAACCAGCTGCGCGATGATCGCTGCGCCGGCGCTCAGGTAGCCTACGCGCAAGGCGCTGCTCAGCGTCTTGGAGAAACTGGAGACATAGATGACGCGGTCATCGTGGGGCAACGCCGATAACCGCGTGCAACTGGCATGTTGCAGGTCACCGTAGACGTCCTCTTCGATAATCAGAAAATCCTGGCTGCATGCCAGCGCCAGCAAACGCTCGGCCACCGCGCGGCACAGGCTGGTGCCGGTAGGGTTGTGATAGAGGCTGTTGATGAATAGGCATTTGGGACGATGGCAACGCAGGTGCGCCTCCAGCACTTCGATATCCGGGCCGCTACGCGTGCGAGGCACTTCCAGCAACGTGACGCCATGAAACGCCAATTGCCGATAGAGGTTGCCGTACCCAGGAGTCTCGACCACCACTGTATCGCCCGCCTTGAGCAGCGTGCGTATGAGCAGGTCCAGGGCATGGCTGGCGCCGTGGGTGGTGAGGATGCATTCCAGACTGCTGGGCACGTGAATCTGGGTCAGGCGCTTGAGCACTTGTTCACGCAGGGCCGGCAGCCCCATAGGCGTGCTGTAGTTGAACAGGCCCGCGGTGTCGGTGCGGCTGACTTCGCGGATCGCGTAGCTGATGTCATCGCTCTCGCGCCAGGCGTCCGGCAGCCAGCCACAGCCGAGCTTGAGCTCGCCCAACGGACTGTCGGTAAAACTGCCCCACCCTTGCTCGGCGCCTTCATACCAGGGGTTTTCCTGAGTGATCGCGGGCTGTGCCACCACGAACCCCGAGCCTTTTTTCGAGGCTAACAGACCCTGGGCCACCATCCGCTCGAATGCCTCGATCACGCTGGACTGGCTCAGCAGGTTGTCGAGGGCCACTTGCCGGACGGACGGTAAGCGCGTGCCGGGGCTCACCCCGTTTTCGCGAATCCATCCCGCGACTGCGCTGATGATTTGCTGCACCACCGGTACTGGGGCTTGTCGATCAATCCCTAAATCCATGAGCCACTCACTTCAACTGTTTGTTATTCAACCCAAACAGTTAAGCACAGAAGCCCGATAAAACCCGTCTTCAACTTTTATTAAAGTGTTGATTTTATTGGGTTTTTTACCTAATGACACACATTCGGTCGCGGCTTTTTGCCAGCTATGGAAACACCCCACAACCCCCCAGTCCTTTTCGAGCGGGTTGCAGTGTGAAGTCTTAAATCGCCGTTGCACCGCCGTCCACCGCCAGGGCCTGGCCGGTCGTGAAGGCCGCACCGTCGCTGCACAGATACAAAACAGCACTGGCGATTTCCTCGACCTTGCCAATACGCCCCACCGGGTGCATCGCCGCCGCAAATTCGGCCTTGCGCGGGTCAGCTTCATAGGCACGGCGGAACATATCGGTATCGATCACCGCCGGGCAGACGGCGTTGACGCGAATTTTCTTTTTCGCATACTCGATGGCTGCCGACTTCGTCAGGCCTATCACCGCGTGCTTGGACGCCGCATAAATACTCATTTTCGGCGCCGCGCCCAAACCTGCTACCGAAGCCGTGTTGACGATGGCTCCCCCGCCCTGGGCCAGCAACACCGGCAGTTGGTACTTCATGCACAACCACACACCTTTGACGTTGACGCCCATGATGGCATCGAACTCATCCAGACTGCCGTCAGCCAGCTTGCCCTTCTCGATCTCGATCCCGGCATTGTTGAAGGCATAGTCCAGGCGCCCGTAGGCAGCGACGGTCTGCGCCATCAACTGCTGCACATCCGCCTCCAGGGTGACGTTGCAGCGCACGAACAACGCTTCGCCACCGGCTTGCTGAATCAGCGCAACAGTGCCTTCGCCGCCCGCCATATCCAGATCAGCCACCACCACTTTCAAGCCTTCGGCGGCAAACGCCAGCGCGGTAGCGCGGCCAATACCGGCAGCGGCGCCGGTCACCAGGGCGACCTGGCCGGAAAACGTCATGCTCATGGGGAATGTCCTGTGGGTTAATAGCCGTCGAGCGAGTCTAGCCAAGGACGGGAGCGACGCGTCAGCATTATCAGAAGGCCGGTTGGCGCTGCATGAGTCTGGGTGATAAAGCACACCGGCAGACTATCAAGGCTGTCTATCGGCAAGCATTCGCGTAGAGCGAACAAACTTGCTCACAGGCCGTTCCTTGTCTATCACTCCTAGTTCATTTCTAAAGAGTTGCCGCCATGACTGCCCACACCAACCGCCAGTTCCTGCTTGCCAAACGCCCGGTCGGAGCGGCCACGCGGGAAACCTTCACCTATCAGGAAGTGCCGGTGGGCACGCCACAGGACGGGCAAGTGCTGGTGCGCAACGAGTACCTGTCCCTGGACCCCGCCATGCGCGGCTGGATGAATGAGGGCAAATCCTACATTCCACCTGTGGGCCTTGGCGAAGTGATGCGGGCATTGGGCGTGGGCAAGGTGATTGCGTCCAACCACCCGAACTTTGCGGTCGGCGACTACGTCAACGGCGCCTTGGGCGTGCAGGATTACTTCCTGGGCGAGCCGCGCGGTTTCTACAAGGTCGACCCGAAGCTGGCGCCCCTGCCCCGCTACCTGTCCGCGCTGGGCATGACCGGCATGACCGCCTACTTTGCGCTGCTGGAAACGGGCGCGCCCAAGCCTGGCGAGACCGTGGTGATCTCCGGCGCGGCCGGTGCGGTAGGCAGCATTGCCGGGCAGATCGCCAAGCTCAAGGGCTGCCGCGTGGTGGGCATCGCCGG
This sequence comes from Pseudomonas sp. R5-89-07, assembly GCF_003851685.1. NCBI lineage: Bacteria > Pseudomonadati > Pseudomonadota > Gammaproteobacteria > Pseudomonadales > Pseudomonadaceae > Pseudomonas > Pseudomonas sp. R5-89-07. Next base: position 1,983,378 of record NZ_CP027727.1, on the reverse strand, counting down.
CGGCGCCGACAAGTGCAAATTCCTGGTGGACGAATTGGGCTTCGATGCCGCCATCGACTACAAACACGAAGATGTACCCGCCGCCCTCAAGCGTGAGTGCCCCAAAGGCGTGGATGTGTATTTCGATAACGTAGGCGGCGATATTCTCGACGCAGTGCTCAGTCGCCTGGCGCTGAAGGCGCGAGTGGTGATTTGCGGGGCCATCAGCCAGTACAACAACAAAGAAGCCGTGAAAGGTCCGGCCAATTATTTGTCACTACTGGTCAACCGGGCACGCATGGAAGGCTTTGTGGTGATGGATCACGCGGCAAACTTTGCCGCGGCCGGACAGGAGATGGCCGGCTGGATGGCGCAGGGCAAGCTCAAGAGCAAGGAAGATATCGTCGAGGGGCTGGAGACGTTTCCAGAGACGTTGATGAAGCTGTTCAACGGTGAGAACTTTGGCAAGCTGGTGCTGAAGGTCAGTTGATACGCGACAGATAAATGTGGGAGGGGGCTTGCTCCCCGATCGCGGTGTGACAGTCAGCACATGTATTGGCTGGTCCACCGTCATCGGGGGCAAGCCCCCTCCTACATTCAGTATCAGGCGATTTCGGCAACCACTGCTGCCAACGCCTTGGCCGGATCGGCCGCCTGGCTGATCGGGCGGCCAATCACCAGGTAGTCGGAGCCCGCATCGAGCGCCTGGCGTGGCGTCAAAATACGGCGCTGGTCGTCCTGGGCACTGCCCGCCGGGCGGATGCCTGGGGTCACCAGTTGCAGCGCCGGATGCGCGGTCTTGAGCGCCTGGGCTTCCAGTGCCGAGCAGACCAGGCCATCAAGGCCGGCTTTCTGCGCCAGGGCGGCCAGGCGCAATACCTGCTCCTGTGGCTCGATATCCAGGCCGATGCCGGCCAGGTCTTCGCGCTCCATGCTGGTCAGCACGGTCACGCCGATCAGCAGCGGTTTGGGCCCGCTGCGCTGTTCCAGCACTTCACGGCAGGCATTCATCATGCGCAGGCCACCGGAGCAGTGCACGTTGACCATCCACACACCCATCTCGGCCGCCGCCTTGACCGCCATGGCGGTGGTGTTGGGAATATCGTGGAATTTCAGGTCCAGGAACACTTCGAAGCCTTTGTCACGCAGAGTGCCGACGATTTCCGCCGCGCAACTGGTGAACAATTCCTTGCCGACCTTGACCCGGCACAGCGCGGGGTCCAACTGGTCAGCCAGCTTCAGTGCGGCGTCACGGGTAGGGTAATCCAGGGCGACGATGATAGGAGTCTGGCAGACGGGCATTAGAATGGGCTCTCAGGCAAGTCGAAATCGGCGCGGATTGTAGCGCAAGCGACGCCGTTGCGGGATCCGATGATCGGTAAATGCTGATTTCGGCGTGGATTGGCGCGGGTTTACGGCCATTGTTTCAAAGCCGATACATTCATGACATGCGCCCAACACGCCCCACCGCTAGCCTCGCCAGCATGACCGACCGGCCAGCACTTCCAGCCATGGGGCTGGGCGCCTATGCTGACCGTAACAATCAGGCAGATGACCGCACTATGCATACTCCTTCCGTCCCGGTAAATGACGAGCACACAGGCGCGGTGATCGCCGACGACAAGCGCTGGAACACCCGCGCGCTGATCGTCGATGATGATGTGCCGATTCGTGAACTGCTGATCGACTACCTGGCGCGCTTCAATATTCTCGCCACGGGCGTCACCGACGGCGCAGCGATGCGCCTGGCCATGCAAGCCGAAACCTTCGATGTGGTGGTGCTCGACCTGATGCTGCCGGGCGAAGACGGCCTTACCTTGTGCCGCTGGCTGCGGGCTGAATCGGACATTCCAATCCTGATGCTCACCGCCCGCTGCGAACCCACCGACCGCATCATCGGCCTGGAACTGGGCGCCGACGACTATATGTCCAAACCCTTTGAGCCGCGCGAACTGGTGGCACGTATCCAGACCATCCTGCGTCGGGTGCGCGACGACCGCACCGAGCAGCGCGCCAACATCCGCTTCGACAACTGGCGCCTCAACAGCGTGTTGCGTCAGTTGGTGGCCGACAACGGCCTGGTGGTGCCGCTGTCCAACGCCGAGTTCCGCCTGCTCTGGGTATTCATCGAACGTCCGCGCCGGGTGTTGAGTCGCGAGCAATTGCTGGATGCCGCCCGCGGCCGCTCCATCGAAGCTTTTGATCGCAGCATCGACCTACTCGTGTCGCGCCTGCGCCAGAAACTGGGCGACGACCCCAAGGCTCCCCAACTGATCAAGACCGTACGCGGCGAAGGCTACCTGTTCGACGCGCGGGATATCGGTTGATGCGTGCCCCCGTCAATACGTTGTTCGGGCGGCTGTTCGGCGTGTTGCTGGTGGCCATCGTGCTGGCGCATCTGCTGGCGTTCTTCTGGTTCCATCATTACGGCCCACCGCCACCGCCGCCGCCGCAGGAAACCTTCGTCGAGCAGCCGGACGGCTCGATGAAGCCCCTGGTCAAGCACCATCGCCCCTGGTTCGGTGGCCCGGTGGTGCCGCTGACGTTTCAGTTCATCTCGCTGATCATCGCCGCGTGGTACGGCGCCAAGCTGTTGAGCCGGCCGATCCAGCGCCTCAGCGCGGCGGCCGAGCGCTTGAGTGTCGACCTCGACAGCCCGCCGCTGGACGAATCCGGGCCTCGCGAAGCGCGCCAGGCCGCGTCCACCTTCAACCTGATGCAAAGGCGCATCCGCGAACAGGTCAGCCAACGCGCACGCATGCTCGGGGCGGTCTCTCATGACCTGCGCACCCCCCTCTCGCGGCTGAAACTGCGCCTGGAACAGATCGAAGACACCAGGCTGCAGGGGCAAATGCGCCAGGACCTGGACGACATGATCGGCATGCTCGATGCCACCCTGAGCTACCTGCACGAACAGCGCACCAGTGAGACCCGCCATTGGCTCGACGTGCAGGCGCTGGTGGAATCCCTCAGCGAAAACGCCCAGGACCAAGGCAGCGACGTGCAGTTTGGCGGCACCTGCGCGCCGTTGCAGGTGCAGCCGATGGCGTTGCGCTCGTGCCTCAACAACCTGATCGACAATGCCCTGCGCTATGCCGGCTCGGCGCGCGTGGAACTGGCGGACAGTCGCGGGGCCTTGGTGATCCGCGTAATCGATCACGGCCCCGGCATCGCAGCTGAGAAGCGCGAAGCGGTGTTCGAACCGTTCTTTCGCCTGGAGGGCTCGCGCAACCGTAATTCCGGCGGCGTCGGCCTGGGCATGACGATTGCCCGGGAAGCGGTCGAGCGCCTCGGCGGCCACCTGAGCCTGGAAGATACGCCAGGCGGCGGTTTGACCGCAGTGATGTGGCTGCCGAGGGCTTAAAGCGGCTTGTCTTCGCGCCGCGCCTGGGCCTGGGTCGCGCTCCAGTCGGTCAACAGGCTGTAGGCCACCGCGAGTAAGGTCGGCCCGATAAACAGGCCGATAAAGCCGAACGCGATCAAGCCGCCGAACACCCCCAGTAGCACGATCACCAGCGGCAGGTTGCCGCCACGGCTGATCAGGTAGGGCTTGAGCACGTTGTCCACGCCACTGATGATGAAGGTGCCCCATACGCCGAGGAACACGGCGTAGGTGTAGTCACCCTTCCAGGCCAACCAGGCCGTGGCCGGGATCCACACCAGCGGCGGGCCCATGGGAATCAGGCTGAGCAGGAAGGTGACGCCCCCCAGCAGTAAAGCGCCAGGCACGCCGGCGATCAGGAAGCCGATCAGCGCCAGCACGGCCTGGGCGGCGGCCGTGCCGATCACGCCATTGACCACCCGCTGCACCGTACCGGCCACCAGTTCGATGTAATAACCGGCGCGGTCGCCGATCAGACGCTCGAGCAGACGGTGCACGAACATCGCCAGGCGCGGCCCGTCGCGGTAGAAAAAGAACACGAAAACCAGGCTCAAGGTCAGCTCGAGAATGCCACCGCCGATTTGCGCGCTGCGCGCCAGCAACCAATTGCCGACCTGGCCAAGGTAAGGCTTGATGCTGAGCATCAGCGCCGCGCCCTGTTGGTCGATGCTGTCCCAGGTCGCCACCAGCCGCTCACCGATAAACGGAATCGAGCCGAGCCAGGCGGGCGCATCGGGCAAACCGTCGACCTGGATGTCCTTGATCAGCAACACGGCGTCGCGCACATGGTCCGCCAGGTTGAACCCCAGCCACACCAGCGGCAGCGCTACCAGCAACATCCAGCCCAACGTCAGGATGCCGGCCGCCAGCGATTCGCGACCGCCCAACCCACGTGTCAGCAGTACCATCAGCGGCCAGCTGGCGAACGCCAGCACCGCGCCCCAGAACAGCGCCGACCAGAACGGCGCCATGACCCAGAAGCTGGCGCCAAACAGCACCAGCAGCAGGATTTGCACCAGCAGGCGATCGTTATTGAGCATCAGGTATCTCGAAAAAGAGTCTGTAGGAAGAGAGCTTAGGCGAACGGCGCAGGTCCGTTCGCCCTGTGGCACCTAGCGTATCAGATGCACGTGCAGGCCTTCAGCGGTGCCGGTGCCGGTTTCCAGGCGCGCGGCGCGAACACCATTGTCGATCAGGCCCTGGCGCCAGGCTTCGGGATTGGCTCCGCTCAGGCTGACGCGCAACGTGGTGTCGAGGTTCAGCCCGCGGGAAATCAAGGTCAGCCAGGTGGTATCGGGCTCGGCGCCCAGCGCAGGAAAGTCCAGCTCGCCGGTGCTTTTCAACTCTCGCAACAGCGTTGCCGAAGTGGGCAAAAGATTGCCCAGTGGCGTGCTGGTGTCCAGTTGTTCGACATGCAGATAGGCGCGGCGATTGCCACGGGTGATGCCATACAGCGCCACCAGCGAGTTGTCCTGCGGAGCCGCCAGACGCAACAGCAGATACTCCTGCTGGCCATCGGCCCCCACCAGCTTGGCGTTGCCGAACACTTCGTTGGCCCACAGGCTGCTTTCGCCACAATCGCGGGCCTGGCACCAGAACAACAGCTGCGCGCCCTTGGCCTGCAGGGCTTCGCGGGTGGCGGTAAAGGCGGCGCTGGAGCTGTGCTCGGCAGGCAGTTCGTAGGTGATCGCGGTGGCTTGGCCACGGGCGGTGGCCTGGCCTTCGGAGCGCAATTGGCCGCTGATCTTGCGGATCGCGCCCATGGGGTAGATGCGCTCCCTTTCCTCAGCGGGGCGATAGTCGACGATCTGCGCGTCCACCTGGCGGGCAATGCCTGGTAAATCCTGGCTTCCCGGCACATCGGCGGCGAACACGAGCGGGCTGAAACAGCACAGCCCAAGGGCACGGATACAGCCTTTAGCCAGGCTCATCGGATCAGTGAGTTCCGGCCATGGAGGTTCGCAGCGGTTTTAACATGGTTCATGGTTGACTCCCTTTCAATCCGCCCAGCCTCGGCAGTTGACCGCGCCAAGTCAAGGCGCGGAGAAGAACCGATTGAAACAGTCTGCAACAAGAACCGCGCCGGCCTCGTCATTCAGGTGCAAATGATGACCACCCGGCAGCGTCGTTACGCTAAAGGGTAGCTGTGAAAGCAATTCGGGATGTTTCGCCAACATGCCGTCAGCCGCCACCACCAACTGCGTCGGGCAAGCCACTCGTCGTACGAAAGACATGGCTTGTTCATCGGTCAGACGCACCGGCGACGCCAAGGTCAAGCGACTGTCGCTGCGCCAGGTATAGCCACCCGGCACCGGCATCAAACCGCGCTGGGCCAGCAGTTCGGCGGCTTCGCGACTGACCGCGACGAGGCCATGCATCCGCGCCTCGACCGCTCGATCCAGGCTGGCGTAGACCGGCTTGCGCTTGCCCCGCAGGCTCAACTGCTCCTGCAATGCCCTGCCCATGCGCTCGGCCGCGTTCTCGCCGCTGGCGGTCGGCGGGATCAAACCGTCGATCAAGCCCAGGTGCGTCACGCGCTCGGGTAATGCTCCGGCGAGCACCAGGGAGACGATCGCGCCCATGGAATGGCCAAGTAATGCAAAACGTTGCCAGCCAAGTTGCTCGGCCACTTGCAAGACATCGTGCACGTAATCCCACACGGCATAACCCGCCCCCGTCGGACGATGCGCCGAATGCCCGTGCCCGGCCATGTCCAGCGCGACGATACGCAACCCGTGCAGCTTTGGCGCCAGGCGCGCAAAGCTGTTGGCGTTGTCCAGCCAACCATGCAGGGCAATGACCGGCAGACCGTCTTCAGGCCCAAACAGATGCGCGGCCAACTCGATATGCGGCAGGCTCAGGCGCACTTCTTCCACGGGCGCGCTCATGCGCAACTGCGCTCATGGGCTTGCCAGCGGGCAAACAGATTCTTGATCAAGGTGGCGGTGTCCTGGGGTCGCTCTAGGGGGAACATATGGCCGCCGGGCATGGTGAGCAGTTCACCCATGGGCAGGCGACCGACGCCGCTGGCATGGTGACGCATCACCACACGGCTCTGACGACCGCGCACCACCGCCAGCGGTACTTTCAACTGGCGCACCTGGCCGGGGCTGGTGTGGGGCACGCCCCGATAGATGCTGATTTCCGTTGCCGGGTCGAAGCGCAAACGCAGGCGGTCGCCCACTTGCAGCAGGCCATGTTGCAGATACGCGTCAAAGCACTCGGGATCGAAACCACGAAACAGGGTCTTGCCGGCGAAGTAAGCGCGCGCGGCCGCAAGGTCAGTGAATTCTTCACGACGGCCCAGGGTGCGGCCGGCTGGGGTCAGCCGGTCGATGAAGCCCAGGCGCTTGGCGGCGCGGATCACCCAGCGATCGGCACGGGTCAACACGGGAGAGTCCAGCATGACTACCCCGCGGTACAGCTGCGGGCAGCGCATGGCGGCATGCAAATGCAACACACCGCCCAGGGAGTGACCGACGCCCCACACCGGCTCCGGCTGCTGTTGCAGATGATGGATCAGTTCGTCCACCAGGTTCTGCCAGTTATCGTCCACCGGAAACCTGGGGTCGTGACCGTGCTGTGGCAGATGCGCCACGGCATATTCGGGAGCCAGGGCGGCAAACAACTTGCCGTAGGTGGCCGACGGGAAACCATTGGCGTGGGCGAAAAACACGTGCTGCGACATACCGGATCGCTCTACAAAGACAGACGTCGATTGTCACCATGCCTGGCGGTTACGGCAATGACCGTAACCGCCAGGAATGATGACACTCACGCCACGCCTATCGCGCCGGTGGCTGCTCGCCCAAGGGCACCACGGCCATGGTCAAGCGCGATATGCAGCTGGCCTTGCCCTCGTCGCTGGTCAAGCGGATGTCCCACACCTGGGTCGTGCGCCCGATATGAATGGCCTTGGCCACCGCCGTTACTCGGCCGCTGCGCACACCGCGCAGGTGATTGGCGTTGACCTCCAGGCCCACGCAATAGAACTTGCTGGCATCGATGCACAGGTAGGCCGCCATGGAGCCCACGCTTTCGGCCAGCACCACGGAGGCGCCGCCATGCAACAGGCCGTAGGGCTGATGGGTGCGGTGATCCACCACCATGCTGGCGGTGAGGGATTCGTCGTCGAAGCTTTCGAAGCGAATGTCCAGCAATTCACCGATGGTGTTTTTCTGGATCGCATTGAGGTGTTCGATATTCGGTTGCGTGCGCCACAGGCTCATATGGGGTGTCCTTGTTGGTTTTATTACGGCCCTAATCCTGCCATAGATATAGCACACGCACCGTATCGATATAGCCTATGGATTGTGCACCCTGACCAGGCTCATAAGCCCCGCCAACGGGAAATCCCCTTCCAGTTCCGCCAGGCTGGCGGTGTACATCGGCTGCGGCTGACGCGGGTGCCCGTGCTGTAAAAAGCTGATCAGGCTGCCCACCAAAGGTTGATGACTGACCAGCAGCACGTTGTCATCAGTATCGAGTTTTTCCAGCACCTGCGCCGGATTGCCCTCAGGCGTCAGCCACGGCACCGTGCGAATCTCTGGCGCGAAGCCCAGGACTTCGCGAACCAGATTCGCCGTCTGCTGTGCCCGCGCATACGGGCTCACGATGATGGCACTGAGCGGCTCGCCGATCAGGTGCGCAGCGCTGCGTAACACTTCGTCCCGACCGTGCTCGGTGAGGTTGCGCTCGGCGTCGGTGCGGGCATGCGCTTGGGCTTCACCATGGCGCAGGATCCACAGCTTCATAGCTTGGGCTCTTCATCGCGCACCGGGTGCGGCGCTGGCGGCACGCTATGGGCGGCTTCGCCTTCCGGTGCACGCGGGGTAGGCCAATCGGCGAACGGCCAGGGTTTTTGTTCGGTGTGGAAGCTGCCGAAGCGTCCGATCTGCGCCAGGAACTGGCTGAGGCTGTCGCCGAAGTTCATCAGGCCCAGGTTCGGCGCGCCGTAGATCAGCCGGTAAATCAACTGCACCACTACCAGGGCGCCGAGCAGGAACTGCGCCACCTGCCACACCAGCGCAAACACCAGCATCCACAGGATGCGCAGCACAATGGACTCATACTTGGGGGCTGCTTTCGAATCGTTCATGCCGCGTTCCTCAGTTGAAACCGCTGGTGGAAATAAAGTCGACATCGGTTTTGGGCTCGGCGCGCATCAACAGCTCGATGACCTGGCTCAAGGTGCGCCCTTCAAACAGGATCGCGTGCAGCCCGGCGACCAGCGGCATGTACACACCGACCTCCTGGGCCTTGGCCTTCAGCACTTTGAGGGTGTTGACCCCTTCGGCCACTTCGCCCAGGCGTGTCACGGCCTCTTCCAGGCTCAGGCCCTGGCCCAGCGCGAAACCGACCTGATAGTTACGGCTTTTGGGCGACGAGCAGGTGACGATCAGATCGCCGACGCCCGCCAGGCCCAGGAACGTCATCGGGTTGGCGCCCTGGTTCACGGCAAAACGGGTCATTTCCGCCAGGGCGCGGGTAATCAGCATGCTCTTGGTGTTTTCGCCCATCCCCAAGGCCACGGCCATGCCGGCGATAATGGCATAGACGTTCTTCAACGCCCCGCCCAGCTCGACGCCAAAGCGATCGGCACTGGCGTAGACGCGGAAGGTGCGGCCATGCAGCACTGCCTGGACGCGCTCGCACAGGGCCTCGTCTTCACTGGCGACCACCGTGGCGGTGAGCGCATGCTCGGCCACCTCCCGCGCCAGGTTCGGCCCCGACAGCACGCCAATGCGCGCCTGAGGTGCGATTTCTTCGAGGATTTCGCTCATCAGCTTGAACGTCTGCGCCTCGATGCCCTTGGTCAGGCTGACCAGCAGCTTGCCCGCCAGGCGTTCGGCGTGGGGTGCCAGCACCGAGCGCAAGGCGCTGGAGGGCAGCGCGACAAAGCACAGGTCGCAGGCCGTGAGGGTTGCCAGCAGGTCGGTAACGGGCTCGACCGCCGGATGAATCTTGATGCCTTTAAGGTAACGCGGGTTTTCCCGGTGCACGCGGATGGCCTCGGCCTGCTCGGGATCACGCATCCACTGGCGCACCGCATGGCCGTTCTCGGCCAGCAGGTTAGCCACGGCGGTACCAAAACTTCCGCCTCCCAGGACCGCAATAGGGCGCTGTTCAGTCATATGCAATCCGTTAATCCATACCAGTGGCGATGGCGGCATTATACGGGGCGACCCGCTTGCGGCCAGCCCCCGCGTAAATTCGTGCGCTTGTCGGAAAATGCCACACTTGAGCGAAGTAATTGCAAGGCTGACGACTGGCAAAAGGCCTCACCTCAGTTAACATGGGCGGCTATCCGTAATTATCAAGGCCGTGCCGTGTATCTGGGCCCTCCTCCCCGCTCGTTCCTGCTGTTGTTGCTGGCCTGCAGCGCCAGTGCGTCGGCCGACGACCTGTTTCTCGACAGCCAACCGCTGCCGCAGGTACTGACCGCCACCCGCCTCAAGCAATCGGCCGCTGCGGTGCCCGGCAGCATGACCGTGATCGACAGCGAGTTGATCAAGGCCAGCGGCGCGCGTGACATTGCCGAGCTGTTGCGCCTGGTACCCGGGATGATGGTCGGCTACACCACCGGCAACCAGGCGGCGGTGAACTACCACGGCACCAGTGCCAGCGATGCCCGGCGCATGCAAGTCTTGATCGATGGGCGCTCGGTGTACCGCGCAGGCCTGGCCACGGTGGACTGGAGCGATATTCCGGTTGCCATGGAAGACATCGAGCGCATCGAGGTGTTCCGTGGCCCCAACACCGTCAGCTACGGCGCCAACGCGCTGATGGCGGTGGTCAATATCCTCACCCGCTCGCCGGCCAACAGCCACGGCACGCGGGTGAAGGTTATCCGGGGTGAACGCGGGATCAACGATGTCTATGCCAGCCAGGGCGTGGGCTGGGAAACCGGTGATCTGCGCCTGTCGCTGTCCGGGCAGGAAGACGATGGTTTTGACAGCGACGCCGCCGGCGCCGACCGCCGTGACGGCCGCCGTCTCAGCCGGTTCAGCCTGGCGGTCAGCCAGACGTTGAATGCGCAACAGAGCATCGACTGGCAACTGGATGCCAAGGAAGGGACCAATCAGCGCCCCTATACCTACGCTCCAGTATTCGCCGGGATTACCGAGGGCGGCACCAATTCCGACGCCACCGCCAAGGATTATGCGGGCTCGATGCGCTGGAACTTCGACTTCAGCCCCGAGCACAGCCTGTACATCCAGGGGTCGGCTCAGCAATGGGACCGTCGGCAGATCTGGAAAGCCTGTGACGCCAAGGTATCGTTCAGTCCCGAATTGACCCAGTTGTGGCAGCTCAACCCCAACTACGCCGAACGGCTGGCGCGGCACATGGATCAATTCAGCCAGGGCAGCGCCCCACCCGGAAGCGCCGCCGAGCAAGCGTTGGGCAACCAGGTACTGGACCAGTGGCGCAACGGCGCCAACCAGAGCGTGTGCGGCGATATCGACCAGAGCGCCAAGGAAAGCCGCTACGACCTGGAGGTGCAAGACACCTTCAGCCTTTCCGACAGCCTGCGCCTGGTCAGCGGCATGAATTACCGCTACGACCGCGCCGACTCCGACACCTACTTCAACGGGACGCTGGACGACACCACGTGGCGCCTGTTCGGCCACCTGGAATGGCGGGCCAGCGAACACTGGCTGCTGCAAGGCGGCGCGATGTACGAAGACACCCACTTGAGCGGTAATTCGCTGACGCCTCGCGTGGCGGTCAACTACCTGATCAACCCGCGTCATGGCCTGCGGGCGGTGTACTCCGAGGCGATCCGCTCACCGGACATGTTCGAGAACAACGTCAACTGGAGCTACCGCGTCACCAACCTCAGCTCACCCACCTATGGGCAGAACTCCGGGCAATATTTTGTGGTGACACGCGGGCCGGGCAACCTCGATAAAGAGTTGATGCGCTCGCGAGAACTGGGCTACAACGGCTTCTTTGCCGACCTCGGGTTGAATGTCGACGTGAAGCTGTTCTATGACGAAATCACCGACATGATCAGCTCGCCGTTGCGCAACAACCAATATATCGCCAGCAACGCCAACAGCGCGCGCTTTACCGGTGCAGAATCACAGTTCGACTGGCGCGTGAGCAACGCCGACCGCCTGCGCCTGACCTACGCTTACGTCGACGCGAGTTCCAGCAACCCACTGGACAAAGCGCAGACCGCGCGCAACAGCGGCTCGGCCGGCTGGCTGCGTGAATGGGGCCACGGCTGGTCCAGCGCCTTGTTCTATTATGGTGATGACGCACTCAATGAGTATCGCTTCGAACGGGTCGACCTGCGGGTGGCCAAGCGCATTGCCCTGGGCAAGGCCAACGTGGAGCTGGCCGGCATGCTGCAGCAACGCCTGGATAACCAGCCAACCACCTGGCCCGACAACAACTATGACCATCGCCATGTGCTCTACTTCAGCGCGCAGTTAGAGTTCTGACATGGGCGACCCGTCACGGATGACCTTCCCTGTTGTTTCGCGGCTGTGGCGGCGCGGCCTGCTGCTGGCGTGCCTGCTGCTCGCGAGGCCCGTGTGGAGCGCCGACATTCTGTTGACCGCTGCCGAGGACGGTGCCGGTGTCCAAGCCTTTACCCAGGCCCTTATCGAGCAGCGCCCCGAAGACCATGTCTCCTTCACCCTGCTGAAAAACCTGCCCGCACCAAGCCAGTTGCCCGCCAATACCCGCCTGATTCTGCTGGACCTGCCCGGCCTTGACTGGCGCTTGCAGGATACGCAGGGCCCACCGACCCTGGTGCTGCGCATCAGCCGCCTGCAGGCCCACCAACGCCTGGGTGGCGCCCACCCGGCTAAAATCAGCCTGTTGTGGAGCGACCCGCCGCTGGCGCGCCAGTTGCGCCTGATCGCCAGCATCTTGCCCCAGGCCCGGCGTATTGGCGTGTTGTACGGTGCCGACAGCGAATTCCTGCTGCCCGAGCTTGACCAGTATGCCGCGCCGCTGGGCCTGGAAATCGTGTCCCAACGCTGGGACAACACCAGTGACAGCCGCCCCCTGCAAGCCCTGTTCAAGAACAGTGATGTGCTGCTGGGCCTGGACGACCCGCAACTATACAACCCTAAAACCGCAAAGAACCTGCTGTTGAGCAGCTATGCCCAACAACTGCCGCTGGTGGGCCCCAATGCCGGGTTCGTGCGGGCCGGCAGCCTGGCCAGCACCTACAGCGACCAGTCCGACTGGCTCGCCGTGCTCGATCGCCTGCTGGACCATCCGCCGGCCAGCTGGCCGCGCACGCTCTACCCGGAACACTTCAAAGTCGTGGGCAACCCGCAAGTTGCGCGCTCACTGGGCATCGAACAGGTCGACGAAGCTGCCGTCGCCACCCGCTTGGCCGAAGGAGATCAACGCCCATGACCTTGCGCCGTCGCTGGGACATCAATACCCGCACCCAGCTCATCACCCTGGGTCCCGCGCTGTTGCTGACCTTGCTGTTGATCAGCTTCTTTACCTTCGTGCGCATCCAGGACTTGCGCCAGGAACTGGACCACACCGGGCAGTTGATCGCCAACCAACTGGCGCCTGCCACTGAGTACGGGGTTATTTCCGGTAACAACGATGTGCTCGACACCCTGCTGCGCGCGACCCTGGCCACCCCCCACGTGCGTTTCCTGGAGATTCAGGACAGCGCCGAAAATATTCTGGTGTACGTCGAGCAGCCGTCGGAGAAACATGACCGCTCACTGTCGGTGAAGGTGTTCCAGGCTCCGATCCGCTTGCAGCACATCCAGCTGGGCAATGACTTTTTCCAGGACAACCTCAACGAATCCAAGGCGCCACGCGCGGACTACCTGGGCCGGGTGATCGTCGGCATGTCCAACGACGCGTTCAGCCAACGCCAGCAGGAAATCCTGTTCAAGGCCGGCATTCTGGCGCTGTTCGCACTCTTGTTTACCTTCCTGCTGGCGCGACGCCTGGCCGCCAGCCTGTCGCAGCCAATCAGCGCCATGGGGCACGCGGTAAAAGCCATCCAGCAGGGCGATTACACGACACCGCTGCCGATTGTCGACGACTCCGAACTGGGCGACCTGTCGCGGCACATCAACAACCTGGCCGCAGGCCTCAACCAGGCCAGCCGAGAACAGCAGCAGGCCATGGCGCAGTTGATCCAGACCCGCGAGGAAGCCGAGCGCGCGAACAATGCCAAGTCGGACTTCCTGGCGATGATGAGCCATGAGCTGCGCACGCCCATGAATGGCGTGCTGGGCATGCTGCAGTTGTTGGAAACCACCGAAATGACCGAAGAGCAGACCGAGTACGCGGCGTTGGCCTCCGAGTCCACCGAGCACCTGCTCAAGGTGATCAACGACATCCTCGACTTCTCGCGCATCGAACGCGCCGCGCTGGAGCTGGAACATATTTCCTTCAACCTGGCGGACCTGATCAGCAGTTGCGCCCAGGCGTTCCAGCACAGTGCGCAGCAGCGCGGGCTGGCTCTGGAGCTGCCGATTCCATCGGGCATGGAAGCCCTGCGGGTGCGTGGCGACCCGACGCGTATCCGGCAAATTCTGGTGAACCTGATCGGCAATGCCTTGAAGTTCACCGAGCACGGTACCGTGCATGTGGAGCCCCACTGGCAAACCCTGGACCATGAACTGCTGTGGTTTACCTGCACCGTGCGCGACAGTGGTATCGGTATTTCCGCCGAGCGCCTGGAATTGATGTTCGATGCGTTCCAGCAGGCCGACAGTTCCATTTCAAGACGTTACGGCGGTACCGGCCTCGGCCTGCCGATCGCCCGTACCCTGGCCGAACGCATGGGCGGCACCCTGCGCGCCCAAAGCGAAGAAGGCCGGGGTTCGGTGTTCACCCTGGAAATTCCGTTGGCTCTCGACCAACAAAGCTTGCCTGCCATCACCCCGGACGCCGCAGGCAAAACCAGTGCGGGCGACGGACGGCACATACTCTTGGTGGAAGACAACCCGGTTAACCGCACCGTGGTCGAAGCCATGTTGCGCAGCCTGGGCTTTGAAGTCAGCCTGGCCACCGATGGCTCCGAGGCGATCCGCAGCGCCGAAAGCCTGATCTTCACGGCCATCCTGATGGACTGCCGCCTGCCAGTGATCGACGGCTACGAGGCCACCCGGCAAATCCGCCAACTGCCCGGCTGCGCCGATCTGCCGATTATTGCCCTGACGGCCAACGCCTTGCAGGGCGATCGCGAGGCCTGTCTGACCGCTGGAATGAACGATTACCTGGCCAAACCGTTCAAACGCACGGATTTGCAGCAAATCCTCGAGCGCTGGGTGCATTAGCTGTCGTGGCTAAGCCAAGTCCGACTGGCGTGGAAGACGAAAGTGCGGCAGTCTTAGGCACCCAAACGGGCTGATAAACAGGTCCGGTTTAACATTTCAGTGAACAAGTGTACATTGAGTACCTTGACGCTGTGACTTTCACTACAACGCAATAGTCTATGTGTAGGCTACCGCTATGAGGCATGAACGCTTCATTCGGTTCGGGAAGATTTGCCCTGCCCTGCCGCATGGGATTATTGAGGAGCTCGCATGACCAAACAAAACGCCTTTACTCGGGAAGACCTGCTGCGCTGCAGTCGCGGTGAGCTGTTCGGCCCAGGTAACGCGCAACTGCCCGCCCCGAACATGCTGATGGTGGATCGCATCACCCATATCAGCGAAGAAGGTGGCAAGTACGGCAAAGGTGAATTGGTCGCCGAGCTGGATATCACCCCTGACCTGTGGTTCTTCGCCTGCCACTTCGAAGGAGACCCGGTGATGCCGGGCTGCCTGGGCCTCGATGCCATGTGGCAACTGGTCGGCTTCTACCTGGGCTGGCAAGGCCTGCCGGGTCGCGGTCGCGCCCTGGGTTCGGGCGAAGTGAAGTTCTTTGGCCAGGTCCTGCCGACCGCCAAGAAAGTCACCTACAACATTCAAATCAAGCGCGTCCTCAAGGGCAAGCTGAACCTGGCCATTGCCGACGGTTCGGTGACTGTCGACGGTCGCGAGATCTATACTGCCGAAGGCCTTCGGGTCGGCGTATTCACTTCCACTGACAACTTTTAAGGGTTATCCGCATGCGCCGCGTCGTTATCACTGGTCTGGGCATCGTTTCTTGCCTGGGCAATGACAAAGAGACCGTCACCGCTAACCTGCGTGCAAGTCGCCCTGGCATCCGCTTCAACCCGGAATATGCCGAAATGGGTCTGCGTAGCCAGGTTTCCGGCTCCATCGACCTGCCCCTCGAAGAACTGATCGATCGCAAGATCTATCGCTTCGTCGGCCACGCTGCCGCCTATGCCTACCTGGCCATGAAAGACGCGATCGCCGACTCCGGCCTGAGCGAAGACCAGGTATCGAACGTACGCACCGGCCTGATCGCCGGCTCCGGCGGCGCATCTACCCTGAACCAGATGGAAGCGCTGGACATCCTGCGCGAAAAAGGCGTGAAACGCGTCGGCCCGTACCGTGTAACGCGGACCATGGGCAGCACCGTTTCGGCTTGCCTGGCCACGCCGTTCCAGATCAAGGGTGTGAACTACTCGATCTCCTCGGCCTGCGCCACCAGCGCCCACTGCATCGGGACTGCCGTTGAGCAGATCCAGCTGGGCAAGCAGGACATCGTATTCGCCGGCGGCGGCGAAGAAGAGCATTGGAGCCAGTCGTTCCTGTTCGACGCCATGGGCGCGCTGTCCACCCAGTACAACGAAACCCCGGAAAAGGCCTCCCGTGCCTACGACGCCAAGCGTGACGGTTTCGTCATCGCCGGCGGTGGCGGCATGGTGGTGGTCGAGGAGCTGGAACATGCCCTGGCCCGTGGCGCGAAGATCTACGCCGAAATCGTCGGCTACGGCGCGACGTCCGACGGCTACGACATGGTTGCCCCAAGCGGTGAAGGCGCCATCCGCTGCATGCAGATGGCGATGTCCACCGTGGATACCCCGATCGACTACCTGAACACCCACGGCACCTCGACCCCGGTCGGCGACGCCAAGGAAATGGAAGGTGTGCGTGCGGTATTCGGTGACAAGGCGCCGAAAATCAGCTCCACCAAGAGCCTGTCGGGTCACTCCCTGGGCGCCGCCGGCGTTCACGAAGCGATCTACTGCCTGCTGATGATGGAAGGCAACTTCATGGCCGGCTCGGCCAACATCGACGAGATCGACCCGGTCGTCGCCGATATGCCGATCCTGACCAAGACCGTCGAAGATGTAAAAATCGACACCGTGATGAGCAACAGCTTCGGCTTCGGTGGCACTAACGCCACCCTGGTGCTGAAACGCTGGCAGGGTAAGTAATCCTGTAGCTTGATCCAATGAAAAGCCCCGACTGGTTCGGGGCTTTTTGCTTTCAGAGCAATCAGTTTCAAGCGGCAAGCTGCAAGAGCAGCGCATTCCAACCACTTTCAGCTTGCAGCTCAAGGCTTGCAGCTGCTTCTACCCTACACCGAAAACCGCGCCACCATCGAATTCAAGTCCACCGCCAGCCGCGACAATTCCTGGCTGGCCGCGCTGGTCTGATTGGCCCCGGTCGACGTCTGGTGCGCCAGGTCGCGAATATTCGTCAGGTTGCGATCCACCTCCCGCGCCACCGCCGCCTGCTGCTCCGAAGCACTGGCGATCACCAGGTTGCGCTCGTTGATCAAGGTGAACGCCGAAGCTATCTCCTCCAACGCCATCCCCGCCGACTTGGCGATCTCCAACGTCGACCGCGCCCGCGTGTTGCTGTGCTGCATCGAGCTGACAGCTTGATCGGTGCCCTGCTGAATACCACTGATCATCTGCTCGATTTCCTGGGTCGACTGCTGGGTGCGATGGGCCAGGGCGCGCACCTCATCAGCCACCACGGCAAATCCGCGCCCGGCATCGCCTGCCCGCGCCGCTTCAATCGCCGCGTTCAGCGCCAACAGGTTGGTTTGTTCGGCGATCGAACGAATCACGTCGAGCACTTTGCTGATGCCATACACCTTCTGCGCGAGGTCCCCAACCTGGGTCGCATTGGCGGTCACGTCGGTGGCCAGGGCCTCGATCGATACCACCGTCTGCCGCACTTGCTCACGCCCTTGTTGGGCAATGCGGTCCGACTCACGGGACGCGTGGGACGTGGCTACCGCATTGCTGGCCACCTCTTCCACCGCCGCCGTCATCTGGTTGACCGCCGTGGCCGCCTGTTCGATTTCCTGGTTCTGCTGCTGCAGGCCGCGCGTGGCATCCTCGGTCACGCAACTGAGCTCCTCAGAGGCTGATGCCAGTTGGTTCGAGGACTGGGCAATCCGTCGGATGGTGTCACGCAGATTTTCCTGCATGCCCTTGAGCGCCCGCTGCAGCCGCGCAGGTTCGTCGTTGCCGCTCACGTGGATCTCACCGGTCAGGTCGCCACCGGCCACACCTTGGGCGAGCTTCAGCGATTGCGCCAGCGGCAACACGATGCTGCGCGTCAGCCACACCGCCAAACCGATGGTGACCAGGGCGGTCAGCAGGATCATCCCGATCACCCAGTTGCGTGATTGGTTGAATACCCGCTGGGCCAGGCTCGCTGCCTGGTTGGCACTGGCTTTGTTCAGGGCGACCAAGTCGCGCAAGCTCATGGCCATGTCATCGGCCAACTGATTCATTTCGCCGTTGACCACGTTGACCGCCGCATCTAGCTGACCCGCCTTGGAAAACGCCATCACCTGTTCCTGACGCTGCAGGTATTGCTGCTCCTGGCTCTTGAAGCGCTCAAACAGCGTGCGCTCCTGCGCCAGCACGATCAGCGCTTCATACAGGGTTTGCCCGTGCTGCAGGCCACTCTTGAGGTCGATGAGTTTCTGCTCGTTCTGCGCCAGCGCCTGGGGGTCGCGATTGACCAGCAGGCGCAGCGTCAGGGCGCGAATGCGCAGCAAGTCCTGGCTCATATCCCCTACGGCCATCACGCTGGGCAGCCAGTTGTTCTCCACCTGGTCCGACTGCTCGCGCATATTGGCCATTTGCAGCAGGGCAAAACCGCCCAAGGCGCACACCATCAGTGCCAGCACGCCAAAGCCCAAGCCAGCGCGTGGCGCGATATTCAAACTACGGATACTCATTGCCAGGATTCCTTCCAAAAGTGCTGCATCTACCTGCAGCGGGACTCTTGGACGTTATCGGCACCTCAGACCATTTACATAAGACACAAACGCGATATCAAGGCGCCCGTTCATCGCGACGCGGCTTGGGCAGGACGGCGAGAAAGTTATCTCGCGCGACCTTGTGGGCAACGTCTTCGGGCAATGCATCGAGGAAAGGATCGAAACGGCGCATTTCCTTACCCAGCTTGTTGAAGCGCCCTACCACGTCGGAGCCCAGCATGAAGCGATCAGGGAAACGCACCACCAGTTTGACCCACTCTGGTCGTGGCTTGCCCGCGTCATCCAGCAGGTACGGGGTGAGCATGCTCCAGGACAGATCGATGTAGAGGTTGGGGTAAGCCTCCAGCAGGCGATTCAAGGTGGGCAGCAAGAACTTCATTTGCACCTGATGGCGGTGGATTTCCTTGCTGGTACCGGCGTGAGCCCAGATAAAGCGCGTGTGCGGGTGGTTGCGCAGCGGCTGCTCGACTTCGGCGAGGTACAACGGGTTGCGCTCGCGCTTGGAGGTGATGTTGGAGTGCAGCATCACCGGCAGGTCGTTCTCCGCCGCCAAGTGATAGATACGCGTCATGGCTTCGTTATTGGCGCGCGGTGTATCGCCCGAGGTCAGCGCGGTGAGATCATCGTGACGAGTAAACACTTCACCGATGCCCTGCCACAGCCCCGGGTTGAGGTCGAGCATGCGCTGAATATGGGCAGCAGAATTCTTGTCGTTGGGATTGAAACCGGCCAGGAACGGATGAAAGCGCTGGCGCTGCTCAGGGGTCAGTTTATTGACCGCGGCGGCGACGATGACATCAGTGGCGCTGTACCAATAGGCATCGGCGTCGTCACCCGCGTAATAGCGCGGGCGCTTGGGTTCGTCTTCATGCCATTTCTTGGCCACCGGAATACCGGAAATCATCACATGTTCGACGCGATTGTCCGCCATGGCCTTGAGCAGCGCGTCCATGCCCGCGGTTTCCTGGAAAAAGTCCACGTAATGCAGGTGCGCATCGCTGTAGGCATACTCGCGGGCCTGCACGGCAAGGCTGCTGGCGGCGAGCAACAGGGCAAAACTCACACGGGTCCAGAACACGGCGGGATACCTCGATAGCGACTGATACGGGTAGACCCTGCGCCATGCATCGCGGTTCAGCAGGGACAAAAACCTGGAACACCCGCTGCCAGCATGTTCTATTACTGCATGACCGTCATCCACAGCCTTGTGAGGTTCGCCATGCCTGTTACCGTCAATACGCTGAATGCTGAAAACTTCCGCCACAGCGTCAATATCAACAACCATGAGCTGTTTACCGACCTGCCCAAGAGCCTCGGGGGCGACGATTCAGCGCCCTCTCCCCACGACTATTTCGATGCTGCGCTGGCTTCGTGCAAAGCTTTGACCGTCAGGCTCTACGCGCAGAAAAAGAACATTCCCCTCACCGGGGTAACCGTAGAAGTCACCCACGACGCTGCCGAAGAGACAAAAGGCAAATACAAGCTCAACGTCACACTGACCCTCAAGGGCGTACTCACCGACGCACAGCGCGATGAACTGCACCGCGTCGCCGACAAGTGCCCGGTGCACAAACTGATGACCACCGCCGAAGTCAGCATCGAGACAACACTGTCGGAAGGCGCCTTCAGCCAGTAACACCCATTTCCGGTCGAGCGGGTTATGCTCAGCGTCATCGAACCCGCTCAGACAGGGATGCCCCTCATGACCACCCTCACCGTGATCCGCCCTCGCCCCGAAGACGTGGAAGGCCAGCCCATCCTGCGCCCGCTGCCATCGCGTGAATGCCGCAGCGTCGGGCCTTTCGTATTTTTCGACCATATGCTGTCTACACGGTATGCGCCGGGCAGTGGGATGAATATCCGTCAGCATCCGCATATCGGGCTGTCTACCCTCACCTATCTGTTCGAAGGCGCGCTGCAGCACAAAGACAGCCTGGGTTCGGACCAGGTGGTGCAGGCTGGCGATGTCAGCTGGATGACGGCCGGCAGTGCCATTGCCCACGTCGAGCGCACACCCGAAGCGGTCAAGGCCATCGGTTTTACGCTGCATGGCCTGCAAGTGTGGCTGGCATCGCCCAGGGACCATGAAACCGGGCCTGGCCACTACAGCCATCATCCGGCGGCAAGTTTGCCGGCCAGCGACAACCTGGGCGTGCAGGTGCGCCTGATCGCCGGCAGCGGGTTCTGCCTCAAATCGCCCGTACCGGTGCTGTCGCCCACGCTGTATGCCGAGGTGCGGATGCAGACCGCCACTACCCTGCTGATCCCCGATGAGCATGAAGAACGCGCGGTGTATGTGCTGGACGGTGACGCGCAACTGGACGGGGAGGCTCTAGAGGTGCATAGCCTGGTGGTTTTACCGACCGGGCAGGCGATGACCCTGTATGCCGAGAGTGACTGCCACTTGGTAATAGTGGGCGGCGCGCCGCTGGATGGACCACGGCGGATCAACTGGAACTTTGTGGCGAGCGATCCGGCGGTGATCGAACAGGCGCGGCAGCGCTGGGCAGCTGGGGATTGGCCGACGGTGCCGGGGGAGTCTGAAAGGATTGAGTTGCCTGTGAAATAGCTATCGGGGGCAAGCGCCCCTCCCACACTTGAACTGCGAATACTTTCAAAATGTGGGAGGGGGCTTGCCCCCGATAAGGCCATGACTGACGCTGAAAAATCAGCCCTTGAACACTTCATCCAGCAAGTTATGCATCGACTGGAAAGCCCGTGCAGCGGTCTTGGCGTCGTACATCATCTTGCCTGGCACATTGGCATGGGGGTCGGTAAACGAATGCACCGCGCCACCATAGCTGAGCAACTGCCAATCCACGCCCGCTGCGTTCATTTCATCTTCGAATGCCGGCAGTTGTTCTTTGGGTACCAGCGGGTCCGAGGCGCCATGCAGTACCAGGACTGAGCCCTTGATGTTCTTCGCATCCGCAGGATTGGGCGTGTCGAGGGTGCCATGAAACGATACGGCCGCTTTCAGCGGTGCACCGGTACGGGCCAATTCCAGCGAGCAGCAACCGCCAAAGCAGAAGCCGAAGGTCGCCAGCTTCGAGGTATCGACTGCCGCCTCAGTCTGGCCTTGCAGCTGTTCGAAGGCAGCCTGCATGCGCTTGTTCAGCAATGGACGGTCGTTCTTCAACGGCATCATCGCCGCGCCCGCCTCATCGCCGTTCGAAGGACGCACGGTTTGCCCGTAGAGGTCGGCGATCAATACCACGTAGCCTTTGCCGGCAACGCTCTTGGCGATCTCTTCGGCCCCCGCGCTCACGCCCATCCAGTTCGGGGCCATCAGCAGGCCCGGCAGCGGGCCTTGGTGGCTGGCATCGAACGCCAGGCGGCTTTCGTAAGACTGGCCATCAATCTGATAGACCACGGAACGTACTGTGACTTGGCTCATGATTCACTCCAGTTGAGGTGTGCTAAAACGAAAAAACCCGCCGAAGCGGGTTTTTCTACAACGGTGTTAAACCGACAGTTCAACCAACAGCTTGTTCAGTCGGCGCACGTAAGCGGCCGGGTCCTTGAGGCTGTCGCCAGCGGCCAGGGCCGCCTGGTCGAAGAGGATGTGCGACAGGTCGCCAAACCGCTCTTCGCTCTGCTCACCGTCGAGCTTCTCGATCAGCGGGTGAGCCGGGTTGAATTCGAAGATCGGCTTGGAATCCGGCACCTTCTGCCCGCTGGCTTCGAGGATCTGACGCATCTGCATGCCCAGGTCCTGCTCGCCAATGGCCAGAATCGCTGGAGAATCGGTCAGTCGATGGGAAACCCGCACTTCGCTGACCGCGTCGCCCAGCGACGCCTTGATCCGCTCGACCAGGCCTTCCTTGGATTTGGCCACTTCTTCAGCGGCTTTCTTGTCCTCCTCGGAATCCAGGTTGCCCAGGTCCAGGTCACCACGCGCCACGTCCACAAAGGACTTGCCGTCGAACTCGGTGAGGTAGCTCATCAGCCACTCATCGATGCGGTCGGTCAGCAGCAGCACTTCGATGCCTTTTTTGCGGAAGACTTCCAGGTGCGGGCTGTTTTTGACCTGAGCGTAGGTTTCGCCGGTGAGGTAGTAGATCTTGTCCTGACCTTCCTTGGCGCGAGCCAGGTAGTCGGCCAGCGACACAACCTGCTCGCCGTCTTCACCTTGAGTCGAGGCAAAACGCAGCAGGCCGGCGATTTTTTCCTTGTTGGCGAAATCTTCTGCCGGGCCTTCCTTGATGACCTGACCGAAGTTTTTCCAGAAGCCCTTGTATTTCTCAGGCTCGTTCTTCGCCAGTTTTTCCAGCATGTCGAGTACACGCTTGGTCAACGCCGACTTCATGGAGTCGATGATCGGGTCTTTTTGCAGGATTTCCCGCGACACGTTCAGCGACAGGTCGTTAGAGTCGACTACACCCTTGATGAAACGCAGGTACAGCGGCAGGAACGATTCGGCCTGGTCCATCACGAACACACGCTGTACGTAAAGCTTCAGGCCCTTCGGCGCCTCGCGCTGGTACAGGTCGAACGGCGCACGGGCCGGCACGTACAGCAGCGAGCTGTATTCCAGCTTGCCTTCGACCTTGTTATGGCTCCAGCTCAGCGGGTTCTCGTAGTCGTGGCCGATGTGCTTGTAGAACTCCTGGTATTCCTCGTCCTTGATCTCGGTACGCGGACGGGTCCACAGGGCGCTGGCGCGGTTGACGGTTTCCCATTCAAGCGCCGGTGTCTCCTCGCCTTCGGCAGCCGTTTGTTCTTTCGGCAACTCGATCGGCAAGGCGATGTGGTCGGAGTATTTCTTGATGATGTTGCGCAGGCGCCAGCCATCGGCGAATTCGTCTTCGCCCTCTTTCAGGTGCAGCACGATACGGGTGCCGCGGTCAGGCTTGTCGAGGGTGGCGATTTCAAACTCGCCCTCGCCTTTCGACGCCCAATGCACACCCTCGCTGGCGTCGAGGCCGGCACGACGGCTGAACACTTCAACCTTGTCGGCAACGATAAAGGCCGAGTAGAAGCCCACGCCGAACTGGCCGATCAGGTGAGAATCTTTTTTCTGGTCGCCCGACAGGTTTTTCATGAAGTCGGCGGTGCCGGATTTGGCGATGGTCCCCAGGTGGGTGATCGCATCGTCACGGCTCATGCCGATACCGTTGTCTTCGAGGGTGACGGTCTTGGCGTCTTTGTCGTAGCTCACACGGATTTTCAGTTCCGCGCCACCTTCCAGCAACTCGGGCTTGGACAGGGCTTCGAAACGTAATTTGTCGACAGCGTCAGAGGCGTTCGAGATCAATTCGCGAAGGAAAATTTCCTTGTTGGAATACAGCGAATGGATCATGAGGTGCAGCAGTTGCTTCACCTCGGTCTGGAAGCCCAGGGTTTCCTTTTGAGTTTCCACACTCATGGTCATCAAACTCCAATTGGATGGCAGTGGCCGCGCCCGAAAGGGTTAGCAGCGGGTTGTCATCAAAGTTGGGGGCTCCAACCTGGATTTCAAGGGCGCGGTAATTCCTCGATCTTGAAATGTGCGCGAGCGGTGGCAATCGGCTCGGTTTGGGCGGTTTGCCAGGCGGTGATCGCCACATTGGCTACACGCCGCCCCTGGCGGCATACCTGGCATGTGGCGTAGGTGTCGCGGAACTGGCCGGCGCGCAGGTAATCCAGGGAAAAATCGATGATCTTCGGCAGGCCCGGCGCGCCAGTGGATACCAACAGGTGCAACGCCGCTGACAACTCCATGAACCCGGCGATTACCCCGCCGTGCAACGCCGGCAATATAGGGTTACCAATATTGTCCTTGTTGGCCGGCAGGCGAAACAGCAGGTCGTTTCCTGAGCGTGTGCATTCAACACCAATCAGCTTCGCGTAGGGCACCAGATCAAGCAGGGCCTCGTAATGACCGCGCTCAAGCGCTTGCTCCAGGCGGGTCTTGAATCGATGGGTCATACGTGTTCTCCCTTGATCGCGCTGCCCAGTCCTTGCGTACCCTTGAGGCGCTTGCCCATGCGCATGAAGGTGCCCACCACGTGGGCGATGGGTTGCTGCGGATCGTCCTGATAGGCAAAGCCGCGGGTGAAGATCACGTCGCTGGTCACGCGGTAGCATTGGGCGAAGCCGTACACGGGTTTATGCGGCTCGGCCGGATGCATGTAGTCGATGCGCAAATCCAGGGTCGGACATACCTCGAACTCGGGCAATACGCACAGCGTGGCCATGCCGCAGGCGGTGTCCATCAAGGACGTCAGCGCGCCACCGTGGATGACGCCGGTTTGGGGATCACCAACGATATGCGGGCCGTAAGGCAAAACCAGCGTCATGCCCTCCTGCGTCGCAGCATGCACAGTCATCCCCAGTACCTGGCAATGGCGAAGCGCCGAAACAAAGCGAGTGGCGCGGTCTAACAAAGGGGTTTGGCTCATTGTTTTTAAATTCTTATTAGTGTGGATGGGCCGGATAGGGAATAATTTGGAAAGTTCCTGGCGAAAAGCTTTATATATCTTTGGAACAAAAGGAACTAATGCTGGCCCCTTGAGTTCGAAAGGCCAGTAGATATCTTCAATAAGGAGAAACACCATGCGCAAGACATTAGCTATTTCCATGATGCTGGCCGCTGCACTCGGTCTGGCTGCCTGCGACAAGAAATCCGAAGACAAAGCGCAAGACGCCGCTGCACATTCTGAGCAAGCTCAGCAAGACATGGCGAAGGCACAGGATAAAGTGAACGAC
This sequence comes from Pseudomonas sp. R5-89-07, assembly GCF_003851685.1. NCBI lineage: Bacteria > Pseudomonadati > Pseudomonadota > Gammaproteobacteria > Pseudomonadales > Pseudomonadaceae > Pseudomonas > Pseudomonas sp. R5-89-07. Next base: position 1,958,240 of record NZ_CP027727.1, on the reverse strand, counting down.
GCTGCGAAAGAAAATGCCGATGCTGCCAAAGCTCAGGCTGAATCGAACGCTGCCGCCGCTAAAGAAGCTGCACCTGCCGCACCTGCAGAACCTGCCAAGCAGTAATTGCACGGTGTAGTGCTGTAGTGCTGCAAAAGAAAGCCCGCTTATAGAGCGGGCTTTTCTTTGTCTGCTGTTTTTATCCAGGCGTTTAAGACGCGTTCTCTTTTGCAGCATCTGCAGGCTGCATATTCGTCGGCGTATACACCATTACCTGCAATACGTCGGAATGAAACTCACGGCGGTAAAGCACTAATACCACCCCGCTGCTCATCAACATGAACAACCATGGGCTGACAAACCAGGCCAGCATGGTCATGCCGAAGTAATAAGCGCGCAGGCCAAAGTTGAACTGGTTGGCCGCCATCGAAATCACCCGCGCCGCCCGCAAGGCAAATGCATTGCGCTCCTGTTCCGACACATGCCGCTCACCAATCATCGGTGCAGAGCCCACCAGCACTGCGGCAAAGTTGTACTGGCGCATGCACCAACTGAAGGTGAAGAAGGCGTAGACGAACACCAGTGCCAGGCACAGCAACTTGATCTCCGACATGCCCTGGGAGGCCTGCTGCACCATCGGGATATCCGCCAGCAACGACACGGCTCGCTCGGAAGCACCCAGTACGGTCAGGATGCCGGCGAGAATGATCAACGTGCTGGAGGCGAAGAACGAGGCATTACGCTCCAGGTTGCCGATCACGCTGGCGTCGGCAATGCGGTTATCACGCAGCAGCATACGGCGCATCCAGTCTTCGCGGTACAGGTGCAGCACGCTGGCCAGGCAAGCCGTGTCGCGGGCCTTCCAAGTGGCGTAGCGGGTATAGCCGCCCCAACACAGGATGAACCAGAAGGCGGCAAGCAGATGGACTTGATTGGTTTCGACAAACGACATGTGGGCCCTTGTTCACAGTTTCCATTTGAGAAATGAGTCATCTGTTCGACGCTAGCTCAAACAAAAAGACACTGCATGACGCCCATAAAAAATGCCCCGTATCGATTGATACGGGGCATTTCAGTGACGCGTGAAACCGTTGTTACGCGATAGCTTCGCTGCGCTTGCCCAGCATGCGATCGATCACCACCGCCACGACCAGGATCATCACTGACGGCACCAGCCACGCCAGGCCCTGCTCGCTCAACGGTAAGTGAGTCAGTTGCGCCGGCATCCAATCCGCCAGGCCCGCCCCCTTGAGCGCGTCAATGCAGCCGAAGATAAACGAAACCAGCATCACCGGGCCGACGATACGGCCCTGCTCCTGCCAGAAGCCCTTACAGAAGCTCAGCGCCACCAACACGATGCAGGGCGGGTAGATGGCGGTGAGCACCGGAATGGAGAACGCGATCAGCTTGGTCAGGCCCAGGTTGGACACGAACAGCGAGAACAGCGCAAGGATCACCACCAGGGTCTTGTACGACAGCGGCAACACACGGCTGAAATACTCGGCGCAGGCGCAGGTCAGGCCCACGGCAGTGACCAGGCAGGCCAGGGAGATCAGCACCGCCAGGAAACCGCTGCCCAGGGAGCCGAAGGTATGTTGCACATAGGCATGCAGCACCGCAGCACCGTTACTGGCGCCTGCGGCCACGGCATGGCTGCCCGAACCCAGGCGGAACAGGCTGATATACACCAGTGCCAGGCCGACGCCGGCAATCAGTCCGGCAATGATCGCGTAACGGGTGATCAACTTGGGCGATTCAACGCCACGGGAGCGAATCGCGTTGACGATGACGATGCCGAATACCAGCGCGCCGAGGGTATCCATGGTCAGGTAGCCATTGATAAAGCCCTGGGAGAACGGCGCAGCGACGTATTCCGGCGTGGCGACACCGACATCACCGGCCGGCAAGGCAAACGCGGCAATGCCGAGGATAGCCAGCGCGATGATCTTCAGCGGCGCGAGAAAACGCCCAACGGTGTCCAGCAGGCGCCCCGGGTAAAGGGACACGAAAAACACCACCAGGAAATACACCGAGCTGTAGAGGAACAGCGCCAGCGGGCTTTCTCCGGTCAGTGGCGCCAGGCCCACTTCGAACGATACCGTCGCGGTACGCGGCGTGGCGAACAGCGGCCCTACCGCCAGGTACGCCGCCGCCGCGAGCAGGCCGCCGGCGATCTTGCCGATCGGGCTGCTCAACGCATCCATACCGCCGCCGACCTTGGCCAGCGCGATCACGGTAACGACCGGCAGGCCGACCGCGGTAATCAGGAAACCCAGGGCCGCCATCCAGACATGAGGCCCGGACTGCAAGCCAACGATCGGCGGGAAGATGATGTTGCCGGCGCCCACGAACAGGGCGAAGGTCATAAAGCCCAACGCCAGGATATCCTGGCTTTTCAACACTTTCATTTGAGGAAATACCACACTACTGAATCGGAATTTAGAGAGGGCTTCCCTATGGATGAGGGAAATGCTGCCGGTCCTGATCGGGACCGACCGGTCCAGCGCGGGGCTTCCTTTTGGGAGGCGCACGCATAAAGAGGCGGCTAGGTTACAGAATTGGGCTGACAAACGCACTGTTGCGGGGCGGACTGTCCGATAAGCGACATCTTGATGTCGCATTTTCATACTTAATTTGGCAATGCAGACAAAATGTGGGAGGGGCTTGCCCCCGATTGCAGTGTGTCAGTCACTTGGTTGTGAACTGGAGCACCGCTATCGGGGGCAAGCCCCCTCCCACATCGGTTAGCGCAATTCCCAGAAAGCACAAAGGCCACCCGAAGGTGGCCTTTGTGTGGAGGGAGCGTCAGTTAAGCGCGAGGCTTACTTGACGGCCCAACCGGTCAGCTCGGCCAGGGCCTTGCCGATGTCTGCCAGCGAACGCACGGTTTTGACGCCTGCGTCTTGCAGTGCAGCGAATTTCTCGTCTGCAGTGCCTTTGCCGCCAGAGATGATTGCGCCAGCATGGCCCATGCGCTTGCCCGCAGGGGCAGTCACACCAGCGATGTAGGAAACAACCGGCTTGGTCACGTGTGCCTTGATGTAGGCAGCGGCTTCTTCTTCAGCCGAACCGCCGATCTCACCGATCATCACGATCGCTTCGGTCTTCGGGTCTTCCTGGAACAGCTTCAGGATGTCGATGAAGTTGGAGCCCGGGATCGGGTCACCGCCGATGCCGACGCAAGTCGACTGACCGAAACCGGCGTCAGTGGTCTGCTTCACAGCTTCGTAGGTCAGGGTGCCGGAACGGGAAACGATACCGACCTTGCCTGGCAAGTGAATGTGACCTGGCATGATGCCGATCTTGCATTCGCCTGGGGTGATCACGCCTGGGCAGTTAGGGCCGATCAGGACTACGCCCAGCTCGTCGCACTTAACTTTAGCGTCCAGCATGTCCAGGGTAGGAATGCCTTCGGTGATGCACACGATCAGCTTGATGCCGCCGAATGCCGCTTCCAGGATCGAGTCCTTGCAGAAAGGAGCTGGAACGTAGATAACGCTGGCGGTGGCACCAGTTTTTTCTACAGCATCTTTCACGGTGTTGAACACTGGCAGGCCCAGGTGCTCGGTGCCGCCTTTGCCTGGCGTTACACCGCCAACCATCTTGGTGCCGTATTCGATGGCTTGCTGGGTGTGGAAACTACCTTGCGAACCGGTAATACCCTGGCAGATAACTTTGGTGTCTTTATTGATCAGGACGCTCATTATTTGCCCTCCGCAGCTTTGACAACTTGTTGAGCAGCGTCGGTCAGGCTGGTAGCCGCGATGATGTTCAAACCGCTTTCTGCCAGTACTTTAGCGCCCAGTTCAGCGTTGTTACCTTCAAGGCGGACAACAACCGGGATTTTAACGCCAACTTCTTTCACTGCACCGATGATGCCTTCGGCAATCATGTCGCAACGAACGATGCCGCCGAAGATGTTGACCAGTACCGCCGCGACGTTGGAGTCGGACAGGATGATCTTGAACGCTTCGGTAACGCGTTCCTTGGTAGCGCCACCACCTACGTCGAGGAAGTTGGCTGGTTTGCCGCCATGCAGGTTGACGATGTCCATGGTACCCATGGCCAGGCCGGCACCGTTGACCATGCAGCCGATGTTACCTTCCAGGGCTACGTAGTTCAGTTCGAACTTGGCAGCGTGCGCTTCGCGCGGATCGTCCTGGGACGGATCGTGGAACGTCTTCAGCTTGGGCTGACGGTACATGGCATTGGCGTCGATGTTGATCTTGGCGTCGAGGCAGTGCAGATCGCCGTCAGCCTTGATCACCAGCGGGTTCACTTCCAGCAGGGCCAGATCGTGATCCTGGAACAGTTTGGCCAGGCCTACGAAGATCTTGGCGAACTGGGCAACCTGCTTGCCTTCCAGACCCAGCTGGAAAGCCAGCTCGCGACCCTGGAATGGCTGAGCGCCAACCAGTGGATCGATAGTGGCCTTCAGAATTTTTTCTGGGGTTTCGTGAGCGATCTTCTCGATGTCCACGCCACCTTCGGTGGAAGCCATGAACACGATGCGACGGCTCGAACGGTCAACGACAGCGCCCAGGTACAGCTCTTTAGCGATATCAGTGCACGATTCAACCAGGATCTTGGTGACTGGCTGGCCATTGGCATCAGTCTGGTAAGTCACCAGACGCTTGCCCAGCCACTGCTGTGCGAAGGCCTTGGCGTCTTCTTTGCTGCGAACCAGCTTAACGCCGCCCGCTTTACCGCGACCACCGGCGTGGACCTGGGCTTTGACAACCCACTCGCTGCCGCCGATTTTGTCGCAAGCTTCTGCTGCTGCTTCCGGGGTGTCTACTGCGTAGCCCTTGGAAACTGGCAGGCCGTATTCAGCGAACAGCTGCTTACCCTGATACTCGTGAAGATTCATGCTTTTTACCGTCTTCGTTAGGTACTGCGCATTCGGCGCTGCGCTCATTATGAGTGCCGCGCCACCTGTGACTGCTGCTTGCGCAACTTGCGGGGCTTATCGCCCGTAAAGCTGCGCAAGGCTGCGTCCAGCGGATATTCCGCGGTGAGTCTTGCGCGCAAGGCTCACGACGGGCAACTCCGCCGTGGTTTCTTATTATCTCGCTTAACGCTTTTTCTTGTTGGCGATGTGGATGGCGCCGCCATTCACTGCCAACGCGGCTTCGTGCAATGCTTCGGACAGGGTCGGATGGGAGAAGACCATCATGCCCAGGTCTTCGGCACTGGTGCCGAATTCCATACCGATCGCGCCTTGCTGAACCAGTTCTGCAGCGCTTGGGCCAATCACGTGGACGCCCAATACGCGGTCGGTCTTGGCATCAGCGATGACTTTGACAAAACCACCGGTGTCGTTGGCTGCCATGGCACGGCCAGAAGCGGCGAACGGGAAGGTGCCGACGTTAACTTCAACGCCTTCAGCTTTCAACTGCTGTTCGTTCTTGCCGACCCATGCAATTTCCGGGTGGGTGTAGATAACCGATGGAATCAGGTCGTAGTTCATCTGGGTCTTGTGACCCTTGATGCGCTCGACAACCATGATGCCTTCTTCGGAAGCCTTGTGGGCCAGCATCATGCCACGAACCACGTCGCCGATCGCGTAAACGCCCGGTACGGTGGTGGCGCAATGATCGTCAACGTGGATGAAACCACGCTCGTCGATGCTCACGCCGCTGTCGGAGGCCAGCAGGTCGGTGGTCACTGGACGGCGACCAACGGCTACGATCAGCTTGTCGAAGGTGATGGTCTGCTCGCCTTCTTTATCGGTGTAGGTCACGACCACTTCTTCGCCGTTGACCTTGGAACCGGTAACACGGGCGCCCAGCTTGATGTCCAGACCCTGCTTGGTCAGGGTTTTCAGTGCTTCCTTGGACACCGCGGTATCGGCAGCCAGCAGGAACGTGTCCAGGGCTTCCAGAACCGTGACTTCAGAACCCAGGCGGGACCATACCGAACCCAGCTCCAGGCCAATGACGCCAGCGCCGATCACGCCCAGGCGCTTAGGTACGGCCTGGAATTCCAGGGCGCCGGTCGAATCAACGATCACGTTCTGGTCAACTGGAGCAGGCGGAATGTCGATTGGACGCGAGCCTGGGGCCAGGATCACGTTTTCGGCTTCGATGATTTCTACCGAGCCATCCGGCTTGGTGATTTCGACTTTCTTGCCGGCCAGCAATTTGCCGTGACCTTGCAGGGAAGTCACGCCGTTGGCCTTGAACAAGGTGGCAACGCCGGAAGTCAGGCCTTTGACGATGTTGGCTTTACGGCCGACCATCGCTGGCACGTCCATGGTCACGCCGGCATGGTTGATACCGTGGATCGCGAAGCCATCTTTGGCTTCGTGGAATTTCCAGGAGCTGTCCAGCAGCGCCTTGGAAGGAATGCAACCGACGTTCAGGCAGGTACCGCCCAGCGCCAGTTTGCCTTCCTTGTCGGTGTACTTTTCGATGCAAGCAGTCGAAAGGCCCAGCTGTGCGGCCTTGATGGCGGCCACATAGCCGCCAGGGCCTGCACCGATCACTACAACGTCAAATTTCTGTGTCATGAAAATAGATCCTCTATTCAGCGACAAGCTTCAAGCGACAAGTTGCAAGCCAAGCTGATTGTTCCTACAGCTTGCAGCTCGCAACTTGTAGCTGCTTTTATCAGATATCCAGAAGCAGACGAGCCGGATCTTCCAGCAGGTTCTTGATGGTCACCAGGAACGTCACGGCTTCTTTACCATCGATCAGGCGGTGATCGTAAGACAGTGCCAGGTACATCATTGGACGGATCACGACCTGGCCGTTGATGGCCATCGGACGCTGGATGATGTTGTGCATGCCCAGGATCGCAGCTTGCGGCGGGTTGACGATCGGCGTCGACATCATCGAACCGAAGGTACCACCGTTGGTGATGGTGAAGGTACCGCCGGTCATCTCGTCGATGGTCAGCTTGCCGTCACGGGCTTTCTTGCCGAAGCCGGCGATGCCGCCTTCGATTTCAGCCAGGCTCATCAGCTCGGCGTTACGCAGAACCGGAACCACCAGGCCACGGTCGCTGGACACGGCAACGCCGATGTCTGCGTAGCCATGGTAAACGATGTCGGCGCCGTCGATGGAAGCGTTGACCGCCGGGAAGCGCTTCAGCGCTTCGGTAGCCGCTTTCACGAAGAACGACATGAAGCCCAGGCGCACGCCGTTGTGGGACTTCTCGAACAGGTCCTTGTACTTCGAACGCAGGGCCATGACTTCGGTCATGTCGACTTCGTTGAACGTGGTCAGCATCGCCATGTTCGACTGTGCTTCAACCAGGCGCTTGGCCACGGTGGCACGTACGCGGGTCATCGGTACGCGCTTCTCGGTGCGGTCGCCAGCAGCGAACACAGGCGCGGCGGCAGCTGGAGCAGCGGCCTTGGCCGGTGCGGCAGCCGGAGCGTTTTTCTTGGCTTCAACAGCCGCAACCACGTCTTCCTTGGTGACACGGCCGTCTTTGCCGGTGCCCTTGATGGAAGCCAGGTTGATACCGTTCTCTTCAGCCAGCTGACGCGCAGCCGGTGCAGCGATTGGATCTTCGCCACCCGCAGCCGGGGCTGCGGCAGGAGCGGCCGCGGCAGCCGGTGCGGCGGCAGCAGGAGCAGCAGCAGCAGCGCTGCCCTCTTCGATCGAGCCCAGGACCTGGTTCGACAGAACGGTAGCGCCCTCTTCTGCCACGATTGCGCCCAGCACGCCGTCGGCTTCGGCCAGCACTTCCAGCACGACCTTGTCGGTCTCGATGTCGACGATCAGGTCGTCACGCTTGACGGCCTCGCCTGGTTTCTTGTGCCAGGTGGCAACGGTGCCATCGGCAACCGATTCCGGGAATGACGGGGCTTTGATTTCGATAGCCATTATCTGTAGGTCCTTAAAATTCGGTTTCAGTCAGCGCGAAGGCGTTAAACAGTGAAAGCATCTTGCAGCAGTTTTTCCTGCTGCTCGGCGTGCATCGACGCATAACCACAAGCAGGTGCAGCAGACGCATCACGACCGGCATACTCCAGGCCAAGTGCCTTTTTGTGGTTGCCGATGCTGCGACGCAGGTGATGCTGGCTGCTGTACCACGCGCCCTGGTTCATCGGTTCTTCCTGACACCACACGACATTCGTGAGGTTGGTGTAAGGCGCGATGATCTCCATGAGGTCATCTTCCGGGAACGGGTAAAGCTGCTCGATACGCACGATGGCGATGTCTTCGCGGCCTTCGGCACGGCGTTTTTCCAGCAGATCGTAGTAGACCTTGCCGCTGCACAGGATCAGGCGAGTGACCTTGGCGGCGTCCAGCGTATCGATCTCTGGAATCACGGTCTGGAACGAACCTTCGGCCAGGTCTTCCAGGGTCGAAACGGCCAATTTGTGACGCAACAGCGATTTCGGAGTCAACACGACCAACGGCTTGCGCAGCGGGCGGATCACCTGGCGGCGCAGCAAGTGGTAGATCTGCGCCGGGGTAGTCGGTACGCACACCTGGATGTTGTGCTCGGCGCACAGCTGCAGGTAACGCTCCAGACGGGCCGAGGAGTGCTCGGGGCCCTGGCCTTCATAACCGTGTGGCAGCAGCATGGTCAGACCGCACAGACGGCCCCACTTGTGCTCGCCGCTGGTGATGAACTGGTCGATAACCACCTGGGCACCGTTGGCGAAGTCGCCGAACTGGGCTTCCCAGATCACCAGCGCGTTAGGCGTGGTGGTGGAGTAGCCGTATTCGAACGCCAGTACGGCTTCTTCGGACAGGAACGAATCGTAAAGGTCGAAACGTGGCTGGCCTTCGTACAGGTTCTGCAACGGGATGTAGGTGCCCGCGTCTTTCTGGTTGTGCAACACAGCATGACGGTGCGAGAACGTACCGCGGCCGATGTCCTGGCCGGTCATGCGGATCGGGTGACCTTCGAACGCCAGGGTCGCGTACGCCATGGTTTCGGCGTAACCCCAGTTGATCGGCAGGCCACCGGCTTGCATCTTCTGACGGTCTTCGTAGATCTTCGCAACCTGGCGCTGAACCACAAAGCCTTCAGGAATTTCCAGCAACTTGGCGGACAATTCCTGCAAGGTCTTCAAGTCGAAGCTGGTGTCATGGCGCGCAGTCCAGGTGTGACCCAGGTACGGACGCCAGTCAACGAACAACTCTTTGTTCGGCTCCTTGACCAGGCTTTTCACTACATGCAGACCGTTATCCAGCGCGTTGCGGTATTCATCGATCTTCGCCTGAACACGCGCATCGTCCAATACGCCGGCCTTGGTCAGGCTTTCGGCGTACAGCTCACGGGTGGTGCGCTGCTTGGTGATCTGCTGGTACATCAACGGCTGGGTGCCGCTTGGCTCGTCCGCTTCGTTGTGACCGCGACGGCGGTAGCAAACCAGGTCGATCACCACGTCACGCTTGAATTGCATGCGGTAGTCGACAGCCAGTTGCGTCACGAACAGTACGGCTTCCGGGTCATCGCCATTCACATGGAGAATTGGCGCCTGGATCATCTTGGCAACGTCGGTGGCGTACTCGGTGGAGCGCGCATCCAGCGGGTTGCTGATGGTGAAGCCAACCTGGTTGTTGATGACGATGTGAACGGTACCGCCGGTCTTGAAGCCGCGGGTCTGCGACATCTGGAACGTTTCCAGGACCACGCCTTGACCGGCGAACGCCGCGTCACCGTGGATGGAAATCGGCAGAACTTTTTCGCCAGTGGTGTCGTTACGACGATCCTGGCGAGCACGCACCGAACCCTCGACCACTGGAGAAACGATTTCCAGGTGGGATGGGTTGAAGGCCATGGCCAGGTGAACTTCACCGCCGGTGGTCATCACGTTGGACGAGAAGCCCTGGTGGTATTTAACGTCACCGGAACCCAACTCGACCTTCTTCTTGCCTTCGAACTCGTCGAACAGCTCGCGCGGGTTCTTGCCGAAGGTGTTGACCAACACGTTCAGGCGACCACGGTGAGCCATGCCGATCACGATTTCCTTGGTGCCATAGGAACCGGAACGCTGGATCAGCTCGTCGAGCATCGGAATCAGGCTTTCGCCGCCTTCCAGGCCGAAACGCTTGGTGCCCGGGTATTTGGTACCCAGGTATTTTTCGAGACCTTCAGCTGCGGTCACGCGCTCGAGCAGGTGGCTGCGCACATCGGCGGACAATACCGGGCGGCCACGCACGCCTTCCAGGCGGTGCTGGAACCACTGGCGTTGCTCGGAATCGGTGATGTGCGTGAATTCAGCGCCGATGGTGCGGCAATATGTCTGCTGCAACGCTTCGTGAATTTCGCGTAGGCTCGCTTCCTCTTTGCCGATGAACAGGTCGCCGGCACGGAAGGTCGTATCAAGATCGGCATTGGTCAAGCCGTAATGATTGATCGACAGGTCAGCAGGTGCAGGACGCTGCCAGAGCCCCAGCGGGTCAAGCTGGGCCGCCTGGTGGCCACGCATCCGGTAAGCCTGGATCAGTCGCAGTACTTCAACTTGCTTCTTCTCGTGCTCACTGCTCACGCTGCCGGCGGAAACCGGTTGGGCGCGGCGCTGGTTCTTTGCCAGCAGCACGAAATGATCGCGAATCGCAGCGTGCGATACATCGGTGGCAGCGTTGCCGTCTGAAGACAACGTCTGAAATTTGGTGCGCCATTCTTCTGGCACAGCGTTAGGGTCGTGCAGGTAGAGCTCATAAAGCTCTTCCACATAGGCAGCGTTACCACCTGAAAGATAGCCGCTGTTCCACATGCGCTGCATCACGCTTTCTTGCATGCTTGGTCACCCTCGATTTGGGGACACCACCGGCGAAAACACCGAGTTTGCTTGCAAAAGGCCAAGTGCAGCGACCAAAACAAGCCACTTAGGATCACGCTGATAGTTCGGGTACCAACCCGAATGCCCCTGCTTGTCTCATTTCTTCAAAATAAGAGCTGCGGCTTTGTAAGTCGCTGCTCAAGTTAAAACTACGGCGCCGGTTGAAGCCTGCGCCGCAGCATTTACGGGCACAACGGTCCTGCTTTTACGTCAGTTACACGCCGCTTTGCAGCAGCATGTTACGGATGTGACCAATGGCCTTAGTCGGGTTCAGGCCTTTGGGGCATACGTTGACGCAGTTCATGATCCCGCGGCAGCGGAATACGCTGAACGGGTCATCCAGTGAAGCCAGACGCTCGGACGTCTTGGTGTCACGGCTGTCTGCCAGGAAGCGGTAGGCTTGCAGCAGCGCAGCTGGACCCAGGAACTTGTCCGGGTTCCACCAGAAGGACGGGCACGACGTCGAGCAGCAAGCGCACAGGATGCACTCGTACAGACCGTCGAGCTTTTCACGCTCTTCCGGGGACTGCAGACGCTCGATGGCCGGAGCCGGCGTGTCGTTCTGCAGGAACGGCTTAACTTTCTCGTATTGCTTGTAGAAGATGCTCATATCGACAACCAGGTCACGGATAACCGGCAAACCTGGCAGTGGACGAACGATCAGCTTGTTGCCTTTGACCACGGCCGACAGCGGCGTGATGCACGCGAGGCCGTTTTTGCCGTTGATGTTCATGCCGTCGGAACCGCACACACCTTCACGGCAAGAGCGACGATAGGAGAAACCTTCGTCCTGCTCTTTGATCAGCGCCAGTACATCCAGCACCATCAGGTCTTTACCGCCGGTATCGACCTGGAATTCCTGCATGAACGGCGCAGCGTCCTGATCAGGGTTGTAGCGATAAACACTGACTTTCAACATGGCAGCCACCCTTAGTAAGTCCGAATCTTCGGTTCAAACGTCGGCACCGTCTTCGGCGAGAAGTTCACGGCACGCTTGGTTACGCGCTTGTCACCCGGGAAGTACAGGGTGTGGCACAACCAGTTCTCGTCGTCGCGGTCTTCAAAGTCTTCACGAGCGTGAGCACCACGGGATTCTTTACGAACCTCGGCGGCGATCGCAGTCGCTTCAGCCACTTCCAGCAGGTTTTGCAACTCAAGGGCTTCGATACGAGCAGTGTTGAACGCCTGGCTCTTATCGTTGATCTTGACGTTGGCGATACGCGTGCGCAGGTCCGCCAGCTGGGCAATGCCCTTCTGCATGTATTCGCCGGTACGGAACACACCGAAGTAGTTCTGCATGCAGCTTTGCAGCTCGCGACGCAGGGTTGCCACGTCTTCGCCATCCGTGCGCTCGTTCAGAGCATTCAGACGCGCCAGGGCAGCTTCGATATTGGCGTCGGTGGCGTCATCGTATTCGATGCCGTCGGTCAGGGCTTTTTCCAGGTGCAGGCCGGCAGCGCGGCCGAATACCACCAGGTCGAGCAGCGAGTTGCCGCCCAGGCGGTTGGCACCGTGAACCGATACGCAGGCCACTTCGCCTACCGCGAACAGACCATGAATGATCTCGTCCACGCCTTCGGCATTCTGGGTGATCGCCTGGCCATGAATGTTGGTCGGCACGCCGCCCATCATATAGTGGCAGGTCGGAACCACTGGAACCGGCGCAACCACCGGATCAACGTGAGCAAAGGTCTTGGACAGCTCGCAGATACCTGGCAGACGGCTGTGCAGCACTTCTTCGCCCAGGTGATCGAGCTTGAGCAGTACGTGGTCGCCGTTCGGGCCACAGCCGTTGCCGGCGATGATTTCTTTAACCATCGAACGGGCCACGACGTCACGACCAGCAAGGTCTTTGGCGTTCGGAGCATAACGCTCCATGAAACGCTCGCCGTGCTTGTTGATCAGGTAGCCACCTTCACCACGGCAACCTTCGGTCACCAGTACACCGGCGCCGGCGATGCCAGTCGGGTGGAACTGCCACATCTCGATGTCCTGTACCGGCACGCCGGCACGCAGCGCCATGCCAACGCCGTCACCGGTATTGATCAGGGCGTTGGTGGTCGAGGCGTAGATACGGCCTGCACCGCCGGTCGCCAGCACGGTCGCCTTGGCGCGGATGTAAGTGGTTTCACCGGTTTCGATGCAGATGGCGATCACACCGACGAATTCGCCCTTACCGTTCTTCACCAGATCGACAGCGTAGTACTCGTTCAGGAACGTGGTACCGGCTTTCAGGTTGCCCTGATAAAGGGTGTGCAGCAGTGCGTGACCGGTACGGTCGGACGCAGCGCAGGTACGGGCAGCCTGGCCACCTTTACCGTAATCCTTCGATTGACCGCCGAATGGACGCTGATAGATACGACCTTGTTCGGTACGGGAGAACGGCAGACCCATGTGGTCCAGTTCGAACACTGCGGCCGGGCCTTCCTGACACATGTATTCGATAGCGTCCTGGTCACCGATATAGTCGGAACCCTTGACGGTATCGTACATGTGCCAACGCCAGTCGTCGTTCGGGTCGGCGGAGGCGATCGCGCAGGTAATGCCACCCTGCGCCGACACGGTGTGCGAACGCGTCGGGAACACCTTGGTGATCACGGCGGTCTTGTGGCCACCCTGGGCCAGCTGCAGCGCAGCGCGCATGCCGGCACCGCCGCCACCAATAATGATGGCGTCGAATGAAATAGTAGGAATGTTAGCCATGAATCAGATACCCCAAAGAATCTGCACACCCCAGACGAAGTAAGCGAACATCGCGATGCCGCATACTGCCTGGAAGAGGAAACGTACTGCGGTCGCGGACTTGCCCAGCGCCATTGGCGTCAGGTAGTCGGTCGCGATGGTCCACATGCCGACCCAGGCGTGAGCGCCCAGGGCCACCAGGGCCAGCAGACTGAAGATTCGCATCGCATTGTGGGCGAACAGGCCGTGCCATTGCTCATAGCCGATGCCCGGGTTTGCGACGAGGTATCCGATCAGGAAAATGAAATAAGCCGCGAGAACGACCGCAGACACACGCTGTGCCATCCAGTCATAGAGGCCCGAACGCGACAGATTCGTTACGCTGGTTACCATATCCAAACTCCTGCCAGAACGATCAGCACCACGGAAATGGCGATGATGATTTTCGAGCCCAGGCGGCCGCCTTCCAGCGTCTCACCGATACCCGCATCCATGATCAAGTGGCGCACACCGGCTACCAGGTGATACAGCAGAGCGGACAGGAGGCCCCATGCTACGAACTTGGCCAGTGGGCTGGTCAAGGTTGCCTTCACCTCGGCGTAACCTTCCGCGGAACCCAGGGATTTGCTCAATGCATAAAGCATGATGCCCAGGCCCAGGAACAGGATAATGCCGGAAACACGGTGCAGGAACGACGTAACGCCGGTGATGGGGAGTTTGATGGTCCTTAGGTCTAGGTTTACAGGTCGTTGGCTATTCACGGCTTTTTTTCACACTGAAGAGCCCCTAACAATCAGGGCAAAGTTGTTGGGGAGTGCGACTGGTCAGGTAAGCACCACCCAGGGAGTGCGACCCCCAATGAAAGCAAGCCCAAAAGCCCTTGGCGGTCGGTGGCCGAGTATAGACAGTTAGGTTACTAATGACAACGCGCACACCTCACCCTAATAGCGGATTGCGCTGACGGGATAAAAGGCGTAAATGGCAGGCAATTTCGACGAAAAAGTACGGTTAAAGCCTTCTGGAGCAAGACTTTAGGCAAATTGACATCTGAATTTATCTCACTATAGTGGTGCGGGCCCTGCGTGGGGGGTCTGTCTGATGATTTGAAGCATAAATAGGAGGCCACATGGCTGACAAAAAAGCGCAGTTGATCATCGAGGGCGCAGCCCCCGTCGAGCTGCCCATTTTAACCGGCACCGTTGGTCCCGATGTTATCGACGTACGGGGCCTGACGGCCACGGGCCGTTTCACATTCGACCCAGGCTTCATGTCGACCGCCTCTTGCGAGTCGAAGATCACCTATATCGATGGCGATAATGGCATTCTGCTTCACCGCGGCTACCCGATCGAGCAACTGGCCGAGCAGTCGGACTACCTGGAAACCTGCTACCTGCTGCTAAATGGCGAACTGCCAACAGCCGAGCAGAAAGCCCAGTTCGTCAGCACCGTAAAGAACCACACCATGGTTCACGAGCAGTTGAAGACCTTCTTCAACGGCTTCCGTCGCGACGCCCACCCGATGGCCGTCATGTGCGGCGTGGTCGGCGCCCTGTCGGCCTTCTATCACGACTCCCTGGACATCAATAACCCGCAGCATCGCGAAATCTCCGCGATCCGCCTGGTTGCCAAGATGCCGACCCTGGCCGCAATGGTTTACAAGTACTCCATGGGCCAACCCATGATGTACCCGCGCAACGACCTGACGTACGCGGAAAACTTCCTGCACATGATGTTCAACACGCCCTGCGAGATCAAACCGATCAGCCCGACGCTTGCCAAGGCCATGGACCGGATCTTCATCCTCCACGCCGACCACGAACAGAACGCCTCCACCTCTACCGTGCGTCTGGCGGGTTCTTCGGGTGCCAACCCGTTCGCCTGTATCGCCGCCGGTATCGCCGCACTGTGGGGCCCTGCTCACGGCGGCGCGAACGAAGCCGTGTTGACCATGCTCGATGAAATCGGCGACGTGTCGAACATCGACAAGTTCATCGCCAAGGCCAAGGACAAGAACGATCCGTTCAAGCTGATGGGCTTCGGTCACCGGGTCTACAAGAACCGCGATCCGCGTGCCACGGTGATGAAGCAGACCTGCGACGAAGTGTTGAAGGAACTGGGCATCAAGAACGATCCGCAACTCGAACTGGCCATGCGCCTGGAAGAGATCGCCCTGACCGACCCGTACTTCATCGAACGCTCGCTGTACCCGAACGTCGACTTCTACTCGGGGATCATCCTCAAGGCGATCGGCATTCCAACCAGCATGTTCACCGTGATCTTCGCCCTGGCGCGGACCGTGGGCTGGATCTCCCACTGGAAAGAAATGCTCTCCAGCCCGTACAAGATTGGCCGCCCGCGCCAGCTGTACACCGGCTACGAGTCGCGTGACATTACCAAGCTGGAAGATCGTAAGTAAGCATTTAGCTGCAAGCTGTACTGAGAACGGCCTCCCTTAGTGGAGGCCGTTTTTATTTGTGTCGCCTGAGCTGGCCTCATCGGGGGCAAGCCCCCTCCCACACTGGATTGGGTTCACACATCTGAACGTGTGAATACAGTCAAATGTGGGAGGGGGCTTGCCCCCGATGAGGCCAGACCAGGCACCACAAATCTGCAGGCAAAAAAATACCCCGGCCTTTCGACCGGGGCATTCTTTATCCAGTTACAGGCTTAGTGATTAACCGCCCCACTCGCCCCCAGGCCAGTCTGCGAACGCACGAACTGCGGGAAGTACAGCGCACGCTCTTTCTCTGCCGCCGCCGACTTGTCGGTGATGGAGAAGAACCAGATACCCACGAACGCGATGATCATCGAGAACAGCGCCGGGTATTCATACGGGAAGATCGCCTTCTCATGGTGCAGGATCGACACCCAGATGGTCGGGCCAAGAATCATCAGGCCAACGGCACTGATCAAGCCCAGCCAGCCGCCAATCATGGCGCCACGGGTGGTGAGGTTTTTCCAGTACATGGAAAGCAGCAGCACCGGGAAGTTGCAGCTGGCGGCAATCGAGAAGGCCAGGCCAACCATGAACGCGATGTTCTGGCTCTCGAACAGGATACCCAGGCCGATCGCCAATACACCCAAGGCCACCGTGGTGATCTTCGACACGCGAATCTCATCTTTTTCGTTGGCCTTGCCCTTCTTGATCACGCTGGCGTACAGGTCGTGGGACACCGCCGAAGCACCGGCCAGGGTCAGGCCGGCAACCACCGCGAGGATGGTGGCAAAGGCCACGGCCGAGATGAAGCCCAGGAAGATACTGCCGCCCACCGCGTTGGCCAGGTGCACCGCCGCCATGTTGTTGCCGCCGAGCAAGGCGCCTGCGGCATCCTTGAACGCCGGGTTGGTGCTGACCAGCAGGATCGCGCCAAAGCCGATGATGAACGTCAGGATATAGAAGTAGCCGATAAAGCCGGTGGCATACAGCACGCTCTTGCGCGCTTCCTTGGCGTCGCTCACGGTGAAGAAGCGCATCAGGATGTGCGGCAAGCCAGCGGTACCGAACATCAGCGCCAGGCCCAGGGAGAAGGCCGAGATCGGATCCTTCACCAGGCCGCCAGGGCTCATGATCGCTTCACCTTTAGGGTGAACCTTGATCGCCTCGGAAAACAGCGTGTTGAAGTCGAAGTTGACGTGCTTCATGACCATCAGCGCCATGAATGAAGCACCGGACAGCAGCAGCACTGCCTTGATGATCTGCACCCAGGTGGTCGCCAGCATGCCGCCGAACAGCACGTACATGCACATCAGGATGCCCACCAGGATCACCGCAACATGGTAATCGAGGCCGAACAGCAGCTGGATCAGCTTGCCCGCGCCCACCATCTGCGCGATCAGGTAGAACGCCACCACCACCAGCGAGCCACAGGCCGACAGGCTGCGAATCTGGGTTTGCCCGAGGCGATAGGACGCCACGTCGGCAAAGGTGTACTTGCCCAGGTTACGCAGGCGCTCGGCGATCAAAAACAGAATGATCGGCCAGCCCACCAGGAAGCCGATCGAGTAGATCAGGCCGTCATAACCGGAGGTGAACACCAGCGCGGAAATCCCCAGGAAGGACGCCGCCGACATGTAGTCACCGGCAATCGCCAGGCCGTTCTGGAACCCGGTGATCTTGCCGCCGGCTGCATAGTAGTCGGCCGCCGACTTGTTGCGCTTGGACGCCCAGTAGGTGATGCACAGGGTGGCGCCGACGAACGCGACAAACATCACGATGGCCGATACGTTGAGCGGTTGCTTGTGCACTTCGCCGGTCAACGCGTCGGCCGCCCAAAGGGCCGGAGCGAACAGCGAGGCGCCGAATAGAGCCAATAGACGCCGGATCATTGCGCAGCCTCCTTGAGAATCGCATTGTTCAGGTCGTCAAATTCGCCATTGGCGCGGCGCACGTAGATAGCGGTCAGGATGAAAGCGGACACAATCAGCCCGACGCCCAGCGGAATGCCCCAGGTGATCGAAGAACCGGGGCTGAGCTTGGCCCCCAGCACTTGCGGCCCATAGGCGATCAACAGGATGAAAGCGGAGTAAAGCCCTAGCATGATCGCCGAGAGAATCCAGGCGAACCTTTCCCTTTTTCTTACCAGCTCCTTGAAACGGGGGCTGTTTTGAATCGAGAGGTAAATGCTGTCGTTCATTGTTTTTATCCTCGCAGCACAGCTTTTTTATTATTGGAACGTATCCACTGTATGCAGCTATGGAAAGGGTTCCAGACGACCTTAGTAGTAGATCGAGTGTAGCGAGGGATTTTGCGGACGCAGAAAGATTTGCGGGTGCCAAAAAATAATGTGGGAGGGGGCTTGCCCCCGATGGCGGTGGTCCAGTCAATTCATTAACGACTGACACATCGCCATCGGGGGCAAGCCCCCTCCCACAGGGTATTGCATCAACAGGGAGAGTTACTTAGCGGTCCACTCAGCGACACGCTCTGGGTGCTTGGCGACCCAATCCTTGGCCGCGGCATCGGGCTTGGCACCTTCCTGGATAGCGAGCATGACTTCACCGATTTCATCCTTGGAGGCCCACTGGAATTTTTTCAGGAAGGCCGCGACTTCCGGCGCTTTCTTCTCCAGGCCCTTGCTGCCGATGCTGTTGACGGTTTCAGCAGCACCATAAATCCCTTTTGGGTCGTCCAGGAAACGCAGTTTCCACTTGGCGAACATCCAGTGCGGCACCCAACCGGTGACGGCGATGGACTCCTGCTTGTCTTCGGCACGGGTCAGTTCGGCGATCATCGCGGCGCCCGAGCTGGCTTGCAGCTTGTAGTCCAGGCCGTATTGCTTGATGGCTTCGTCGGTCTTGAGCATCACGCCTGAACCGGCGTCGATGCCGACGATCTTGTTTTTGAAGGTGGTGTCGGTCTTGAGGTCTTCGATGGACTTGGCCTTGACGTACTCCGGCACGATCAAGCCAATTTTCGCGTCCTTGAAGTTGGGGCCGTAGTCGACCACCTTGTCCTTGTTCTTGGTCCAGTATTCGCCGTGGGTTACCGGCAGCCAGGCGGACAGCATGGCGTCGAGCTTGCCGGTGGCGACGCCCTGCCACATGATGCCGGTGGCGACCGCTTGCAGTTTCACGTCATAGCCGAGCTTTTGCTTGATCACTTCTGCCGCCACATGGGTGGTGGCAACACTGTCCGACCAGCCATCGACGTAGCCGATGCTCAGGGTTTTGCTGTCGGCACTGGCCAGTGTGGAGCCCATCGCAACTACCAGAGTGGCAGCTGCGCCCAAGAGTCGTCGCATCTTCATAATACTTCCCCGAAAGTGCTGCGCCCGACGGATGCCGAGCGACGTCAACCTGTTGTTATACGGTGCACCGCGCCCCCTTCACGCGCATCGATCCGGTTGCTGAGGCATCAGTGGAGTGCTGACCGTTTTATCATCAACCTGCGTAGGCCTTTACCCTGCTCTGCCAGCGACCTTGGTTGAGCAAGAAACGACATCACATCGCCAGCAGGACGTTTTGTAGGATTTGCCGACACAATCCCGCCCGAACTTTGCATGTCAAAATCATGCAGCCCCACTGGAACGCGGCAATTACGGGTAAGATGCGCGCCTTTGCTCCCCCAGATAAGCCGACCATGCCCGCGACTGCCCGCTTCCCTGCCCTGCCCTATTGCTTTGCCCTCATCCTCGGCCTGCTCGCCCTCGTCGGCTACTGGTATGGCCTCGGCCGGCCAGTGGTGCTGCCGGATGTGGCGAGCGCCAGCCACAAGCTGCAATGTGCATCCTATACGCCCTTCGACAAGGACCAGTCGCCGTTCGACCAGCCGTTCACGCTGCGCCCCGAGCGCATGGACGCCGACCTGGCCCTGCTGGCCACGCGTTTCGAATGCATTCGGACCTACTCCATGACCGGCCTGGAAGCCCTGCCGGACATGGCGCGCAAGCATGGCTTGAAGGTAATGGCCGGCGCCTGGGTCAGCAGCGACCCGGTGGCGACCCAAAAGGAAATCGGCGAGCTGATCACGGCCGCCAATGCCAACCCGGACGTGGTGACCTCGGTGATCGTCGGCAACGAAGCGCTGCTGCGCAAGGAAGTCACCGCCAAACAACTGGTGACGCTGATCCAGACGGTCAAAAGCCAGATCAAGCAGCCGGTCACCTACGCCGATGTGTGGGAGTTCTGGCTGCAGCACCCGGAAATTGCCCCGGCGGTGGACTTCCTGACCATTCACCTGCTGCCGTACTGGGAAGACGAACCGTCGGGCATCGACCAGGCGCTCAAGCACGTCGGCGATGTACGCCAGACGTTCGGCAACAGGTTCGCGCCCAAGGACATACTGATCGGCGAAACCGGCTGGCCCAGTGAAGGCCGCCAGCGCGAAACCGCCGTGCCGAGCCGGGTCAACGAAGCCAAGTTCATGCGTGGTTTCGTGGCGATGGCCGAAGCCAACGGCTGGCGCTACAACCTGATTGAAGCCTTTGACCAGCCCTGGAAACGCGCCAGTGAGGGCGCCGTGGGCGGTTACTGGGGCCTGTTCGATGCCGATCGCCAGGACAAGGGCACCCTCGCCGGGCCGGTGACCAATGTGCCGTATTGGCCGCTGTGGCTGGGCGTCGGCGGCATCATTGTGCTGGCGACGTTGGCGCTGGGTGGCCGCGTACGCAGTACACGCAACGCCATTGCGCTGCCGCTGCTGGGTGTCGTCGCCGCGTGTTCCATCGGCACCTGGGCTGAACTCACCCGCGTCACCGCACGTTTTAATGATGAGTGGGTGTGGGCAGGCTTGCTGGTGGTGCTGAACCTGCTGGTACTGGCGCACGCTGCGCTGGCGCTCGGCGCGAGAGACGGCTGGCGTGAAAGGGCGTTCAACTGGCTGCAGCAACGTGCAGGCTGGCTGGTGGCGACCGCCGGGTTTGCCGGCGCGGTGATGATGCTGGCGCTGGTGTTCGACCCGCGTTATCGCAGCTTCCCGAGCGCGGCACTGCTGTTGCCGGCCCTGGTGTACCTGGTTCGCCCGGTGAGCGGGCCGCGTCGGGAGATTGCGTTGCTGGCCTTCATTATCGGTGCCGGTGTTGCGCCGCAGCTGTTTCGGGAAGGTCTGTTGAATCAGCAGGCGTGGGGTTGGGCGCTGGTGAGCGTGCTCATGGTTGCAGCTTTATGGCGTTGCCTGCGGGTGCGCAAGCCCTGACACCGCCATCGGGGGCAAGCCCCCTCCCACACTTGATTGGGTTCACATTTCTTTTTGTGAATACGGTCAAATGTGGGAGGGGGCTTGCCCCGATTGGCCCTATCAGGCGACGCGCGGCTTCCTGACCAACCGCAACCCGGCAATCACCACCGCAAACACCGCAAACGTTGTGTTGTAGAGCGCCAACGCCGGCAACCCGAACACCATCCCCAGCACCGCCAAGGCCCAACCCGCACGGCCCGGCACGAAAAACGCCAGCACCGACGTGATCAACGCCGCCCAACCCAGTACCTTGAAGTGAATCATCAGCCCCAGGTTCGAACGCACCTGGCATTCCCAGCGACCGGCCTCATCCGCACAAATGCCGACCCACTGACCATCCTCCATAAAGCCATAACGTGCGGCGTAACTGGCCGCCAACCATAATGGCAGGGCGATAAGCAGCAGGATCAACGGCAAGCGACGGGACATGGGGCACTCCGATAGGCAAAAACGGCGCTCAGCTTAATCCCACGGCGGCCGTTAGCAAGGTGTCTGCGCAGATATCTGTTCATCAATGCGTGGCAAAGTGTATCTTCTGGCAGCTATTACTCCGATTTCGACGTTTTTTTCCGACTTTTCGTGCCGAGGGCTGGCACTTCGGTGGCAACGCGGTGGTCATAGCCTGCGAATTTCATTCAGCACCTTTCCTCTTAGGGATCAAGTCATGCTCCGTTCCTTGCGCTGTGCTGCCTTGCTGGGCAGCCTTTTTTTGAGTGCGTCAGCACTGGCCGTCGATATCGACCAGGCCAGCTATGGCTACCCTTTGACCAATCCGTTCGAAGCGACCATCGCCACCACGCCGCCCGATCTTCGGCCAACCTTGCCGACCGACGACGAGATCAATCAGTCCGACTACACCTTGAACATGCGTCCCGAGCGCGAGTTCAGCCTGCCGGACAACTTCTGGGCGGTGAAGAAACTCACCTACCGCATCGCCAAGCAGGACCGCGCCGCGCCGCTGATCTTCCTGATCGCCGGCACCGGTGCGCGGTTTGACAGCAGCATCAACGAATACCTGAAGAAGCTGTATTACCAGGCCGGCTACCACGTGGTGCAGCTGTCGTCACCGACCAGCTTCGACTTCATCAGCGCCGCTTCGCGCTTCGCCACCCCGGGTATCACCCAGGAAGACGCCGAAGACATGTACCGTGTGATGCAGGCCGTGCGCGCGCAGAACGCCTCGCTGCCGGTGACCGACTTCTACCTCACCGGCTACAGCCTGGGCGCGCTGGATGCGGCGTTTGTCAGCAAGCTCGACGAAACCCGTCGCAGCTTCAACTTCAAGAAAGTGCTGCTGCTCAACCCGCCGGTCAACCTCTACACCTCGATCACCAACCTCGACAAGCTGGTACAGACCGAGGTCAAGGGCATCAACAACACCACCACCTTTTATGAACTGGTGTTGAGCAAGCTGACCCGCTACTTCCAGCAAAAGGGCTACATCGACCTCAATGACGCCCTGCTCTACGACTTCCAGCAATCCAAGCAGCACCTGACCAACGAACAGATGGCCATGCTGATCGGCACCTCGTTCCGCTTCTCCGCCGCCGACATCGCCTTCACCTCGGACCTGATCAACCGTCGCGGCCTGATCATCCCGCCCAAATACCCGATTACCGAAGGCACCAGCCTCACGCCGTTCCTCAAGCGTGCCCTGCAATGCGACTTCGACTGCTACCTCACCGAACAGGTGATCCCGATGTGGCGCGCCCGTTCCGACGGTGGCAGCCTGCTGCAACTGGTGGACCAGGTAAGCCTGTATGCACTCAAGGATTACCTGCACGCCAGCCCGAAGATCGCCGTGATGCACAATGCCGACGACGTGATCCTGGGCCCGGGCGACCTGGGTTTCCTGCGTAAAACCTTCGGCGATCGCTTGACCGTCTACCCGCTGGGCGGCCACTGCGGCAACCTCAATTACCGCGTCAACGCCGACGCCATGCTGGAGTTCTTCCGTGGCTAAATATCTTCTGCTGCTTGCCGCACTGATGTGCGCAGGCGTGGCCAATGCCGACAACAGCAAGGCCCATGAACCGGTCAAGGTCGATGCCGACGGTTTCAAGGAACCGTTGACCAAACTCAAATTCAACGCAGGCCTGGACCAGCGTGAATTCGAGCGCTCATCGCTGACCGCGCTCAACGTCTACGACCCGTTGGAGTCGTGGAACCGCCGCGTGTACCACTTCAACTATCGCTTCGACCAATGGGTGTTCCTGCCGGTAGTGGACGGTTACCGCTACGTCACACCGAGCTTCCTGCGCACCGGCGTCAGCAACTTCTTCAACAACCTGGGCGACGTGCCCAACCTGTTGAACAGCCTGCTGCAACTCAAGGGCCATCGTTCCCTGGAGACCACCGGCCGCTTGCTGGTCAACACCACCATCGGCATCGCCGGCCTGTGGGACCCGGCCACCGCCATGGGCCTGCCGCGCCAGAGCGAAGACTTCGGCCAGACCCTGGGTTTCTACGGCGTGCCGGGCGGCGCCTACCTGGTGCTGCCGATCTTTGGTCCGTCGAACGTACGCGACACCGGCGGCTTGCTGGTGGACTACACCGCCGAGTCGCAGATCAATTTCCTCAACGTGTCCGAAGTCAGCTCCAACCACCCGGAAGTGTGGGCCCTGCGCGCGGTGGACAAGCGCTACCAGACCAGCTTCCGTTACGGCCAGATGAACTCGCCGTTCGAGTATGAAAAGGTGCGCTATATCTACACCGAATCGCGCAAGTTGCAGATCGCCGAGTAAATAAAAGGCGAAAAAAAGGCCATTCAATCGAATGGCCTTTTTTATACGCGCGGGTTTATGCCCTGAGCGCTTTCCAGCCCTTGCCGGCCACGCTGACCACGGCCAGCACAACAGCGCCGGCAATTATCCCCGCCACCGCGTTCAGCAGCGTCGGCATCAACCATGCCAGCCCACCGACACTCTGGCTGACGCTTTCAATCCAGTGATGCACCGCCGGCACGCCGTGGGTCAGAATCCCGCCGCCGACCAGGAACATCGCCGCCGTGCCGATCACCGACAGACTCTTCATCATGTACGGCGCCGCGCGCAAAATCACACCGCCGATGCTGCGCGCCACCTGGCCGGGTTTCTGCACCAGCCACAGGCCCAGGTCATCCAGCTTGACGATGCCCGCCACCAGGCCATAGACGCCGATGGTCATCACAATCGCGATACCCGACAGCACAACCACCTGTTGCATCAAGGGTGCATCCGCCACGGTGCCCAGGGTGATCGCAATGATCTCGGCCGAGAGGATGAAATCAGTACGGACCGCGCCTTTGATCTTGTCCTTTTCGAAGGCCACCAGGTCTGTCGCCGGGTCGGCCACCGCTTCGGCCAACTGCGCATGTTCAGCCTGATCGTCAGCCTTGCTGTGCAGAAACCTGTGGGCGAGTTTTTCGAAACCTTCGAAACACAGGTAGGCGCCGCCCAGCATCAGCAACGGCGTGACCGCCCACGGCGCAAACGCGCTGATCAGCAAGGCCGCCGGCACCAGGATCAGCTTGTTGAGAAACGAGCCCTTGGCCACCGCCCACACCACCGGGATCTCCCGCTCGGCGCGCACACCGGAAACCTGCTGGGCGTTGAGGGCCAAGTCATCGCCGAGCACGCCAGCGGTCTTCTTGGCGGCTACCTTGGTCATCAGCGCGACGTCATCCAGGACGGCCGCGATGTCGTCGATCAATACCAATAAGCTGCTTCCTGCCATGTGCCATTCCTCGAAAAGTTTCGCCGAGGATAGGAGGCTGGCGCCGTTATGGATAGTGGTACGGCGTCAGCGCGCTGCGATCAATGTTTCGGTCCAGCCGTTGCAACGCACTGGCCAAGGGGCACAGCACCCCCACTGAGGGGTGAACGCAGCCCTCAGCCCCAGCCATATCGGCGTGCAGCGGCGGCTGGGCCGCGGTCAGCGGCGTCAACTGGCGAATCTGGTCCAGGGACTGCGCCTCGAACGCCACGCGCAGGAAGTAGCGGCCGGTCGCGACCTGCTTGTAGCGCTCCAATTGCAGGCTGCCCACTGGCGGGATATTGCCCTCCAGGTAATCGCCCAGGGTCCAGCGAAAACCCAGCAGCGTGCGCAGGTAGGAAATGTTGGTGTCATGCGCTACCAGCAAGGTGAAGCGCGCGTCAGGCGGCATGCCCAGCGGGTCGTCAATGGCCTGGGGCGTGCCTTGTTTGAGCGCCAGGGAAATCTGGTTCATCAGCTGCGAACCGCCACGGCTGGCGATGTAGAGGTTGTCGTTGATGAAGTCGTACTTGGCCTTGGTCAGCGTGGTCAGTTGGGACACCTGCTGCGCACTGCGCCCGGCGCCAAAAGCAACCTGGTCCAGCGGCAAGCCTTCGCTGTACTCCAGGCGGAAGGTCTCGCCGAGGTTGGCCTGGGTGTTCAAGCCCTTGATCGCCAGGCGACCGTCTTCGTCCTGGATCAATTGCCAGGGCTCGTCGGCGTAGGCGCACGGGTTGGAGGCGGCGCAGATGACCTTGCGCAACTGCTGTTCTGCATCGTGGTAGCGGGCTTGAGCGCCGGCCACGCTGCCGCCCATGCGCGCCAGTACGCTGTCTTCGGCGCGCTGAAGGTCCAGACGGGCGAAGGGCATTTTGTCGGCCTGGAACAGCGCATCCTGGTCGCCGTGCACCACGCTCGGTTGCAACCCACAGCCAGGGAACAGGCCATCGAGCAGCGCCGAAGCCGTGGCCCGGGTACGTTGCAGAGGGCTGGCGCGCACATACACTTGGCCAGGCGCCGGGCAGCCGTTGGACAGCAGCCCGGCGGCGCGTAGCACTTGGCCGCGGTAACGGCCCATCTCCACCGCTGCGGCATAACCGTGGCCGGTGAGGTTTCCATCCGCCACCGACCAGTTGGGCAGCGCGCGCCCGGTAACCTTGGCCAGTTTCGCACCGTCGGTGGGTGGACGCACGCCGTGGCGGCTGACCTGCACCACCTTGTCCAGCACAAAGCCGTCGACGGGTTCGGCCTGGGCCTGCAGCGAAACCAGGCTGGCCAGCAGCAACGGGGTAAAGCGTAAGAAACAAGCAAACATAACGGTGTCCTGTGTCGGGTCTACGCCGGGCCATTCCCGCCCGCGAGCGGGAACGGCCGCGCCGGGTCAAGGGTAGCGGTAAGCCGTCAGCGCCGTGCGGTCGATGGCACGGCCGGTGCGCTCGACGAACTGCGCCATGGGGCACAGCGTGCCAACGGGGGTGTGCTGGCAGCCAGGTTGATCGAAGTCGACCTGCAACGGCGGATGCTCAGTATCCAGACGTTGCAAGGCGCGTATCTGGTCCATGCCCTGGGTGATAAACCGCGTGCGGATAAAGCGCTCGCCGGTCTCGGTGTCACGGTAGCGCTCGAACGCCAGGGTGCCGGTGGGCGGGATATTACCCGGCTGGTATTCACCCAACTGCCAGGTAAACCCGAGCATGGTGCGCAAGTGCGAGATATTGGTGTCATGGGCCACCAGCATCAACAGGCGCGCCGGCGGCGGGTTTCCCAACGGATCGTTTTTCTCCCAGGGCGTGCCCTGCTCCAGGGCCAGCACGATCTGGTTCATCAACTGCGAGCCGCCACGGCTGGCGATGTGCGGCGTGTCATTGACGAAATCGTATTTGGCCCGGTGCAGGCGCCCCAGGGCCGAGACCTGTGCGGCGTCCCGCGCATGGCCGAAGGCGACATCGGCCAGGGGCATGCCCTCGCTGTATTGCAGGCGAATGGTTTCGGCCATCGACGACGCCTTGTCCAGGCCCTTGATCTTGAACCGCCCACCATCGCCCTCCTTCAAGACCCACGGCGTGTCGAAGAACGGACAGGCCTTGCCGGCTTCGCACACCGCGTTTTTCAGGCGCTCCAGGTCCGGGCGCAGACGCTCCTGGGCGGCGTGCAGGTCGCCGCCCAGGGCTTGCAGGATCTGCGCCTTGGCGACGGCCGGGTCGACCTTGGCAAACGGCATTTCATCGGTCTGGAACAGCGGGTCCGGCTTGCTGCGGGCCAAGGCCTTTTCACCGCAGCCGGGAAACATGCCGTCGAGCAGCGCGGCGGCGGTGGAGCGCGTGCGCTGCTTGGGGCTGGCCACAACGACCAGGCTGCCCGGCGGCGCACAGCCGCTGGCCAGCAGGCCGGCATTGCGGTAATACGCGGCCTGCCAGGCGCCCATGTAACTGGCCGCCAGGTAGCCGTGGCCGGTCAGCTCGCCGTCCTGCACCAACCATGGCGTCCAGGCGCGACCGGTGGCCTTGACCAGCTTGTCGCTATCGGTGGGCGAGCGCACGCCATGGCGGCTGACCTGCACGGCTTTTTCCAGCACGTAATGGTTGGTTTCGCCAGCCTGCAGGCCGGTGCATAGCGTCAACATGGCCAACGCCAGGCCCGTACGATTGAGTAGGGTCATGCTCGGGTTCCTTTCATCAGAATTCGTAGGAGAAGCCCACGCGATAGCGGGCCTGGCGCTGGTCAGTGTCTTTGTCGACATACACGTCGGCCACTTCCAGGTAGGGCGTCAGGCGTTTGGTCAGTTTGTATTCCAACAACAGCTTGTTGCTGTAGTTCTTGCGCGTGCCGTCGAAGACAATCTGGTTGCTGTAAATCTGCTTGCGCCCGACCCCAACCGATAACAGGCCGAACTTGTACTTGGCGCCCAGCTCGACCGCGTCGTCGTGCTTGTCGGCCTTGCCGGTTTCGTCATACCGCGTGAGCTTGTGGTAATAGCCCGGCGTAATGGAGAACTTCTCGGTGAGGGCATAGGACACTTTCAGCGACGGCTTATAGGACTTCTTATCCTTGCCGTCGGCGTAGGTGAACTTGGGCTTGAGTTTCCACTGGGCGCCCAGCTTGTGGCTGTACTTGACCTTGGCTTTGAGTTCGTCCTTGGTCAGGCGGGAAAACGCCTTGCCGGGTCCGCCATCGCTGTCAGGCGCAGTGGCCATCACGGCTTCGAAGGAAAAGGCCAGGCCATTGTCCAGGGCTTGGGTCAGCATCACTTTGTCTTTATGCTCACGCTCCACTTCGGAGTACTGGTGCTGGTAATCCAGCTCCAGCGCCTGGGTGGTGGTGGAGGCAATCACCAGGCCGATAAACGAGTATCGCCTCAATACTTTCCCACAATGTCCAGCGCTCAACTTCCTCATATTTTCACCTGTTATTTTTATTGTGGATGACGACAACTTTGCTGTTTTACGCGCGCAGCGGTACCGCTTCCGATGACTCGGAACTGTTGAAACCAAAGGGTGATCAGTTCGTTAACGGCGTATCGACCAGAGGCCGTTGTTTTCGCTTACGGCGGTGAACCTGCCCGGAAAACAACGCGGTCATCAGCACTGAAATCAATGAGGCGCCCAGCCAGAACAGCGACAGGGTATGAAAGTCGTACAGCTTGCTGCCGTCTTGGGCCAGGGTCGTGCCGTGCTCGATCAGCACTCCGGTGAGAATCTCGCCCGCCGCCGCCCCGGCGTAGCTGGCAATGCCGATCATGCCCAGCGCCGCACCGGCTGCACTTTTAGCGGCAATGTCCACGGCCATCAGGCCGCCGAGGAAACACAGCAGCGCACCCATGGACAGGCCGAACAGCATCATCGCCGCCGCGTCCAGCCAGTAGTGGCCACCGGGCAAAAACAGGAACATCCCCAACGACGCGCTGTTCGTCAAACCAAACAGGATCGCCAGGCCATGGCGCCGGCCGCTGAAGAAGCGGTCGGAGATCAGCCCGCTCAGGCCCGTGCCGACGATGCCGAACACACCGGTGATGGAGATCAGCGCCGAGGCCGACAGCGTGTTGTAGCCCTTGGCGTTTTCCAGGAAGAACACCCCCCAGGAAATCACCGCATACCGGCCGATGTACATCAGGCATGAAGCCAGGGCCAGCAGCCACAGCGCCGGGTTTTTCAAGAGTGCCAGTTGCGCGCCCCACTTGCCGACGGTCTTGAGCAGCACTTCCTCGCGGCCGCCGTCCACTTCAGGAAAGCCCGCGCTCTGCGGCGAGTCAGCCATGAACAGGTAGATCAGCAACATGCCAAGCACGCCCATGGCGGTCGCCAGGAAGTAGCCGTATTGCCAGCCCCAGGTCACGATCACGGCCGCGACGGCGATGTAGGTCAGCGCCTCGCCCAGACTGTGGGCAATCGACCAGAAGCCATAGAAGGTGCCGCGTTCCTTGTCGGCATACCAGCGCGACAACGACACCACGCACGGCCCCACGCCCATGGACTGGGCCCAACCGTTCAGGCCCCAGGCCAGGGTGAGAATGACCGCGTTGGTGGTCAGGCCCATGCAGGCGTTGACCACCGCACTGATCAACAACCCGAGCATCATGAAACGTCGCACATTGGCATGGTCAGCCAGAAAACCATTGACCAGCTTGCCCACCGCATAGGTAAAGAACAACGCCGAACCGATCATGCCCAGTTGCGTGGGGCTCAGCAGGTTCTGGCCCACCAGCGCTGGCTTGGCCACATTGAAAGACAACCGGCATACGTAGAACAGCGCGTAGCTCAAGGACATGGATAAAAAGGTCAGCCAGCGCACCCGGCGAAAACGTCGCCCATCGGGGTCGGCCACCAGGGGCCGCGCGGGCGCGGCGTGGAACAAGGACAGCAGGGATTTCATGGCGGACAGTCTCCTATTGTTATTATTCGCTGTACGTTGAAACACGGGATCGTGAAACGGGCTCAGGCCTCCAGTGACGGGCCGATCAATTCGGCCAGTTGCGGGTACACCTGGGGGCTGGCCACCAGCAACGGATTGCCGCCGAGCAAGCCATCGCCGCGCAGGAAATCACTGCAACGGCCGCCGGCTTCACTGACCAGCACCAGGCCTGCCGCACAATCCCAGCTATTGATATGGGTTTCGTAGTAGCCCACCAGGCGCCCGGCCGCGACGTAGGCGATCATCAACGCGCCGGAGCCGTTACGGATAAACATGCCGCCGCCCTCCAGCAAGCCACTCAGGAACGGGATGAAATGCTCCTTGCCGCGCCGATGGGAGGTGCCGACACCGGTCACGCCGTAGCGAATATCCGCAGCCGGGCTGACCCGGATTGGCGTGTCGTTCACAAAGGCGCCCAGGCCGCGGCAAGCGTGGAACAGCTCGTTGTGATTGGCGTCGGCCACGGCACCGAGCCAGGGTTGGCCGTCCACCAGCAAACCGATGGACACACACCAGGTGTGCAAGCCATTGACGAAGCAACTGGTGCCGTCGATGGGGTCCACGACCCACACACACCGCGCCTGCAAGCCGGCGGCACCGCCCTCCTCCCCTACAAAACCATCCTCGGGAAACTGCTCGGCCAGGCGTGCCTTGATAAACGCCTCCAGCTCGCGGTCGGCGATGCTGACCACGTCCTGGGGCACCGAATCCTTGTGCTCGACGTTCAGTTGCTCGCGCTGCTGGTAATACGTCATGCCACGCTGCGCGGCTTCCATCGCGACCTGACGCACCAATGCGTAACGCGCTGCCAGGTGATCCAGGTCCGGTAACGTCTGTGCTTGAGTCATAAAGCCTGCCTTCAACGCAGATTGCACACGTGTGCAATCAACTGGGAAAAAAAAAGTGAAGGCCTGCCCTTTTGCAGAAGTCAGCCACTCACCACTGCCACCCATACAACACGAAATAAATTTTCACTTCAATACAATATTGAAATTTTATTTCTGAAACTTCGTGGTGCCACGCTCGATCAAGGTGACCGGCACCGGCTCGAACTCTTTGATGCGCGTGAAATTCTCGCCCCGTGAAACAATGGCGCTGACCGCGCGTTGCGCCAGTTGCACGCTGTCCTGACGCACGGTGGTCAGGTCATAGGCCAGTTGCGCGGCCTGGGCAATATCGTCGAAGCCAATCACCTGCACCTGTTGCGGTACCTGGCGGTGCAACGTATAGCGCAGTGCATCCATGGCCCCGAGCGCCAGCATATCGGTGGCGCAGAAAATCCCATCCGGCCCATCCCCCTGACTGAAGAGTGCCAACAAGGCTTGCAGGCCGCCCTGATAACCGGGGGTTTCATTGAACACCGTCTGCACCTCGACGCCGGCCTCGGCCAGGCACTCGGAGAACCCCAGCCAACGTTCGCGGCTGCTGAAGTTGTGCTCGCCCTGACCGATGAACGCCAGGCGCCGCGCCCCGCCCCTGAGCAAGGCTTCGGCGGCCATGCGCCCGCCGGCGCGGTTATCGCTGCCCACCACTTCGGCCCCCGGCAATTCATGGCCGCGATTGATCATCGCCACCGGGATCTGTCGGTCCAGGTAATGCTGGACCACCGACAATGGCGGCGAAGCCGAGGTCAGGATCACCCCGGCAATCTGGTAGCTGAGCAGCGCATGCAACGACTGTTCAAGCTGCGCCGGGTCGTCGGCATTCATCAGCAACGGCATCAAGCCCCGACGGCTGAGGCTATGGGCGATGGGGCTCAAGAGGCTGGCACGAAAGGCACTGTCGAAACCGGCGGTGACCACGCCGACGAAGTTGCTGCTGCCTTTGTTCATGGTGCGGGCAATCATGTTGACCTGATAGCCCAGAGCCTTGGCCGAAGCCAGCACCTTCTCCCGCGTCGCCGGGGCCACACTGGCGCCAGCGGTAAATGTGCGCGACACCGCCGAACGCGAAACGCCGGCATGCCGGGCCACATCCAGGGACGTAATCACGTTTTTTTCAGAGGAGTCCATCGGCCAGTGCCCACTGCGAAAGATCCGCTACGGTAATGGCAAACGCCGCCCAGGGAAAGCGTGGCAATGCGCGTTGTTGAGGCCCGCGGATAGCCGGTGCTACCATGCGCAACCGCCTGTCATGGCAAGGAAGTTCCTGGTTTATGAGCACCATTCGCGAGCGCAACAAAGAAAAAATCCTGCGGGCGGCGAGCGAGGAGTTTGCCGACAAGGGCTTCGCCGCGACCAAAACCAGCGACATCGCCGCCAAGGCGGGGCTGCCCAAGCCCAACGTCTATTACTATTTCAAGTCCAAGGACAACCTCTACCGCGAGGTGCTCGAAAGCATCATCGAGCCGATCCTCGCCGCTTCCACGCCGTTCAACCCCGAAGGCGAACCCAAGGAAGTGTTGAGCAATTACATTCGTTCGAAAATCCGCATCTCCCGCGACCTACCGTTTGCCTCCAAAGTGTTCGCCAGCGAAATCATGCACGGCGCCCCGCACCTGAGCGCCGAACAGGTCGAACAGCTCAATGCCCAGGCCAAGCACAATATCGACTGCATTCAGAGCTGGGTGGACCGTGGCCTGATTGCGGCGATCGAGCCTAATCACTTGATGTTCAGCATCTGGGCTGCGACCCAGACCTATGCCGATTTTGACTGGCAGATTTCAGCGGTGACAGGCAAAGCCAAGCTGGATGAAGCGGACTATGAGGCGGCGGCGCGGACGATTATCCGGTTGGTGCTCAAGGGGTGTGAGCCGGATTGATGTACCGAGGCGCCTGGCCTAATCGGGGGCAAGCCCCCTCCCACATTTGACTGTATTCTCAAATAGAAATGTGTAAACCCGATCAAGTGTGGGAGGGGGCTTGCCCCCGATGCTTTTCAAGGCCACCCCAGATCAGGCTGACACCCCCGCATCCGCCATCAACCCCACCCCCTCGATCGCCGTAATCGCGCACTGCTCGTCAATATCCGACGTATCCCCGCTGATCCCGATTGCCCCCAGCACCACACCGTCCTGATTCCGAATCAACACGCCACCGGGCGCCGGCACCACACTGCCCTGCCCCAGGCTGTTCAGCGCGGCGATAAATGCCGGCCGCTGCTGCGCATCCAGCGCCAGCAGGCGCGAGCCCTTGCCCAGGGCAATCGCACCCCAAGCCTTGCCGATGGCAATCTGCGGGCGCAACAGGCTGGCGCCATCTTCGCGTTGCAGGGTCACCAGGTGGCCGCCGCTGTCGAGTACCGCAATGGTCAGCGGCGCGGCCGAAATGGTACGCCCTGCGACGAGGGCCTGGCCGGCCAGTTGGGTGGCGAGTTTCAAGGTTAAAGCGCTCATGGTGCCGTCCTTCTTTTGTTATTGGGAATGCGGTGGAGGTCTGTTTGTTCAGATGCTCGATCAAACAAATAGAACACAATGACATTTGTTTTTGTATACAATATTTCCAGACAAACCTTCCATACGTCGAAAAAAGCCGTTCCGACGAACGCAAAGGCCAGTTTACAAAATGCATTGACCTGCGTCGCTCGGCGTGAATACACTTTGTCCAGACACCACTTGTATACAATTACAAAACGCAAGAGGCACCAAAATCATGAGCAAAATGAGAGCAATCGAAGCCGCCGTCCTGGTGATGCGCCGTGAAGGGGTGGACACCGCCTTCGGTATCCCAGGCGCCGCGATCAACCCGCTGTACTCGGCCTTGCAAAAGGTGGGTGGCATCGATCACGTCCTTGCTCGCCACGTTGAAGGCGCCTCACACATGGCCGAGGGCTACACCCGCACCAAGGCCGGTAATATCGGCGTGTGCATCGGCACCTCGGGCCCGGCGGGCACTGATATGGTCACCGGCCTGTACAGCGCCTCGGCCGACTCGATCCCGATCCTGTGCATCACCGGGCAAGCACCCCGTGCCCGCATGCACAAGGAAGACTTCCAGGCCGTCGACATCACCAGCATCGTCAAGCCAGTCACCAAGTGGGCGACCACCGTGCTCGAACCCGGCCAGGTGCCCTACGCGTTCCAGAAAGCCTTCTACGAAATGCGCTCCGGCCGCCCTGGCCCGGTGCTGATCGACCTGCCATTCGACGTGCAGATGGCCGAAATCGAATTCGACATCGACGCCTACCAGCCGCTGCCCCTGGCCAAACCGTTGGCGACGCGCATTCAGGTGGAAAAAGCCCTCGCCCTGCTCGACCAGGCCGAGCGCCCGCTGCTGGTGAGCGGTGGCGGTGTCATCAACGCCGACGCCAGCGAGCTGCTGGTGGAATTCGCTGAACTCACCGGCATCCCGGTGATCCCGACCCTGATGGGCTGGGGCACCATTCCCGACGATCACCCGCTGATGGTGGGCATGGTCGGCCTGCAAACCTCCCACCGCTATGGCAACGCGACGATGCTCAAGTCGGACGTGGTGCTGGGCATCGGTAACCGCTGGGCCAACCGCCACACCGGTTCGGTGGAGGTGTATACCGAGGGCCGCAAGTTCATTCACGTCGACATCGAGCCGACCCAGATTGGCCGCGTATTCACCCCGGACCTTGGCATCGTGTCCGACGCCGGTTCCGCGCTGACGATGTTCATTGAAGTGGCCCGCGAGTGGAAAGCCGCCGGCAAGCTCAAGGACCGCAGCGCCTGGCTCCATGACTGCCAGCAGCGCAAGGCCACCCTGCACCGCAAGACCCACTTCGACAACGTGCCGGTCAAGCCACAGCGGGTGTACGAAGAGATGAACCAGGTGTTCGGCAAAGACACCTGCTACGTGAGCACCATCGGCCTGTCGCAGATCGCCGGCGCGCAGTTCCTGCATGTGTACAAGCCGCGCCACTGGATCAACTGCGGCCAGGCGGGCCCTCTGGGCTGGACCATTCCGGCGGCGCTCGGCGTGGTCAAGGCCGACCCGAGCCGCAAAGTGGTGGCGCTGTCGGGCGACTACGACTTCCAGTTCATGATCGAAGAGCTGGCCGTGGGCGCACAATTCAAGCTGCCGTATATCCACGTGGTGGTGAACAATTCCTACCTGGGCCTGATCCGCCAGGCGCAACGCGGTTTTGAAATGGACTACTGCGTGCAGCTGTCCTTCGACAACCTCAACGCGCCGGAACTCAACGGCTATGGCGTCGACCACGTTGCAGTGGCAGAAGGCCTGGGCTGCAAGGCGTTGCGCGTGTTCGAGCCGGGCCAGATCCAGCCGGCACTGCGCCGCGCCCAGGAAATGATCGAAGAATTCAAGGTGCCGGTGATCGTTGAGATTATTCTGGAACGGGTGACCAATATTTCCATGGGCACCGAGATCAACGCCGTCAACGAATTCGAAGACTTGGCCCTGGTCGGCAATGACGCTCCGACCGCCATTTCCCTGCTCGATTAAGGAGAACCCTATGCCGCGCTTTGCCGCCAACCTGTCCATGCTGTTTACCGAACAGGATTTCCTTGCCCGCTTCAAAGCGGCCGCCGATGCGGGCTTTCAGGGCGTGGAATACCTGTTCCCGTATGAGTTCAGCTCCGCCGAGATCAAGGCGCAGCTCGACGCCAACGGCCTGACCCAGGTGCTGTTCAACCTGCCGGCCGGTGACTGGGCCAAAGGCGAACGCGGCCTGGCCTGCCACCCCGACCGGGTCGAGGAATTCCGCGCCGGGGTCAAGCTGGCCATCGCCTACGCCCAGGTGCTGGGCAACACCCAGGTCAACTGCCTGGCGGGCATCCGGCCGCAGGGCGTGGATGACGAAACCGTGGAAAAGACCTTCGTCGCCAACCTCAAGTACGCCGCCGAGAAGTTGCAGGCCGCAGGCATCAAGCTGGTGATGGAGATGATCAACACCCGCGACACTCCGGGTTTCTACCTCAACAACACCGCGCAGGCTCTGTCGATTCGCGAGCAGGTGGGCAGTGACAACCTGTTCCTGCAATACGACATCTACCACATGCAAATCATGGAGGGCGACCTGGCCCGCACCATGGCCACGCACCTGGGGGTGATCAACCACATCCAGCTGGCCGACAACCCAGGGCGCAACGAGCCGGGCACCGGTGAGATCAACTACCGCTTCCTGTTCGAGCACCTGGACCGCATCGGCTACGCGGGTTGGGTCGGCTGTGAATACAAGCCGTTGACCACCACCGAAGCCGGGCTTGGCTGGCTCAAAAGTCACAACGCCATTTAACAGACACAACCCTCCCACATTTGGACCCGCTGTGTTTGGCAGACCTCACCCAGTCTGCCTATCGAATAAAAAGAGGATTTTCTTCATGGCTAAAATCGGATTTATCGGCACCGGCATCATGGGCCAACCCATGGCCGCCAACCTGCAGAAAGCAGGTCACCAACTGTTCCTCTCCGAGCATCATGGCAAGGCCCCGGCTGAACTGATCAGCGCCGGCGCCGTGGCCCTGGCCAACCCGCAGCAAGTCGCGCAGGAAGCCGAGTTCATCATCGTGATGGTGCCCGATACCCCGCAGGTCGAAGACGTGCTGTTGCGCGACGACGGTGTGGCCGCCGGCCTGTCGCCCAACAAGGTGGTGATCGACATGAGTTCGATCTCCCCCACCGCCACCAAGGCGTTCGCGGCAAAGATCAACGCGACCGGCGCGCAGTACCTGGATGCGCCAGTGTCCGGTGGTGAAGTCGGCGCCAAGGCCGGCACCCTGAGCATCATGGTCGGCGGCGAGCCGCAAACCTTCGAACGCGCGCTGCCGCTGTTCCAGGCGATGGGCAAGAACATCACCCTGGTCGGCGGTAACGGTGATGGCCAGACCGCCAAGGTCGCCAACCAGATCATCGTGGCGCTCAATATCCAGGCGGTGGCTGAAGCGCTGCTGTTCGCCTCCAAGAACGGCGCCGACCCGGCAAAAGTGCGTGAAGCGCTGATGGGCGGCTTTGCCTCCTCAAAGATCCTGGAAGTGCATGGCGAACGCATGATCAAAGGCACCTTCGACCCAGGCTTTCGCATCAACCTGCACCAGAAGGACCTCAACCTGGCCCTGGCCGGTGCCAAGGAGCTGGGGATCAACCTGCCCAACACCGCCGGTACACAACAGGTGTTCAGTACCTGCGCGGCGATTGGCGGCGGTAACTGGGACCACTCGGCGCTGATCAAGGGGTTGGAACATATGGCGAATTTTTCGATTCGCGATAAATAAGCCACACCACTTTCCCCTGTTGAAATGCATTCAAAGGTGGGAGGGAGCTTGCTCCCGATTGCGGTGTATCAGGTTATGGATGAGGTGACTGAAACACTGCTATCGGGGGCAAGTCGAATCGTCGCACCGCCCCTCCCACATTTAGCCCTATTTCAAGCCTGAAATTGATGCACCTCTAATAACAAAAATCCCCTCGGGAGCCCGCTTATGTCGGTCGATCCGCAACACCTGCTTCGCGAGCTGTTTGCCACAGCCATCGACGCCGCCCACCCCCGGCAAGTCCTGGAACCTTACCTGCCCGCCGACCGCAGCGGCCGCGTGATCGTGATCGGCGCCGGCAAGGCCGCCGCCGCCATGGCGCTGGTGGTGGAGAATTGCTGGCAGGGCGAGGTGTCCGGCCTGGTCGTCACCCGCTACGGCCACGGTGCGCCATGCAAGAAAATCGAAGTGGTCGAGGCCGCGCACCCCGTGCCCGATGCCGCCGGCCTCGCCGTGGCCAAACGCGTGCTGGAAATGATCAGCCATCTGAACGATGACGACCGCGTGATTTTCCTGCTCTCCGGTGGCGGCTCGGCATTGCTCGCCCTGCCCGCCGAAGGCATTACCCTGGCCGACAAGCAAAGCATCAACAAAGCCCTGCTCAAGTCCGGCGCGACCATTGGCGAGATGAATTGCGTGCGCAAGCACCTCTCGGCGATCAAGGGCGGGCGACTGGCCAAGGCCGCGTGGCCTGCAACGGTCTACACCTACGCAATTTCCGATGTGCCGGGCGACCAGGCCACGGTGATCGCGTCCGGCCCCACGGTCGGCGACCCAAGCACCTCGCAACAGGCCCTGGCGATTCTCAAGCGCTACAGCATCGAGGTTCCCGCCTCGGTGCGTAACTGGTTGCAGGACCCCGCGTCGGAGACCGTCAAGCCCGGTGACCCGTTGCTCGCCCGCAGCCACTTCCAATTGATCGCCCGGCCGCAGCAATCGCTGGAAGCGGTGGCGGTGAAAGTACGTCAGGCCGGGTTCAGCCCGCTGATCCTCGGCGACCTTGAAGGTGAAGCACGCGACGTGGCCAAGGTGCACGCCGGCATCGCCCGGCAGATCGTGCAGCACGGCCAGCCGTTGGCGGCGCCGTGCGTGATCCTCTCCGGCGGCGAAACCACCGTCACCGTGCGCGGCAATGGGCGTGGCGGGCGCAACGCAGAGTTTCTGCTCAGCCTCACCGACAGCCTCAAGGGCCTGCCCGGCGTCTACGCCCTGGCCGGCGATACCGATGGCATCGACGGTTCGGAAGACAACGCCGGCGCGATCATGACCCCCTGCAGCTACCGCCGCGCCGAAGCCCTGGGCCTGAGCGCCAGCGACGAGCTGGATAACAACAACGGCTACGGCTATTTCGCCGCCCTGGGCGACTTGATCGTCACCGAGCCGACCCGCACCAACGTCAACGACTTCCGCGCCATCCTGATCCTTGAGACTGCCAAACATGACGCCTGACAAAAAGGTCAAAATCCTCGCCACCCTGGGCCCAGCCACCGATGGGATCGATGACATCCGCGAGCTGGTGGAAGCCGGGGTGAATATCTTCCGGCTGAACTTCAGCCACGGCGACCACGCCGATCACGCGCAGCGTTACCAGTGGATTCGCCAGGTAGAGCGCGAGCTGAACTACCCGCTGGGCATCCTCATGGACCTGCAAGGGCCCAAGCTGCGCGTGGGGCGTTTTGCCGAAGGTAAGGTGCAATTGGTGCGCGGCCAGGCGTTGCGCCTGGACCTGGATGAAACGCCGGGGGATCAGCGTCGTGTCAACCTGCCCCACCCGGAAATCATAGCGGCACTGGAGCCGGGCATGGACCTGTTGCTGGACGACGGCAAGCTGCGCCTGCGCGTGCTCACCCAGCACGCCGACGCCATCGACACCACGGTGCTCAATGGCGGCGAGCTGTCTGATCGCAAAGGCGTGAACGTGCCGCAGGCGCTGCTGGAACTCAGCCCGCTCACCGCCAAGGACCGTCGCGACCTGGCGTTCGGCCTGGAGTTGGGCGTGGACTGGGTGGCGCTGTCGTTCGTGCAGCGCCCGGAAGATATCCGCGAAGCCCGCGCGCTGATCGGCGACCGGGCGTTCCTGATGGCCAAGATCGAGAAGCCCTCGGCGGTGCAACGGCTGCAGGAAATCGCCGAATTGAGCGATGCGATCATGGTCGCCCGCGGCGACCTGGGCGTGGAAGTGCCGGCCGAAAGCGTGCCGCAGATCCAGAAGGACATCATCAAAACCTGCCGCCAACTGGGTAAGCCGGTGGTGGTGGCGACCCAGATGCTCGAATCCATGCGCTTCTCCCCGGCACCCACCCGCGCCGAAGTCACCGACGTGGCCAATGCGGTGGCCGAAGGCGCGGACGCGGTGATGCTGTCGGCGGAAACCGCATCCGGCGACTACCCGCTGGAAGCCGTGCAGATGATGAGCAAGATTATCCGCCAGGTGGAAAACGGCCCGGATTACCAGGCTCAGCTGGACGTCAGCCGACCCAGGGCCGATGCCACGGTGTCGGACGCCATCAGCTGTGCGATCCGTCGAATCAGTAGCATCCTGCCGGTGGCGGTGCTGGTGAACTACAGCGAGTCGGGCGCCTCCAGCCTGCGCGCGGCGAGGGAGCGGCCGGTGGCGCCGATCCTCAACCTCACGCCGAACCTGTCCACGGCGCGGCGTTTGAGCGTGGCGTGGGGAGTGCACTCGGTGGTCAACGATCGGCTGCGCCAGGTGGATGAGGTGTGTTCCACCGCGCTGGAGATCGCCCAGGCCCAAGGCATGGCGCAACGGGGGGATACCTTGGTGATTACCGCGGGGGTGCCGTTCGGGCAGTTGGGGTCTACCAATTCGCTGCGTATCGAAACCCTACTGTAGGAGCGAGCTTGCTCGCGAAAAACGTCAACGATGACGCAGGCATCCTGAATGCACGCGGCGCCCTTGGGTTTTTCGCGAGCAAGCTCGCTCCTACAGGGAGCTGCCATGCACAACCCCACCTGCCCCGACTGGGCCGAAGCCCTGCTCAACGGCTTCAGCCAGATTTTCCTGCAGCGCCATCCGCTGTGCGGCCTGCTGTGCCTGCTGGCAATCCTGATCGGCGCCCCGGCGTTGCTCGGTGGCGCCTTGTTGGGTGGCGTCGCGGGTTTGCTCACGGCCCAGCGCCGGGGCTATCCCAAGACGGAACGGCAGGCGGGTTTATATAGCTACAACGGCGTATTGCTGGGCCTGTTGATCAGCCAGCACGTTGCCTGGTCGGCCCTGGTGCCGCCGCTGATCCTGGCGTGTGGCGGCCTGAGCGCGATGCTGGTGCGCCAGTGGTTGAAGCATGCCTACCGCCCCGAGGATTTGCCCGCCTACACCGCACCCTTCGTCGGCCTGGGCTGGTTGCTGCTGGGCAACCTGGCACCCGGCACCCTCGCCCTGAGCGAGCCCGATACCCTGGCGCTACTCGGTGCTCCATTCACCGGGCTGGCGCAAGTCATGCTTATGGACCAGCCGCTGGCCGGGGCCTTGATTGCGTTCGGCCTGCTGCTGGCTGACCGCCACGCCGCAGCGTGGGCACTGACCGGCGCCATCGCCGGCATACTGGTCGCCGTGCTGCTGGACGAAACCAGCGGCGCCCTGCTCGGCCTGCACAGTTATAACCCGGCGCTCGCGGCCCTGGCGCTGAGCCAATCGCGCCGCCGCCCCTGGTTGCCGCTGATCGGCATCGTGCTGGCGATCCTGCTCACACCGGGCTTTGCCGCGCTGCACCTGCCGGCGCTGACCGCGCCGTTCATTCTCGCCTGCTGGCTGGTGCGCGCCAGCCAGCGAATGCTGCGCACACCGCGCATGGACAGGCCGTTCGAATCCCCCTAGGCTTTGCCGATATTCATTTCAGGCAGCACTTATGGACAGCAACAACGACTGGCGCCAGCGGCTCTACGTCATGGTTTTTCAAAGCGACACCGTCGCCGGGCGGCGCTTTGACGGCATCCTGCTGCTGATCATCCTTGCCAGCCTGGTGATCGTGATGCTCGACAGCATCGACCAGATCCACCAGAACTACGCTGACGTGCTCGCGTATATCGAGTGGGGTTTCACCGTCATCTTCCTGATCGAGTACGGCCTGCGGCTTTACTGCTCACCCAAGCCGTTGCGCTATGCCTTCAGCTTTTATGGCCTGGTGGATTTGCTCGCCATCGTCCCCGGCATCCTCGCGTTGTACTACAGCGACGCGCAGTACCTGCTGATTATCCGCATCATCCGCATGCTGCGGATCTTCCGCGTGCTCAAGCTCAGCCCGTACCTCAAGCAGGCCAACTACCTGATGGCGGCGCTGCGCGGCAGCAAGCAGAAGATTGTGGTGTTCCTGGTGAGCGTGTGCACCCTGGTAACGGTGTTCGGTACCCTGATGTACGTGATCGAAGGCCCGGAACACGGGTTTACCAGCATTCCCAAGGGCATCTATTGGGCAATCGTGACGCTCACTACCGTGGGCTTTGGCGACATCGTGCCCAAGACTCCCCTGGGCCAAGTGATTTCCTCACTGGTGATGATCACCGGTTACTCGATCATTGCCGTGCCCACCGGGATCTTTACCGCCGAGCTGGCGAGCGCCATGCGCGGTGAACAGCTGCAGACCGACTGCCCGGTGTGCCAGAAAAACAGCCACGAGCCCCATGCAGCATTCTGCTCGCGCTGTGGCAGCAATCTGTTTAAGAAAGTGGAATAAGCAAAGTTCTTTTTAATCTTTAAGCGACTATGCGGCCCCGGCTATAGTCGCTGGCATTGTGCCTCACCCCTTCTCTCGAACAACAAGGAATGAGCAGTGAAAAACATCCTCAGCGCCTCTCTCCTGGCCGCCGGCCTGGCCCTGGCCGGCGCCGTCCAGGCTGCACCGGTCACCCTGCTCAACGTCTCCTACGACGTGATGCGTGATTTCTACAAAGACTACAACGCCGCCTTCCAGAAACATTGGGACGCCGAGCACCCGAATGACAAGCTGACCCTGCAGATGTCCTTCGGTGGCTCCAGCAAGCAGGCGCGCTCGGTGATCGACGGCCTGCCCGCGGACGTGATTACCATGAACATGGCCACCGATATCAACGCCCTGGCCGACAACGGCAAGCTGGTGCCAGACAACTGGGTCACGCGCCTGCCGAACAACAGCGCGCCGTTCACCTCGGCCACCGTGTTTATCGTGCGCAAGGGCAACCCGAAGGCCCTGAAAGACTGGCCGGACCTGCTCAAGGACGGCGTACAGGTGATCGTGCCGAACCCGAAGACCTCGGGTAACGGCCGCTACACCTACCTGTCGGCCTGGGGCTATGTGCTGAAGAACGGCGGCGATGAAGAAAAAGCCAAGGCCTTTGTCGGCAAGCTGTTCAAACAAGCGCCGGTACTCGATACCGGTGGCCGTGCGGCCACCACCACCTTCATGACCAACCAGATCGGCGACGTGCTGGTGACCTTTGAAAACGAAGCGGAAATGATCGCCCGTGAATTCGGCCGTGATCAGTTCGAAGTGATCTACCCAAGCGTTTCCGCCGAAGCCGAGCCGCCGGTGTCGGTGGTGGACAAAGTGGTCGAGAAGAAAGGCACCCGCGAGGCCGCTGAAGACTACCTGAAATACCTGTGGTCGCCGGAAGGCCAGGAAATCGCCGCCAACAACTACCTGCGCCCGCGTGACCCAAAAGTATTGGCCAAGTACACCGACCGTTTCCCGAAAGTCGATTTCCTGTCGGTGGAGAAGACTTTTGGTGACTGGCGCACCGTGCAGAAAACCCACTTCAACGATGGTGGGGTGTTCGACCAGATCTACTCCGGCCAGTAAGCGTCTCCTCAATACTGTGGGAGGGGGCTTGCTCCCGATAGCGGTGGGTCAGTCAGCACAGGTATTGACTGATGCACCGCTATCGGGGGCAAGCCCCCTCCCACATTGGTTTTGTGTGCAGTCATTATTTCGCGGCATGGCCATTATCATTACAAGCGGCCTACCCAGC
Source organism: Pseudomonas sp. R5-89-07 (assembly GCF_003851685.1). Lineage (NCBI taxonomy): Bacteria > Pseudomonadati > Pseudomonadota > Gammaproteobacteria > Pseudomonadales > Pseudomonadaceae > Pseudomonas > Pseudomonas sp. R5-89-07. Next base: position 1,915,376 of record NZ_CP027727.1, on the reverse strand, counting down.
ATCGAGCCTTGTCTTTACCCTCTCACGCCATCTTCCTTCGCTTTTATGAGAACACCATGAACGCTACCTCCCAGGCTACAGGCACCATGACCCGAGGCATGGTCATGCTGTTTGCGTTTTGCTGCGGCGCCATCGTCGCCAACATCTACTACGCGCAGCCGATCATTGAGCTGATTGCCCCGGACATTGGCCTCACGCCGGCCATGGCCAGCCTGATTGTGTCGCTGACGCAGATCGGCTATGCCTTGGGGCTGTTCTTCCTGGTGCCACTGGGGGACCTGCTGGAAAATCGCAGGCTGATGATCATTACCACCGTGGTGGCCATCGCCAGCCTGTTGGGCGCAGCGTTCACCGAGCAGCCCAACCTGTTCCTGCTGGTGTCCTTGCTGATCGGCTTCAGCTCGGTATCGGTGCAAATACTGATCCCATTGGCCGCACACCTGGCCCCGGCCGAGTCCCGTGGCCGGGTTGTCGGCAGCATCATGGGCGGCTTGTTGCTGGGTATCCTGCTGGCGCGGCCGGTGTCCAGCGTGGTGGCGGACCACTTTGGCTGGCGTGCAATGTTCATGGCCGCCGCAGCATTAATGGCGTTTATCAGTGTGGTGTTGATGCTGACCATTCCCAAGCGCCAGCCCGCGCACAGCGCCAGTTACGGCCAGCTGTTGGGCTCGCTGGGCACGCTGTTGCGTCGCCAGCCCGTTCTGCGCCAGCGCGCGTTCTACCAGGGTTGCATGTTCGCCACGTTCAGCCTGTTCTGGACCGCTGCGCCATTGGAACTGGCGCGTAACCATGGCCTGACCCAGAGCGAAATCGCACTGTTCGCACTGGTCGGTGCCCTGGGCGCCATCGCTGCGCCGATTGCCGGGCGCCTGGCCGATGCCGGCCACACCCACCGCGCGTCACTGTTGGCGATGCTGTTTGCTGCGCTGAGCTTCCTGCCCGCCTTCGTGCACCCGTTGTACAGCGTGATCGGCCTGGCGGTGACCGGCGTGGTGCTGGATTTCTGCGTGCAGATGAACATGGTCCTCGGCCAGCGCGCCGTCTACGCACTAGACGCCCACAGCCGCAGCCGCCTGAACGCGCTGTACATGACCAGCATCTTCATCGGCGGCGCCTTCGGCTCGGCGATTGCCAGCAGCGTGTATGAGCACGGCGGCTGGCTGGGCGTGATGCTGGTGGGCAGTGCATTCCCGGCGGTGGCGCTGTTGCGCTTCCTCAGTGCGTCGCGCCAGGCGGCGGTCGCAACCGCTTAGGAACGCACCAACTTCTCCAGAGCCGCATCAGCCAGAAATGACGAGCGGCTTTTGACTTTATGCTCGCGCACGTAACGATCGATGCGCTGAATGACATAACCGGGCAAAGTCACATTGACCTTCTCGGTTTTGCCCAGATAGGGCGAGATATCCAGCTCCAACATACCCCAGCCCATGCCGGCGTAGTCTTCATGTGCGTGATGAGTGGCGACCGAGGTTGGCATCGGAATCACTCCGCCCTCTGCGGCGATCTCCTGCAGCATGATGTGTGCAACCTCCACGGCCGCGTTGTAAGCCTCTTCGAAACTGTCCCCGGCGGTGACCGCGCCTGGAATATCGGGGATCTGGATACCGGTGGCGGTGAAGTCATCGCCCCATTCGATACAGATTGGGTATTGCATGAATGCTCTCCTTAAAACTGAAACAGCCCGGCGCGCTTCCTGATGCTTCTGACGGTGCCCAAGGGAAGATCCTTCTTTGGATGAGGCACCGGGATCGTGTACGGGTTATAGCGGTGGGTAAAAATATGATGACTGCCAGTGACCCGATCCAGCACCCAACCCGCCTCTTGCAACTCCTTGATCAATAGCCTGCTTTGCACCTCTGCCTCCTTGGCTTCGACTGAATAAAAATAACCCTAGAGTTATCTTTACTCAAGCACAAAATGGGCGGGGCTGACTGGCGGTTGTTTTACCGGATGTGCACGACGAGACGTGTCAGGGCGGTGCAGTAGTCAGAATGTCGGAACCAGCGTCAGGCTCAGGCCAGGCGCCCCTGGTCCAGACAGCACAGCAAACGCTCGACCGTGTGTTCCAGTGGGCCGGAATTATCCAGCACGAATAACCCTTCGCCATGGGTGGTGATCAATTCCTCGGTGAACCGCACGTTGCGTGCCAGGCGTTCTTCGATATCCGCCAATGGCTCCCGTCCGCGCGCGACCAGACGCTGGCGCAATACCGCCTGATCAACCGTCAGCAACAGGACCAGCAGCGTCGGGTACCGCTCGCGGGTTTGCGCCAGGTGCGCGCGCGAGCCATTGACCAGCACGTCCTCCCCTGCTGCCAGCCACTCATCGATCTGCTTGGGGATGCCATAGCTCAATCCGTTGGCCTGCCAACTGAGCGCAAACGCGCCCTGCGCCTGCATCGCTGCAAACTGCGCCGGGCTCACGCCTACCGCCGCTTCACCCACCGACTCCGCGGAGCGGGTGATGACCCGGCGCACAATGCGGCAGCCTCGTTCGGCCAAGCGTGGGCGTGCCGCGTCCAGCAGGCTGTCCTTGCCCGAACCCGACGGCCCGATGAGATAAATCAACCTGCCTGCCATCACAACACCCTCTTTGCTTGTTTGCGCACTGGTTGGCCTGGTTCACAAGAGTATATCCAGCGAACGCTCGTCAGTCAGGTAAGCGCTCGATCACTGTGCGGACCCATGGCCTGAGAGCGCGGTGGTCACCTGTGGGAGGGGGCTTGCCCCCGATCGCGATATGTCAGCTGGACATTAATCAACTGGAACACCGCTATCGGGGGCAAGCCCCCTCCCACATTTGAACCTCAGCGCTTGGAAGTACGCATTGGGCTGTCATGAAAAAGGCGACCCGAAGGTCGCCTTTTGTCATTGCGCGTACTGCTTGCTCAGCCCTGGCGGAACGCCTTGCACGTTGGTCTCTTCCCACGGCCCGTTCGGGCTGATGGAGCGGCTCCAGCCGTTACTCCAGCGGTAATAGGTGCGCTGGCGGTAGAACGTGTCGGGCTGATCGTCGAGCACGTAGACCTGCATCTTGCCGTCCCAGTGACTGGCGGCGCCGGGAGGTGGGGCGAAGGTCGGCGATTTGGTCGGCAGGGGCTTCGGCGCCGGGGTGGCCGGGCCGGATGGTTTGGTGGTCGGGTGGGTCGACGGGCCGGACGGTGGGATGGTCGGGCCGGTAGGTGCTGGCGGTGGCCGATGGACCGCACAGGCACTCAAGCCCAATACCAGGCTGAGCAGGGTCATACGTGCAAATGCGGTCATGGGCGTTTCCTCGAATTACTTATCCGGACTGTCGATGGTCAGTTGCTGCAGCGCATTGGTGCTGCTGGCCAAGGGTTGGCTGCGGCCGATCCACTCGCCAGCGGTTGGAAGACCCGCCCGGGATATGCGCGCAACCAGTTGGACTTCAGGGAAGTTGGACAGTTTCAACTGCGGCATCATCGCGTCGGCATCACCCAGCTCCACGGTAATGGGCAGTTCGGCGACCGTGACACGCTTGGCCGCGAGCGGCGCAGGCGGGCCGCTGACAGCGCGGGCAAAGATGAACACGCTGTCGCCTGGCAAGGCCTTGGCTTTCACCTCGCCGGACAGGTCCACGCGCACTTTCAGCACAGCCTTTTGCGCGACAACTCCGCCGCTTTCCTTGAGCTTTTCCGCGGCCCGATCAATCCCGCCTTGCAGCGCAATGCGCGAATTGTCTTCGGGAGGCAGTTGCGCCAGCAGACGGTTCCAGTAATCGATAGCCTCCTGGTAGCGCTGGCCTTCAAAGGCGGCGATCCCCAACAGGCCAAGGCTGGTGACTTCCTTGGGGTCGAGTTTCAAGGCTTCGTCGGTCAGCGCCTGAACCTTGGGCGACCACTGCTTGTTGTCGGCGAAATACTGCGCCTGAGCCCACTGCCCGAGCAACTCGGGCTGGCGACCAGCCAAAGCCACGGTGCGCTCGAAGACTTTAGCCGCATCGACCGCACGGTCCTGGGCCATGTACGCGCGGCCCAGGAAGTAAAGGCCTTCGGCCGAATCCGGTTGCGCGGCGGCGGCGCGTTCCAGGCGTTGGGTCATGTCAGCCATCGACACCGGCGGTTGCGAGAACTCACGGGCCAGCTCGACTTTGTCGCTGGCGCCAAAATGCAGATACAAGCCAAGCCCCAGCACCGGCACCAGCACCGCCGCGAGTAACGGCAGCGGTTTGCCCAGGCGTGATTCGCGAGGCTTTTCCACGCCTTCGGTATCGGCCAGCAATTCACGCGCCGCTTCGGCGCGGCCGGTATCCAGTTGCGCGGCATTCAGCACGCCTTCGTCCTGCTGCGCTTGCAGCTCGGCGACACGTTCTTGATACAGCGCCACGTTCAGCGCGGTGCGATCTTCTTCACGTTGGGCACGACGGCCGCGCAGTACGGGGATCAACAGAAAACTCAGGGCAATCAACAGCAGCAGGCCGGCTGCGAGCCAGAAATCAATCATCAGTCTTGGTGTCCAGCAATTGGTCGAGGCGTTTGCGCTCTTCGGGGGACAGCGCGTCGCTGCCATCGGCAGGCGTGGTACGGCGACGGCGCACGATGACGGCCATGACCACCACCCCGGTCAGCAACAGCCCGGCAGGGCCGAACCAGAGCAGCGCGGTCTTGGCGGTGAGCGCCGGTTTGTAGCGCACGAAATCACCGTAGCGGTCGACCATGAAGTCGACGATCTGCTGGTTGTCCTTGCCCTCCCCCAGCATGCGGAAGATTTCCTTGCGCAAATCGGCGGCGATGGGTGCGTTGGAGTCGGCGATGTCCTGGTTCTGACATTTGGGGCAGCGCAGTTCCTTGGTCAGCTCGCGAAAACGCTCACGTTCGGTGTCGTTGGCAAATTCATAGGTGTCGATGGCGGCGTGGGCCACACCGGCCAGTCCCAGCGCCAGCACCGTAGCCGCTAACAGGCGCTTCATGGTTTGGCCTCATCAACCAGCGCCTGGTACTTGGCCGCCAGTTGCTCGCGCCACACCACTTCGTCGATCACGCCGACGTACTTGTCACGGATCACGCCCTTGGCATCGATAAAGAAGGTTTCCGGGGCGCCGTACACGCCGAGGTTCAGGCCAAGGTTGCCGTCTTCATCGCGGATATCCAGCTGGTAGGGGTTGTGGAATTCGGCCAGCCACTTCAAGGCCGCTGCATTGTCGTCCTTGTAGTTGATGCCGTAGATCACCACGCCTTTCTCGGCCAGTTTATTGAGCACCGGGTGTTCGACGCGGCAGGAGATGCACCAGGTGCCCCACACATTGACCAGCGCCGGCTTGCCCAGCAGGTCGGCGCGGGTCAGCTGCTTGTCGCCTTGCACGTTGGGCAGCGTGAATTGCGGGAACGGCTTGCCGATCATGGCCGACGGCAACTCGGCCGGGTCCAGGTACAAGCCGCGATAGAGGAACACCGCCACCACCAGGAACGCTGCCAGCGGCAACACCATCAACCAACGCTTCATACCGCAGCTCCCATACCGAGGGCTTCACGCACCCGGCTTTTGACCTTGACCCGATAGCGCCGGTCCAGCGCGGCGAGCAAACCACCAAAACCGGTCAGCAAACCGCCAAACCAGATCCAGCGCACGAACGGCTTCACATGCACGCGCACCGCCCAGGCGCCATCGCCCAGTGGTTCGCCGAGGGCCACATACAAGTCACGGGTGAAGCCCGCATCGATGCCGGCTTCGGTCATCATCGAGCTTTGCACTGTGTACAGGCGCTTTTCCGGATGCAGCACGGCGATTTCCTTGCCGTTGCGCACGACGCGCACAGTGCCCTTGTCTGACGTGAAGTTCGGCCCTTCGAAATGCTTGGCACCTTCGAAGATGAAGTGGTAGCCGGCCAGGTCCATGGACTCGCCGGGGGCCAGGCGCAGGTCGCGCTCGGCGCTGTTCTGGCTGGAGAGCACCACGCCCAGGGCGCACACGGCGATGCCGAGGTGGGCGATCTGCATGCCCCAGTAGCTGCGTGTCAAGGTCGGCAGGCCTTTGAGCAAGCCCTTGTGCCGGGTCTTGTCGGCGATGTCGCGAACGCCGGCCAGTAATACCCAGGCAGCGAGCAGGAACGTGGCGAGCACCGCCCAGTTGAAGTCGCCGTAGGCAACACCGGCTATCACCGCCAGGGCCACGCTGCCCAGCAGCACCGGCATCAGCATGCCGGCCAGCCATTTCACCGGGGTGTCTTTCCAGCGCACCAACACACCGACCGCCACCACCACCATCAACAGGCCCATCAGTGGAATGAACAAGGCGTTGAAGTACGGCGGGCCGACGGACAGCTTGGCACCGCTCAAGGCATCCAGCACCAAAGGGTACAGGGTACCGAGCAGGATCATCGAGGCGGCCACCACCAGTACCAGGTTGTTGCCTAGCAGCAGGGTTTCCCGCGACCACAGATTGAAGCCCACCTGGCTCTTGACCACCGGCGCGCGCAGGGCGAACAGCGTCAGCGAACCACCGACCACAAACAGCAGGAAGATCAGGATGAACACGCCGCGCGCAGGGTCGGAAGCAAACGCGTGCACCGACGTCAGCACGCCCGAACGCACGAGGAAAGTGCCGAGCAGGCTGAGGGAAAATGCCGCGATAGCCAGCAACACGGTCCAGCTCTTGAACACGCCACGTTTTTCGGTGACGGCCAGGGAGTGAATCAGCGCGGTACCGACCAGCCAGGGCATGAAGGACGCATTTTCCACCGGGTCCCAGAACCACCAGCCGCCCCAGCCGAGTTCGTAGTAGGCCCACCACGAGCCCAGCGTGATGCCGATGCCCAGGAAGGCCCAGGCGACGATGGTCCAGGGCCGCGACCAGCGCGCCCAGGCCGCATCCAGGCGCCCGCCGAGCAACGCGGCGATGGCGAAGGCAAAGGCCACGGAGAAGCCGACATAGCCCATGTAAAGCATCGGCGGGTGCACGATCAGGCCGATGTCTTGCAGCAACGGGTTGAGGTCATGCCCGTCCACCGGAACCTGCGGCAGGATGCGGCTGAACGGGTTGGACGTCATGATCAGGAACAGCAGGAAACCGATGCTGATCATGCCCATCACCGCCAGCACCCGCGCCAGCATGACCTGCGGCAATTGGCGCGAGAACACCGACACGGCGAAGGTCCAGCCGCCGAGGATCAGTGCCCACAGCAGCAACGACCCTTCGTGGGCGCCCCACACCGCGCTGAATTTGTAGTACCAGGGCAGCGCGCTGTTGGAGTTATTGGCCACATAGGCGACGGAAAAATCGTCGGTCATGAAGGCGTAGGTGAGGCAGCCGAATGCGAACAGCAGGAACGCGAACTGCCCCCAGGCGGCCGGCTGCGCCAGGCTCATCCACAGACGGTCGCCGCGCCAGGCACCGAGCAACGGCACCACGGCCTGGACGATGGCGAAGCACAGTGCGAGGATCATCGCCAACTGGCCCAGCTCGGGAATAAACAGTGCGGACGTCATCGCTTAGCCCTCCTTGGCGGGTGCAGATTGGCCGCTGTCTTTCAACGCTTTGGTGACTTCCGGCGGCATGTATTTTTCATCGTGCTTGGCCAGCACTTCATCGGCCACCACCACGCCATTGGCGTTGAGTTTGCCCAGGGCGACGATGCCTTGGCCTTCGCGGAACAGGTCCGGGAGGATGCCGCGGTAGGTGATGGTCACGGCCTTGTTGAAGTCGGTGACGACGAAGGTCACGTCCAGGGAGTCGCCGGAACGCTTCAAGGAGCCCTTCTCCACCATGCCGCCGGCGCGAATCCGCGTGTCGACAGGTGCTTCGCCATTGGCGATCTGGGTCGGCGTGTAGAACAGGTTGATGTTCTGCTGCAGGGCACTCAGGGCCAGGCCCACGGCAATACCGACGCCGGCCAGGATGGCAAGGATGATCAACAGACGCTTTCTGCGCAACGGATTCACTGATCGGTCTCCCGGCGCAGACGACGCGCCTCTTGTTGCAGGTAACGCTTGCGTGCCAGCAGCGGCGCGGCGACGTTGAGGGCCAGCACCGCCAGGCAGATGCCGTAGGCGGTCCAGACATACAGGCCATGATGGCCCATGGCGAGAAAATCGCTGAATGAAGCAAAACTCATGCGTGCGCTCCCAGGCTGGCTTGAACTTCAGCCTTGACCCAACTGGCCCGGGCTTCGCGCTTGAGCACTTCGAGGCGCATGCGCAGCAGCAGCACGGCGCCGAAGAAGCAGTAGAAGCCCAGCACCATCAGCAGCAGTGGCGCCCACATTTCCACGGGCATCGCCGGCTTTTCGGTGAGGGTGAACGTGGCGCCCTGGTGCAGGGTGTTCCACCATTGCACCGAGTACTTGATGATCGGGATGTTGATCACGCCGACAATCGCCAGCACCGCGCAGGCCTTGGCGGCGCTGTCACGGTTGCTGATGGCGTTGCCCAGGGCAATCAGGCCGAAGTAGAGGAACAGCAGGATCAACATGGAGGTAAGTCGCGCATCCCACACCCACCACGAACCCCAGGTGGGCTTGCCCCAGATCGCCCCGGTGACCAGCGCCACGGCAGTCATCCACGCACCAATCGGCGCGGCGCATTGCAGGGCGACGTCGGCCAGCTTCATCTTCCAGACCAGGCCGACGATGCCGCACACCGCCAGCATCACATAGCAGGACTGCGCCAGCATGGCGGCGGGGACGTGAATATAGATGATGCGAAAGCTGTTGCCTTGCTGATAGTCCGGCGGCGCGAAGGCCAGGCCCCAGACCAGGCCGATGCCGATCAGCAACACGGCGGCGACGCTCAACCACGGCAGCAGCTTGCCGCTGATGCCATAAAACCATTTGGGCGAGCCGAGCTTGTGAAACCAGGTCCAGTTCATTGCTGTTTCTCACGGTTGCTGCTTGTCGTGACAAGCAGCGTAGGGTCTTTACTGGCCAAGCGTGTATAGCCTGACCAGACCTCATTATTCGCCGACGCTGATTCTCAGGCCGGCCGCTATGGCAAAGGGTGTCAGGGTTACCGCCAGGGCGGCCAGGCTGCCAAGCCACAGCAGGTAACCACTCGCCGGCATGCCCATCAGCGCAGCCTGCAAAGCACCGCTGCCAAGGATCAGAACCGGGATGTACAGAGGCAGAATCAGCAGGGCCAATAACAGGCCACCGCGCTTCAAACCGACGGTCAACGCTGCGCCCACCGCCCCCAACAAGCTGAGCACCGGCGTACCGAGCAACAAGGACAGAAGCAACACCGGCAGGCATTCAACCGGCAAGCCCAGCATCATTGCCAGCAGCGGCGAAAGCAAGACCAGCGCGAGGCCGGAAAACGCCCAGTGTGCCAGCACCTTGGCCAGTACCAGAAGGGGTAGAGGGTGCGACGAAAGGACCCATTGTTCCAGGGAACCGTCTTCAAAATCACTGCGAAACAGCCCGTCCAGCGAGAGCAGCACGGACAAAAGCGCGGCCACCCACACCAGTCCCGGGGACAAGGTTTGCAACAGTTTAGTCTCGGGACCGACCGCCAAGGGGAACAGCGCAATCACGATGGCAAAGAACACCAGCGGGTTGGCCAGTTCTGCCGGGCGACGGCACAACAGCCGTGCTTCGCGGGCGACCAGCAGGGCAAACACACTCATGCCGACCACCGCGCCAGGTCCAGTTCACGGTAACCGGCGGGCCTGCGCGCCAGGGTGTGGTGGGTGGTGAGCACCACCAACCCGCCCTGCTCGCAATGCCGGGCCAGGTGGTCTTCCAATTGGGCCACGCCTTGCTTGTCGAGGGCGGTGAACGGTTCGTCGAGAATCCACAGCGGCGGGCCGGGCAGGTACAGACGCGCCAGCGCGACGCGGCGTTGCTGGCCGGCGGACAGGGTGTGACAGGGCACGTCTTCGAAACCCTTCAGGCCAACGGCAGCCAGCGCCTGCCAGATCGCATCGCGCGAAGCGCGGTGATGCAGGGCGCTGAGCCAGCTGAGGTTTTCTTCGGCGGTGAGCACATCCTTGATCCCGGCGGCGTGGCCGATCCAGACCAGGTTGCGGGCCAACTCGGTGCGCTGTTCATGCAGGGGCTTGCCGTTAAGCCGAACCTCGCCCGCCGTCGGCTGCATCAGCCCGGCCAGCAAGCGCAGCAGGCTGGTCTTGCCACTGCCGTTGGGGCCGCTGACTTGCACCATGTCGCCACCCGCCAGGCGCAGTTCGAGGTGTTCGAACAAAAGGCGCAGGTCGCGTTCACAGGCAAGCGCTACGGCTTCAAGAAGAGGGCTGGTCAAGAGATCGCGGGCCTTTACGGTTCAAGTCGGCGGTGCAGCGGCCGTTATAGAGAGAGGCACAATAACGGCTTTGGCGACCGATTTTAGAGAGCTGGATCAAATAGTTGTGAGGTTTTTACCGCTCTCTTTGCAGACGGGCGGCATTATACATGCGATGCCCTACTCTAAAGAGGGCAATTTCCCCAGAGACGACGTGCACGATGACCGGTGAGATCAACCTTCCTACCCTGCCTGCAACCGCGACGCCGGGCCCTGCCCCGCTGCCTGCGGCCGGTGAGTTGCTCAAGCTGCTGGAGCCGCAGACCGGGTTGATCGCGCCCGGAAAAACCGTAAACGCCGAGGTGATCGCGCTTAAACAAGGCGGCGAAGCTTTTCAGCTGTTGTTGAAGTTGACCCTCGAAGGCGGTCGCCAGACGTTAGTACAAGCCAGCAGCGCCCAGCCGTTGCCGTTGGGCAGTAACGTAGCCGTGGGCCAGACGCCGGCGGGCAACCTGACGCTTTCGCTGCAGCAGGCCTTGAGCGCCAATGTCGCCGCCCTCACCCGCATCGACACCACGCAAATGCCAGTGGGTACGTTGCTGCAAGCCAAAGTGCTGACCACCCAGATGCTGCCCCAGGGCACCGCGCAACCGGCGGTCTATCGCTCGCTGGTAAGCGTGCTCAATACCGCCATGGCCAGTGCGACCCTCACCGTGGAAAGCCCTCAGCCGTTAAGGGTCGGCAGCTTGCTCAGCGCGGTGGTGCAGGACGCGCAAACGCTGAGCTTTGTGCCGTTGAGCGGGCTGAAGGACCAACTGGAGGTCGCGCAGCAGCTCTCGACCCAGCAGAGTCGCCAAGGCTCGCTGGATGCGGTGTTCACCGCCTTGCAAAACCTGCCCCGTGGCGACAGCACCTCCACCGACCTGCGCGCGGCGGCCGAGCGTTTACTGGCGGCTTTGCCCGACCTGGCGCAAGTCAGCAACCCCAAGGTGCTGGCGCAACTGGTGCAGAACAGTGGGGCCTTTCTGGAAGCCAAGTTACTGGCCGGGCAGAACCCGCAAATACCACCGCTGGACATGAAGGGCGCGCTGTTGCGCCTGGTCGCGGACTTATTGCCAGCCCTGCCCGCCAGCACCAATCTGAATGCCATCCTTGCGGCCAATACACTGGCCCAGGTATTGCCGAATTTTGTACGCAGTCCGTTGGGCACCCTCGGCCAGGTCGGCGCGCGTCAGGCGCCCGCAAGCTTTCCGCTGCCCGAGCGGCTGATGGCCAAACTGGACGGCGAAGGCGATCTGGAAAACCTGCTGCGCCTGGCCGCCGGGGCAATTTCCCGGTTACAGAGCCACCAACTGTCGAGCCTGGAACAGACCGGCACCACCGCCGATGGCCGCCTGCAAACCACTTGGCAACTGGAAATCCCCATGCGCAGCCTGCAGGACATTGTCCCGCTGCAGGTAAAATTCCAGCGCGAGGAGCCGCCTTCCGATAAGGAGCAGCCCGAGCGCAATGAACGTAAAGACCCCAAGCAGATGCTCTGGCGTGTCGAGCTGGCCTTCGACATGGAGCCACTGGGGCCTTTGCAGGTCCAGGCGCAACTGACGCAGGGCAAACTCTCCAGCCAGTTGTGGGCCACCCGCGCCTTTACCGCCAGCCTGATCGAACATCACCTGGGCAGCCTGCGCGAGCGCCTGGTGGCCTCAGGCCTCAACGTCGGCGACCTGGATTGCCATCTTGGCACCCCGCCACGCGGGCCAAAAACCGGACTGGAACAGCGCTGGGTGGATGAGACCGCATGAAGAACCCGGCCCCTCCTCGCCAGGCGATCGCCCTCAAGTACGACGGCCAGCAAGCGCCCACCTTGACCGCCAAGGGCGATGAAGCCCTGGCGGAAGCGATCCTCAAGCTGGCGCGGGAAAATGAAGTGCCCATCTATGAAAACGCCGAGCTGGTGAAGCTGCTGGCGCGCATGGAACTGGGGGACAGCATTCCCGAAGAGCTGTACCGCACCATTGCCGAAATCATCGCGTTTGCCTGGACACTGAAGGGCAAGTTTCCGGTGGGGTATGACCCCAATGCGCAGCCGGTGGAGCGGGATGTGACGGAGCGCGGCGACGACTACTGAATAACTCCAGGCAAACACCGCTCCAAATGTGGGAGGGGCTCGCCGCCGATAGCGCAATATCAGTCACCTGATGGGGTGCTGAACCACCTCTATCGGGACAAGTTGATAAACCTCAGCGGCGCAGGAGACGGTCCAGCACCAGCAGGGCCACCGCACCAATGGCGAGTGCGGCGACTGGTTTTTCTTTAACGAACGTAGATACGCTGTCCAGTGCATCCCCATAGGTCTGGGTCAGTTGCCCGGCAGCCTGTCGACCAGCACCTTCTGCTTGGATCTGCGAGTCACCCAACAATTTCCCTACTGTGCTCTGTGCCTTGCCGGCGAGCTTTTCTGCAACACCTTCTACTTGTTCACTTTTCATGATTCACCAAACCTTTGCGCGTAATTGACCAGCTCAGGATCGACCTGAGCCAGGGGGATCTGCACAGCGTTAGGGGGACGGGCGTTGTGATTAGTTCAAAGTGATGAGCCCGGGAATCGAAGGTCCCGAGCGTGGAGAAGCTAGGGCGCCAGGCCCTAGCAGGTATCATTTTTTCTTTTTTGCCGGCTTTTCTGCTTTCTCCGACTTTTTCTCTGCTTTTTCTGACTTCTTCGCTTTTTCTGGCTTGCCGTCAGCTTTTTTCACAGACTTCTTGGGTTCGTCATCTTTTTTCTTGTCTTTCTTTTCCGAAGATTTTGAAAGAGCCGATGCCGCTGCGGATTTTTTTGCGGGTGAGGACTTTTTGTCTTTCAACTCCTTGCTGGCTTTCGAACCTTCACCTTTGCTTTTCTTCTCGTCTTTAGCCACGTTGCCCACCTCTCGGAATATGCCGATATTGGCAAATTGCCTGTGCAATTCTTCACAAGCTCATCGTTAGGTGAGCGCATTCACGGGCGGTTCAAATTTTTGCTTCATCGAAAGGCTGACCGATTTTCAGGTCGGGGATCAATTCAGGAGGTCACTCAGGGGAATGAAATTGACCTGATCGCCTACCGCTAACGTCGTCCCTTCCAACACCTCCAAAAACCCTTGCGCCCACGCTGCGCTGCGCAGCACGCCGGAGCTCTGGTTGCCGTAGATGACCGCCTTGCCCTGCTCGATGCGCCCGCGCAGATACTCACGGCGGTTGCCTGGCTTGGGCCACACGAACCCCACCGGCACTTTGAAACGGAGCGGCGCGACGTCTTCCACACCTTGGCGGCGCAGCAGGTAAGGCCGAGCCAACAGGGCGAACGTCACCAGGGTCGACGCGGGGTTACCTGGCAGGCCGATCACCGGCACGCCACGAAAATGCCCGAAGGTCAGCGGCTTGCCGGGTTTGATTGCGAGTTTCCACAGGGCCAGTTCGCCCTCTTCACGCAAGGCCATACCGAGGAAGTCCGCCTCGCCTACCGACACGCCACCGGTGGACAGGATCAGGTCGACATTGCCCAGGCTCGCCAAGCGTGCGCGGGTCTGTTCCAGGTCATCCGGAAGGATTCCGGCATCGATCACTTCGCACGCCATGCGCGCCAGCCAGGCGCACAGTACACGGCGGTTGCTGTTGTAGATCTGCCCAGGCCCCAGCGGCAAACCGGGTTCGATCAGTTCGTCCCCGGTCGACAGCACGGCCACCCGCACACGCCGCACCACGTCCAGGCGATCACATCCAAGCGAAGCAGCCAGGCCCAACTCGATCGGGCCCAGGCGCGTACCGGCGGGCAACACCAATTCGCCGACCGTCGTTTCCTGGCCTTGAGGGCGGATATTCTGACCCGCGTGCAACGGCTCGCTGAAACTCACACGTTCATCGTTGTGAATGATCGCGTTTTCCTGCATTTCCACGCAGTCGGCACCCTGGGGCACGGGTGCGCCGGTAAAGATGCGTGCGCAGGTTCCGGGCACCAACGGCTCTGGCGCATTGCCGGCAAAAATGCGCTGGCTGACCGGCAAAGGCTCGCCGGCCCAGTCCGCCAGGCGCAGGGCGTAGCCGTCCATGGCACTGTTGGGCCAGGGCGGCAGGTCGAGGGTGGCGACCAGGTCTTGTGCCAATACGCGGCCATCGCATTCGGCCAGGCTCACCGCTTCGTGCTCGTGGATCGGCGTGGCGCCGGCCACGTCCAGCAAACGCTGCAAGGCCTCGTCCACCGGCATCAAGGCGCCGGTCTTGCCGGGCTTATCCACGGGATTCGCAGGGCTCGGCCTGCTTGAGGTGAGGTACGAAATTGCACGGCCGATGACGGTTATCCAGCTGCTCCGCCAGGATGCCGTCCCAGCCGGTGCGCACGGCATTGGTGGAGCCCGGCAGGCAGCACACCAGGGTGCCATTGGCCAGGCCGGCCAGGGCGCGCGATTGCACCGTGGACGTGCCGATATCGGCGACCGAGATCTGGCGGAACAGCTCGCCAAAACCATCCACCTGTTTGTCCAGCAGGCAGCTCACCGCTTCCGGCGTGCTGTCGCGGCCAGTGAAGCCGGTGCCGCCGGTAATCAGCACGACCTGCACCACATCCTCGGCGATCCAATGGGCGACTTGGGCGCGAATTTTGTAGAGGTCGTCCTTGAGCAGTACACGTTCGGCCAGGTGGTGGCCGGCGGCGGTCAGGCGGTCGACGAAGACCTGGCCCGAGGTGTCGGTGTCCAGGGTGCGAGTGTCGCTGACGGTCAGCACAGCGATATTCAAAGGTACGAAGGGCGCATCAGCCTTGGCTTTCATGGCACGGTCCGGTTGTCGAAGGAACAGCCCGGTGTTATATCACAGAGCCCTGTTTACCTGCCGCTGCGGAACCGCCATGTCCCTTGAATCTTCACGCCTGCCTTGCTCGATTTTGTTGTTGGCCGGTGGCCGTGGCCAGCGCATGGGCGGCGAGGACAAAGGCCTGCTGGAATGGCGCGGCCAGCCCTTGATTGCGCACCTGCACCAACGGGTGCGGCCGCTCACCGATGACCTGATCATCTCGTGCAATCGCAACCATGCGCGGTATGCGCCCTATGCCGACCAATTGGTAAGCGACGACAGCCCGGACTTTCCCGGCCCCCTGGCCGGCATACGCGCGGGACTATTCGCCGCGCGTCATGAGCATCTGCTGATCCTGCCCTGCGACGTGCCGCAGATCGATGCGCGACTGCTGGCCGATTTGCGTGCGATTGCGCAACGCAACCCGCAGGTTCCGGTGATGGTACGCCACGGCGAGTTCTGGGAACCCTTGCTCTGCATTATCCCCACCGCCCTGAAAGATCAGGTGGAACAGGCCTGGAATGCCGGCGAACGTAGCCCGCGCAAAATCCTGTTGCAGCTGGGCGCCACAGGCCTGGAATGCCCGGACGATGACCCGCGCCTGGCCAACCTTAATACCCCTGAGCTGTTGCACGCACCGGCTGGCATGTCAGAATGAGCGCTGCATCAGGAACTTTGCCGGCGTTGCACACGTCACAAGGTCAGCATTTCAAACGTATTCTCTCGGAGACACACCCATGACTCAACGGACCATCGCCGCTCTCATGCTTGCACTGGGCCTCGCCACCCTCGCCGGTTGCGCTTCGCCAACAGTGATCACCCTGAATGACGGTCGCGAAATCCAGGCCGTCGACACCCCGAAATACGATGAAGACTCGGGCTTCTACGAATTCGAACAGCTGGACGGCAAGCACACCCGCATCAACAAAGATCAGGTTCGCACCGTTAAAGACCTGTAAGCCACCGCTTGCACCCAAGGCCCGCCTCGCGCGGGCCTTGTTGTTTGCGGCGTTTACCAGTCCAGCGTGATTTCACTGCGAAAGCTGCGTTCCTGGCCGCTGACCGGGTCGATAAAACGCACGCCCTGGGCCAACAACTTGAGCGGGTTGGCGTAATCGTCCTGGGCGTCCTTGATCACGTCAGGGTAGAACGGGTCATTGCAGATACTCGCCCCGAGCGCGGTCATGTGTACGCGCAACTGGTGCTTCTTGCCGGTCACCGGGAACAGGCCATAGCGCCATAGATCGCCGTGTTTCTCGCGCACTTCAACAGCCGTTTCGGTGTTGCTGGAACCTGGGCCTTCCTGCATTCGGAAGAACGGTTCACCGTCCACCAGCCGGCTTTTGTGTACCCGAGGGAACGCCAGGCCAGGCAAGGCCGGCGCAATGGCTTCGTAGAATTTATCGATGCGCCGCGTGGGAAACAGCTGCTGATAGGCCGAGCGGCTGTCGGGGTTGGCCGAGAACAGCACCAGCCCAGCGGTATGCCGGTCAATGCGGTGCAGGGGCACCAGGGCGGGATTGTCCAGACGCCGGATCAAACGGCGCAACAGCGTTTGTTCGACGTACTCGCCGGCGGGGGTCACTGGCAGGAAGTGCGGCTTGTCGGCCACCACCAGGTGTTCATCGGCGTACAGGATGCTTTCCTGTACCGGGATTACTTTCTCATTGGGCACTTCGCGAAAGTAATAGATGCACAGGCCTTCCTTGTAAGCCAGGTCCAGGCTGATGGGGCAACCGTTGATATCCAGCACGCGGCCACGGGCAATGCGGTCCAGCCAGTGTTCACGGGCGATCGCCGGGAAGTGATCGCACAGGCAATCGAGCACCGTCAACCATGGGCCAGGCGGCAGGTACAAGGTGCTGGCCTGGTGCTGCGAAGGGGAAAAACCGGAAGTGGACATGCCGATGCTCAACGCCTGGAATAAACAGGCGGGCATTATCCCGCAGAGTGCGGGATTGAGCCTAGAAGAGTTCTCAGGCCTTGGCCAATTGCGTGCGCAACACCTTCGAAGCGCTCGCCGCCTCGGTAAACTCCTTGAGCCAGCGCAGTACGTCCACGGCCTCCCAGCGGCCCGGGTCGTAGAGCGCGTAGAGCAAGCCCTGATAACCCACGACATCCAGCTGCTTGTGATAACCGGCGCGCTGGAACAGCGCTTCGATTTCGGCAAAGCAGGTATTGAAATGCACTTTGTTGAAGGGCGTCTTGCCTTCCGTGACCAGGCCATCCAGGCGCAGCTCGTTCACCGCATCGCGCACGACATCGGCGGACATGCGATTGACGCTGCTTTTCAGTTGTTCGACATTCACCACGGGCGTTCCCTCTATTCAATCGCTGTACAAACATACAGTAACGTAATAATTGGAAACCCGCCATCGCCTAAACGTCAGCGCAGAAAGGCAACCACCTGCTCGGTGTCGAACGGCCAATCCAGTTCCGCTCCCGTGTCCACCCGCCTGAGTACCGGAATCCGCAGGCCGTAGGCCTCGGTCAGGTCGTCGGGGTCGGTGATATCCACCAGCTCCACGAGCAACCCGTGCTCGACGAGCGGCATGATTTCGGCTTCGGCAATTTCACACAGATGGCAACCCAGGGTGCCGAACAGCTGGCATTCAGGAAGCATGGCAAATCAACTCGATTGGAAAACACGCCACCATTCTAAGCCCAACATTGCCCCGCAAGCGCGCACCGATCAATCCTGACTGACAGCCCCGATCTTGTGGATCGACAGGTCCGCTCCGTAATACTCCTGTTCCTGGCTCAGGCGCAGCCCGGACACACGCTTGATCACGCCGTACACCAGCAAGCCACCGACCAACGCAACGGCGACGCCAAGGGCGGTGCCGATCAATTGGCTGATCAGGCTGACACCCCCCAGCCCGCCCAGTGCCGACTGCCCGAAGATGCCGCAGGCAATGCCGCCCCAGACGCCACAGAGGCCATGCAGCGGCCACACCCCCAGCACGTCATCGATTTTCCAGCGATCCTGGGCGGCCATGAAGCACCACACAAACAAGCCCCCCGCGACCACACCGGTAACCAGCGCGCCCACCGGATGCATCAGATCGGAACCGGCGCAGATCGCCACCAGCCCGGCCAGCGGGCCGTTGTGCAGGAAGCCAGGGTCATTGCGGCCGATCACCAGCGCGGCGACGGTGCCGCCGACCATTGCCATCAACGAGTTGACCGCCACCAGGCCGCTAACGCCATTGAGGGTCTGCGCACTCATTACGTTGAACCCGAACCAGCCCACGATCAGGATCCACGAACCCAGCGCGAGAAACGGAATGCTTGAGGGCGCAAACGCCACCAGGCGCCCTTCGCGGTAACGTCCGTTGCGCGGCCCAAGTAACAGCACCGCCGCCAACGCCAGCCAGCCGCCCATGGCATGCACCACCACAGAACCTGCGAAGTCATGGAAGCTGGCGCCGAAGGTCGCGAGCAGCCAGGCCTGCAGACCGAAGTTGCCATTCCACACCACCCCTTCGAAGAATGGGTAGATGAACGCCACGATCAGTGCCGTCGCACATAACTGAGGTGCGAATTTGGCGCGCTCGGCAATCCCCCCGGAAATGATCGCCGGAATCGCCGCGGCAAAGGTCAGCAGGAAGAAAAATTTCACCAGGCCGTAGCCATGATCCGCGCTGATCACCGCCGCCGGCTGCATGAAGCTCACTCCATAGGAGATCCAATAGCCTATAAAGAAATACGCCAGGGTGGAGATCGCGAAGTCGCTGAGGATTTTCGACAACGCGTTGACCTGATTCTTCTGGCGCACCGTACCGACTTCCAGAAAGGCAAAACCGGCGTGCATGGCCAGGACCATCACCGCGCCAATCAGGATGAACAGGGTGTTGGAGCTATGGACGAGTGTGTCCACCGCGCTTTGCAAATTTTCCATGGAGGTTGGCAGGCCTGCAGTAAGGCAAAAAGCACCAAAGCGGTTCAAGCCAGGGTTGTCCGCACCAAATTGGCACCAAAGCCCGCACCCTTGTTCCAGAGGGCGTGAACCGCTTTAGCGCAGCGATCAACACAACCGGCGCTCCCCGACAGGGTATTTGCGCGAGTTTCAGTTAATTAGGGTAAGGTTTTTCAAGGCTTGCACCTCGACCGCCCGGATTCAGCGCAGGCCCCAGAGCATGCGCACCAAGGCAAAGCAAAAGCTGTACCAGACAATTGCAGTGAACCTTCGACGAAGCCCGCGACTCGAAACCACACGTACCGAACAGCCACACACGGAGATAACCATGGCCGGCAAAACAGCAAAGACTGCTCAAGAAATACTGATGGCGGATTTTCAGGCCCTCGTCAGCGATACCGAAAGGTTGCTGGACGACACCGCTACCCTGGCCGGCGATCAGGCCGATGAGCTGCGCACCAGGATCCACGAAAGTCTGCTCAAAGCCCGTGAAACCCTGCAATTGACCGAAGACTCCCTGCGCGAACGTGGCCAGGCGGCCATTACCGCGACGGAAGATTACGTGCAAGCCAACCCATGGCAGTCTGTCGGCATCGCTGCCGGCGTGGGCTTTTTGATCGGTTTGCTGGCTACCAGGCGCTAATATCATGGCTATCGACGAATCCAGCTCGTCAAAGGGCGCAGGTTCCACTTCCCGCCGTCTGGGCGCTGCCGTGCTCGGCTTGCTGCACAGCCATGTCGAACTGTTTGGCATCGAGTTACAGGAGCAGAAGGCGCGTACTGTCAGCCTGCTGCTATTTGCCGGCCTGGCGCTGGTGTTCGCCCTGTTGCTGTTGGTGGGGTTATCGACGCTGGTAATGATCCTGGTCTGGGACACCGGCTACCGCCTGACCGGCATCATTTGCCTGTGCGTGTTTTACAGCCTGGCTGCAGCATTCTGTGGGGTACGCTTGAAAGCGGCAGTGTTCGATGAGTCCACGCCGTTCCATGCCACCCTAGAAGAACTGGCCAATGACCGGGAGCGCCTGTTGCCATGAGCCTGCCTGAAATCCCGCAAAATAGCTCTCGTCGAGAAATGCGCAAGGCGTTGATCCGCCTGCGCATGGAAATGCACCGTCAGGAAATCCGTCACGAGTCCCAGCAACTGATAGCGCCGCTGCACAAGGTGCGCGATATGCGTCATAACTGGCAGGACAGCCTGGGCATCAAGCACGCGCCGCTGTGGGGTGTGGCGGCGGTGACACTGATGGGGTTCTTCACCGGCAAGGGCGCCAAGGGCGGCAGTATCAGCAGCGTGACGCGCCTGGTACGGCTGGGGGCCGGGTTGATCCCACTGATCAAACTGGCCATGCAAGGCGCCTCTCGCAGAAAGTGAGCCTCGCTTGCTGGCTCAATACTACGGCCTGACCGCCTGACAATTCTGCAACGGTGGTCAGCGCCTGCTGTTTGTTGCAATCGACACCCTCGACCTGAAGATTTCCGCTTGCCCCGCCGGCGCGGAAACGGGAAGCTGCTGGTGTCATTCACCGTACGGAGAGTACCTGCCTTGGATTGGCCCACCCTGCTGACCCGCGAACGTCTTGGCAAACCCCTGCACAGCCCGGAAGAACTGGGCCGCAGTCCTTTTCACAAAGACCACGACCGCATTATTTTCTCCGGCGCTTTCCGTCGTCTGGGTCGCAAGACCCAGGTGCATCCCGTTTCCAGCAATGACCATATCCACACGCGCCTGACCCACTCGCTGGAAGTCAGCTGTGTGGGGCGCTCCCTGGGGATGCGCGTCGGTGAAACACTGCGCGGCGCCCTGCCCGACTGGTGCGACCCTAGCGACCTGGGCATGGTGGTGCAGTCGGCCTGCCTGGCCCATGACATCGGCAATCCGCCCTTCGGCCACTCCGGCGAAGATGCCATCCGCCACTGGTTCCAGCAGGCCGCCGGGCGCGGCTGGCTGGATGACATGAGCAATGCCGAGCGCAATGACTTCCTCAACTTCGAAGGCAATGCCCAAGGTTTTCGGGTACTGACCCAGCTTGAATACCATCAGTTCGACGGTGGCACGCGACTGACCTATGCCACCCTGGGTACTTACCTCAAGTACCCCTGGACCGCCCGCCACGCGGACTCGTTGGGCTACAAAAAACACAAGTTCGGCTGCTACCAGAGTGAGCTGCCGATTCTGGAACAGATCGCCCACAAGCTCGGCCTGCCTCAACTGGAGGATCAACGCTGGGCCCGCCACCCATTGGTGTACCTGATGGAGGCGGCCGATGACATTTGCTATGCGTTGATCGACCTGGAAGACGGCCTGGAGATGGAGTTGCTGGAATACGCCGAAGTCGAGTCACTGCTGCTCGACCTGGTGGGTGATGACCTGCCGCAGACGTATCGACAGTTGGGTGCGTCGGATTCGCGTCGCCGCAAACTGGCGATCCTGCGCGGCAAGGCCATCGAGCACCTGACCAACGCAGCGGCGCAGGCTTTTGTCGAGCAACAGGACGCCCTGCTTGCAGGCACCTTGCCTGGCGACCTGGTTGAGCACATGCACGGTCCGGCAAAGCGCTGTGTACTGGATGCGAAGGACATGGCGCGCAAGAAAATCTTCCAGGACAAACGCA